>JBMTAG010000057.1:0-22344 GCA_049428505.1 Opitutaceae bacterium | reverse complement strand
GGGGGCGCACGGCTTCAATACCGGTAGTGCTCGGGCTTGTAGGGACCGCCGACCGGGACGCCGAGGTAGCCGGCCTGATCCTTCGTGAGCCTGGTCAGCTTCGCCCCGATCTTCTCGAGGTGCAGCCGGGCGACCTCCTCGTCGAGGTGCTTCGGCAGGCGGTAGACGCCGACCGCGTAGGCGTCGCGGTTGCGCCAGAGGTCCATCTGCGCGAGGGCCTGGTTGGTGAAGCTGTTGGACATCACGAACGACGGGTGGCCGGTGGCGCAGCCGAGGTTCACCAACCGCCCCTCGGCGAGCAGGTAAATCGAGCGCCCGTTCGGGAACGTGTACTGGTCGTACTGCGGCTTCACGTTGACCCGCTTGGCGTCGGACTGATTCAGCCGCTCGACCTGGATCTCGTTGTCGAAGTGGCCGATGTTGCAGACGATCGCCTGATCCTTCATCCGCCGCATGTGCTCGAGGGTGAGGATGTCGCGGTTGCCGGTGGTCGTGACGTAGATGTCGGCCGTGCCGAGGGTCGACTCGACCGTGTTCACCTCGAACCCCTCCATCGCCGCCTGCAGGGCATTGATGGGGTCGATCTCGGTGACGATCACCCGGGCGCCGAAGCCCTTGAGGGAAAACGCCGAGCCCTTGCCGACGTCGCCGTAGCCGCAGACGCAGGCCACCTTGCCCGCGATCATCACGTCCGTCGCCCGCTTCAGGCCGTCGGCGAGCGACTCGCGGCAGCCGTAGAGGTTGTCGAACTTCGACTTGGTCACCGAATCGTTCACGTTGATGGCGGGGACGCGCAGCTTGCCCTTCTCCATCATCTGGTAGAGGCGGTGCACGCCGGTGGTGGTCTCCTCGGAGACGCCGCGCCACTGGGCCGCGATGCCCTTCCAGAAGCCGGGCCGCTCGCGGGCGACCTTCACCAGCAGGTTTTTGATCACCTGCTCCTCATGGGAACCGGAGGGGGTCTTCACCCAGTCGCTCCCCTCCTCGAGCTCGCAGCCCTTGTGGATGAGCAGCGTGACGTCCCCACCGTCGTCGACCACCAGCTGGGGCCCGAGGCCGCCGGGGAACGTGATGGCGCGGAGGGTGAGGTCCCAGTACTCCTCCAGCGTCTCGCCCTTCCAGGCGAACACCGGCGTGCCGGCCGCGGCGATGGCGGCGGCGGCGTGATCCTGCGTCGAGAAGATGTTGCACGAGGCCCAGCGCACGTCGGCGCCGAGCTCCTGCAGCGTCTCGATGAGGACCGCCGTCTGGATGGTCATGTGCAGCGAGCCGGTGATGCGCACGCCGGCGAGCGGGCGCTTGGGCCCGAACTTGCGGCGCACCGACATCAGGCCGGGCATCTCGTGCTCGGCGATCGCGATTTCCTTGCGGCCCCAGGCGGCGAGGGCGATGTCCTTGACCGCGTGGTCAGGGGCCGCGGGGCGGCGTTTCTTGGCGGAGGAAGTGGCCATGGTGGAAGGAAGCGGGTTCAGCGGAGGGCGGCCTTCAGCGCGGCGACCTTGGAGGTCGATTCCCAGGGGAGCCCGGGCTTGCCGAAGTGACCGTAATTGGTGGTCTGGCGGTAAATCGGCCGCTTGAGGTTCAGGGCCGCGACGATGTCCGCCGGCTTGAAGCTGAAGACCTGCTGCACGGCCGCGGTGATGCGCTCGTCGCTCACGCCCGGCTTGGCGGTGCCGAAGGTGTTCACGTGCACCGAAACCGGCTGCGGGTGACCGATCGCGTAGGCGAACTGGATCTCCGCGTGTGCCGCGAGGCCCGCCGCGACGATGGTCTTGGCGACCCACCGGCCCATGTAGGCGGCCGAACGGTCCACCTTCGACGGATCCTTGCCCGAGAACGCGCCGCCGCCGTGGCGACCCCAGCCGCCGTAGGTGTCGACGATGATCTTGCGGCCCGTCAGGCCGGAATCGCCCTGCGGGCCGCCGATGACGAACCGGCCCGTCGGATTGATCAGATATTCGGTGTTCCGCGTCAGCAGCTTCGCATCGATCACCTTCTTGATCACATTCTCGATCAGGTATTTCTCGATCGTGCCGTGGCGGACGTCCTCCGTGTGTTGGGTGGAGATGACCACGTTGACCACCTCGACCGGGCGGCCGTCCTCGTAACGGACGGACACCTGGGACTTCGCATCGGGCCGCAGCCAATCCACCGCGCCCGACTTGCGGATCTGCGTGAGCTTCCGCCCCAGACGGTGCGCGAACATGATCGGCGTCGGCATCAGCTCCGCGGTCTCATTGCAGGCATAGCCGAACATGATCCCTTGGTCCCCCGCGCCCTGCTCCGCGGTTTTCTTGCCCTCCGCCTTGCGGGCGTCGACGCCCTGGGCGATGTCGGCGGATTGCGCCGTGAGGTAATTGTTGATGAAAACCGAGTCGGCGTGGAACACGTCGTCGTCGTTGACGTAGCCGATGTCGCGGATCGCGTCGCGGATGACCTGACCGAGATTGATGGCCTCCTCGATCGGCTTGGTGCGCCCCGTGCGCTTATCCTGCAGCTTCGGGATCGTGATCTCCCCACCCACCACGACGACGTTGGATTTCACGAACGTCTCGCAGGCCACGCGGCTCTGGCGGTCCACCGCGAGGCAGGCGTCGAGCACGCTGTCGGAGATCAGGTCCGCCACCTTGTCGGGATGTCCCTCGCCGACGGATTCAGAGGAGAAAACGAACGATTTGGCCATTTGGGTATTGGGTTGGAGGGCCGCATCCCAACCGGCTGCCGGCCCGGCGCGCAAGGCTAAATATCAACGCATCGTGATGTTATGATGCGTATTTTTGCTGATGCAGGAGATTCGAATTAAGGCAGTTGGGCGCCGCATCGGCTCCGCGCTTGTCCGGTCTCAGCGGTACAGCGCCGTGGTGGGGGCCGTGGTGAGGACGTTGTACTGCCGGATGCCGAGGCGCCACCAAGGCGCGAGGTCCTCGGTGCGGGCGCTCCAGAGGTCGCGGTGAAGCTCCATCATCGACTCGGCGTCGAGGAGCAGCGCCATCTTCTCGCGCGGGGTGAAGCGGTCCGGGCCGTCGCGCAGCAGGCGCTCGCGGAGTTGGGCGAACCACTCGCGCGATTCCTCGGTGCGGCGCCGCTGGCGCAGGAGCGCGACGTGCAGCGCGTTCACGTACGGGTCGAGCACGGCCTGCAGCAGGCCGTAGTCGGCGCGCAGCGGCTCGAGCGGCGGCAGATGGCGGTAACACTCCGCGAGATTCTGCTCGAGCCGGCGCAGCTCGTAGGGCGGCGCGGTTTCCTCGGGGGTCAGGAAGAGGCCCCAGCGCCGGGCGGCGCGCCCGAGCCGTCCCTGGCTGAGCAGGATGGACAGGGGTGCGGAAAGCACGAGGGGCACGACCACCGGGCTCAGCCACGCGAAGAAGGCCGGCGACAGCACGTAGGCCGACACGCCCCAGACCAGGCCGAAGAGCATCTGGCCGCCGTGGGTGAGGATGGCCTCGCGCCAGTCGGTGCCGTCGTCCTCGGCGCCCCGCCGCTGCGCCAGCCAGGACACGCCTTGGCCCAGCAACGTGAAGACCACGAACTTGGCGTGGAAGAGCATATTGATCGGCGCGAGCAGGGCGGAGCCGATCGACTCGAGCAGGAAACTCAGCAGGAGGCGGCCGCGCCCCCCGAAGCGCTGCACCTCCTCGGGGCGCCCCCACGTCACGGCCAGGCCCGCGACCTTCGGGAGAAAGAGCAGCAGCATCGGGAGGCCGAACCGGGCCCGCGCGCGGGGCTGGCGGGGCGGCAGGCCGAGGGCCGGCGCGGCGGGCGCCGCGGCCTCGGCCGGCGCCGCCCCCGTGCGCGCGAAGACCTCGAGCGTGCACAGCAGCATGAACAGGAGCCACAGCGGGGAGGCCGCGTAGCCCATCACGCCCATCAGGAGGTGGAAGCGGCTCACCGGCCGGAACCCCTCGGCGGTGAGCAACCACGAGTGCTGGAGGTTGCCCTGGCACCAGCGCCGGTCGCGCTTGGCGGAATCGATCAGCGTCGGCGGCCCCTCCTCGTAGGTGCCCTCGATGCCCGCCGCGAGCCAGACGCCCCACCCCGCCTTGCGCATCAGCGCGGCCTCGACGAAGTCGTGCGAGAGGATCCGCCCCCCGAAGGGCTCGCTGCCCGGCAGTTCCGGCAGCGCGCAGTGCTCGATGAAGGGCTGCACGCGGATCACCGCGTTGTGCCCCCAGTAATTGCCATCGTGCTGCTGCCAGTAATTCAGGCCGGCCAGGAAGAGGCCGCCGTACAACCGGCTCGCGAAGGCCTGCATCCGCGCGAACGGCGTCTCCCCGTTGATCAGCCGCGGCGCCGTCTGGATGATCCCCACCTGCGGGTGCTGCTCCATCAGTGCCACGAGCTGGACCAGGGCCCGGCCGGTCATGATCGAGTCCGCGTCGAGGACGATCATGTAACGGTAGCGACCGCCCCAGCGGCGCAGGAAGTCGCCGAGATTGCCGGCCTTCTTGTTGGTGGAGTGCCGCCGCTTGCGGTAAAAGATGCGGCCGAACCCATCGACCTGCTTGCAGAGCTCCAGCCATGCGACCTCCTCCTGGATCCACTGGTTCGGCTGGCTGGAGTCGCTGAGCACGAAGAAGTCGAACGGCTCGAGCCGGTGCGTCTCCTGCAGCGAGCGGTAGACGACGCGCAGCCCCTCGAACACCCGGCTGACGTCCTCGTTGCAGACCGGCATCACGATCGCCGTGGACGCCAGGGGCGCGTCGGGCGGCACCGTCGCGGCGTCGATCCGCGCCCGATCCCCGCCGCGGTTCACGACGTAGAGCCCGACCATCGCGGTGCAGAAGCCCGCCGCCACGTGGGCGAACAGGATCGTGAACACCACGAGCAGGGCGACCTCGAGCGCCGTGATTCCGCCGCGCCAGAGCAGGTCCGCGAGGAACCAGGTGGCGACGCTCGTGAGCAGGAAGATGCCGGTGAAGAAGAGCGAGCGGCGCCGCGTGAGCCGCCGCTCGTCCATCCGCCCGGGCAGGTAGGGTTGCATCGCGGTTCAGCGGGTCAGCCGGAAGAGCGCGGCGAGGACCCCCGCCACCATGGCCCAGAGGACGAGCAACCGGAAGACCGGCCACCGTCCGATGCGCTCGATGGTGTCGCCCGCCGCTTCCGGGATGGGGCCGAGGTCGATCGGGCGCGGCACCATGCTCGAGATCTTCAGGTCGGGCCCCCCCCGCAGCACGCCGGCGCGCAGCGCGGCCCGGAATTCGTCCGGAATTTGCGCCGATTCGAGGAACGCGTAGGGCCACCGGGTCGGACCGTCGGCGAGCAACAGCGCGACCCGCCCCTCGATCGTGCGGCGGTCGCCCGCGGCGCCGCGGTCCTCCAGCATCGCCGCGAACCACTCGTCGATCTGGCGCTCGGTCTCCTCCGCCGCGAGCCGGGTTGGGCTGAGCGCCGGGTCGGCCGCGTGGCGCACCGCCGACTGCTGCAGGATCCGCAGGATCAGGCGGCTCTGGTGGAGGCGGTTGTGGATCCGGTGCGCCCGCAGATAGTCCTCCACCCGCACGTAAGCCTCATTCCAGTCAGCCATCGAGCCGGTGGCCGGACGGAACACCATCGCCAGTTCGACGCGGGCGGCGGGAGCGGGCACGGGATTCATGGCTGCCAGAGGTGCGACCACGTCTCGGAGAGCGCCTCGCCGCCGTGCCGCAGGAAGCAGCGCAGCTCCACGGGGCGCGGCTCCACCGGCGGCCGCACGAGGAAGGCGACGCGCCAACTGCCGTTGAACCGGTTGCGCTGGACCGTGACGTGATGCGGCGCGCTGGCGTCACCGACGGTGACCACCGCCTCGACCGGCGCGTCCGCGGCGAGTCGAGCCAGCGGCCCGCCCGCAAAATCCACCACGAAGCGTTCGAAACCAGGTTCGTGCACGCCCGACTTGCCCCGGCGGGTCGCCAGCACGCGCGCGCCGGGCGGCCCAATCCCGTCCCGAAACCAGCGCAGGCGGTACTCGAAGACGAACGGCTTTCCCGGCACCGGCGCCGCCTCCGGCACCCAGCACGCCACGACGTTGTCGTCGAACTCGGTCCGGGTCGGGATCTCGACCAGTCGCACCCCTCCCCGCCGCCACGCCCCCACGGGCTCGACCCACAGGCTGGGGCGGAGGTGGTAGGAGGCCTCGAGGTCCTGGTAGTGCTCGAAGTCGCGGTCGCGCTGCAGCAGGCCGAACCCGCGCGGGTTCTCGTCCGCGAAGGTCGCCACGGTCAGGCGCGCCGGATTGGCCAGCGGCCGCCACAGCCATTCGCCGGAACCGCGGTGCAGCAGCAAACCGTCGGAGTCGTGGACCTCCGGCCGGTAATCCTCGGCCGCGGCGCCGTTGCCCTCGCCCCGCCAGAACATGCTGGTCAGGGGCGCGAGGCCGACCACTCCCGGCGCGCCCCGGAAGTGCAGCTCCGCGCGCACCGCGACGACCGTCTCGGCCCCCGGCGTGATGCGGAAGCGGTAGGCGCCGGTGACCCGCTCGCTCTCCAGCAGGGCGAGGACGGTCACCGCGCGGTCGTCCGTCGCCGGTCGTTCCAGCCAGAATTCGCTGAAACGCGGAAACTCCTCCGGACGCTCCGCCGCGGTGTCGAGGGCGAGGCCGCGCGCGGAAAGGCCGTACGCGGCCCCGGCCGGCAGGAAGCGGAAGTAGCTGGCGCCGGCGAACGAGCCGATTTCCTGAAACGGCTCCCCGCGGCCCCCGAAGGGATGCATCAGCCGGAAGCCGGCGAACCCGAGCTCCGCGGGGATGCGCCCGGGTTCGACGCCGCGATAGCGGAAGAGTCCCGTTTGAAACGGGATCGGCCGCACGCCGCCGGGATGCGTTTCCCAGAGCCGCACGGACCGGTCGAAGAGGAAGCCCGGATGGAGAAACTGGGCCTCGAACCAGGATCCGTCCCCGGCCCACAGCGATTGCCGGGTGTCGAACTCGATCCGTCGCAGCTGGTCGTAGGAAAGGTTCCGGAGCCAGGCCGGGACCTCGCCGGCCGTGGCGCGCGGCGGGGCCGCGGCGAGGACGCGCGCCCGTTCCCGCAGGGCCGCAAAATCGCCGACCACCGGCTCCCCGGCGAACCCGGCGAGGGTCACCGCGAGCCCGAGCGCCAGCCCGCTCCACGCGCGCCCGATAATCATCGTTCGAGAAAGTAGCCGCGCTGCCGCTCGGAGATCGGCAGGCCGGACCGTTCCATCACCTGGAGCAGGTCATCCCAGATGAGGCGCTTCCGGCGCGGCGTGGGCTCGCGGAGAATGTAGCTCGGATGGTAGGTCACCATCAGCGGGATGCCGCCGAAATCGTGCCAGCGCCCGCGCACTTCGCCGAGGGTCTTGAAGGCCCCCGCCCCCAGCAGGCCCTGCGCGGCCGTCGCCCCGAGGGCCACGAGGAAACGCGGCGCGACCACCTCCACCTGCGCGCGCAGGAACGGCAGGCAGTACGCCATCTCCCCGGCCGTCGGCGGGCGGTTGCCGACCTGCTCCTGCCCCTCGTCCGTCGGCAGGCCCGGACGCCAGTTCATGATGTTGCCGATGTAGACCTCCTCCCGCGCCACCCCCATCGCGACGATCATCCGCGTCAGCAACTGCCCCGCCGGCCCGACAAACGGTTCACCCTGCAGTTCCTCCTCCGCACCCGGGGCCTCGCCCACGAACATCAGCGCCGCATCCAACGAACCGACGCCCACCACGACCCGCTTTCCGGGCCGCAGGTGGGACCGGCACACGGGATCGCCCTCGACCATCGCCTTCAGGGCGGCCCAACGCTCCGCCTTGCTGCCCGCCGGCAGACGCACCTCGGGGGGCGCCCACGACGGAGCCGCGGACGCCGTCGCCGGCGACCCGCCGCGCGTCGCCTCCCGCACCCGCTCGGGGGCGGGCATCGCCGGCGCCACCACCGGAGCTGGCGCCGCGGCGGGACGTTCGCCCGCGCCGGCCGCCGCCCGCCGACCCACCACCTTCCGCAGCCGCTCCAGGGTCTCGTCCGCCACCGGCACGGTCGTCACGCCGGCCAGCTTCAGCCGCCGCAGTTCCTCGGTGATGGCCTGGAGGGAGGCGCGCATCGCCGGCTCAGGCCCCCCGCGCCTGCAGGAGGCGCGCGACGTGCTTCGCCAACAGGTCGAACTCCAGGTTCACCGTGTCCCCCGCGCGCCGCTCCCGCAGGTTGGTCACCGCGAGCGTGTGGGGGATCAGCCAGACCGCGAGGTGTTCCGGGCCGCATTCCGCGACCGTCAGGGAGATGCCGTCGATCGCGATGCAGCCCTTCGGCACCACGTAGGCGCCAAATTCCGCCGGGAAGCCCACCCGCAGGTAATGATCGGCGCCCCGCGGCTCGAAGACCTCGACCCGGCCCGGCGCGTCGATGTGCCCGGTGACGAAATGCCCGCCCACCTTGCCATCGAAACGCAGGCTCCGCTCGAGGTTCACCGCCGCCCCGGGCGCGAGGGCGTGGAAGCTGGTCAGCCGGCGGGTCTCCGCCAGCACGTCGAAGCGCAGGCTCGCGGCATCGAATTCCGCGACGGTGAGGCAGCAGCCGTTGACCGCGATGCTGTCCCCCAGCGCGACCCCCGCGAGCGCCTGCCGGGCGTTGACGCGCAGGGACCACCCCTTCGCCGAAGGCGAGAAGTCTGCCACCCTGCCTGCCTCCTCGACAATGCCCGTGAACATCGGGGGCGAGGGAAACCGCGATTCACCGTCCCGCCAAGCCGCAAAGCGCCCGCCCGGATCCGCGGCTGCCGCCGCGGCCGCACCGGACCCAAGGCCACCTCGCCGCGCGGTCAGAATTCCCAGATCAACCCGGCGCTCGGCAGAAATGGCAGTTGCTCGCGGGCCTCCCGCCGGACGGTCACCTCGTTGCCCGCGACGCTCACCTTCCGGTCGTAACCGAGGAAGTTCAGCCGATCGTAGGCGTTGAAGAGGTCGAGCTGCACCCGCAATTCGCCGGTCCGCAGCGGAATCCGCCGCGTCGCGCGCAGGTCGAGCCGGTGGTACGCGGGCAACCGCAGGCCGAAGGCGGGACCATTGGCGGAAACCAGGAGCCGGCGACCGTTGTTCAGCGGCGCCAGGCCATAGGTGACCTCCGTCGTCGGCCAGCCGCTGTGGAAATGCCACGCGGCGCTGAACGTCCAGCGGTCACCGGGGGCGTAGGTGACGTCACCATAGGCGGCGTGCCGCTGGTCGCGGGCGCGGGGCACCCACCGGCCCGCGATCCGTTCCTCGGTGCGCGCCCACGCGTAACTCGCGTTCCACTGCCAGGGGCCCCGGCCGCGGCCCGCCAGCAGGACCTCCACCCCCCGGGCGCGGCCGCGTTCCGGGTCGAGCCGCGTCCGGTCCGCCTGCGCCTCCGGGAACAGGTCATAGGCGTTGTCGAGGTTAACCCAGCGCGGACGCAACCGGCTCGACGGACGGTCGTACGCCTCCACGCGCAGCGCGGCGGCGGCGCCGAGCCTCGTCTCCAGCCCCAGCACCCGGTGCTCCGCCCGCTCCGGCGGCGCGAACTGACGCTCGCCATCGGCCACCGCGAGCTCGTGCAGCCCCTGCGCCTGCGCGTGGCGGCCCCATGCGGCCCGCCACGTCACGTCGCCCGTCACCCACGCCACGTTGACCCGCGGCCCCCACTCCGCGGCGGAGGTTCGCGGCGCCCGGTCGGCCCGCAACCCCGTTTCCACCAGCCAACCGCCCGGCAACCGCCCCCGCGCCGCCGCGAAGCCGGCGCCCCCGGTGTCCCGCGGCTCGAGTTGCGCGGCCACCGTGGACGCGCGCGTGACCTGCACGCCGTTGGCCACCCCGCCGCGCTGCTGCGACAGCGCGTAATCGTACCGGGCGGCGCCTCGCCGCACCTCCCCGCCGGCCCGCCAGAGCCATGCGTCCCCGACCGGGCGCGACCACTCCGAGCGCAGGTGCGCCACGTCCAGACCCCGCCGATCCCGCAGGCCGAAGGGGAAGCCGTCCAGGCGGCCGGAGCCGGTCCGGTTCCACGTGAGGGCGGACCAGGCTGCGACCGTCTCGCCGTTCCACCCCGCGCGCTCCCGCACCCGCCACCGGGCCCACGCGCTGCTGGTGTCATAACTGCTGCGCAGGGACGGGGAATTGGTCCGCGCATACCGGAGGTCGTCGCCGGCGTGCAGCGCGTGGAAGGAGAGCGCGTGGCCCGGAGCCGGCGCGAACTCAAGCTTGGCGAGCGCGTCGAAATACCGCGGCGACACGTCATCGTCCCGGCCCGACGCCTTGAGGGCCACGTCCGGGTAACCGCGCCGCGCGGTCACGAGGTAGCGGGCACCGCCCGGCAGGGCTCCCTCGCGGCGGAGCCCCAGGCCCGTGAGGCTCAGGTCCACCGCGGAACGCGTCCGGGCCTCGCTCCGGGTCTCCAGCGTGAGCACGCCCGCGAGCCGGTCCCCGTGTTCCGCCCCGAACCCGCCGGTGGACAACTCGAGCCAGCCGATCACGGCGGGATCGACGATCGAGAGCGCGCCGCCGACGTCCTTGAGGTGGAACGGCTCGATCAGTTCGAGGCCGTCCAACCGGCCGCGCACTTCCGCCTGCGGGGCGCCCCGCACCCAGAACTGGGCGGAGATGTCGTCGGCGGCGAGGCCGGGCAGGCGGGCGATGGAGCGGTACAGGTCCTGCCCGACCTGCGGCAGGGTCTCGAGTTGGCGGCCGGTGAGGGTGGCGGCGGAGCCGGCGGCCTGGTCGGCGATCCCGAAACGGCTGGGAGTGACGACGACCTCGGCGAGCCGCACCACGGCCTCGGCGGGGACCGACGCCGCGCCGGGGAGGGCGCGCGCGGCGCCGAGGAGGAGCACGGGGAGGAGGAGCGGGGGCAGGCGCATCGCCGCGAAGCTGCGGCGCGACCCGGCGAAGGCAAACGCGCATCCCGCTTGCGGCGACGCCGCCCCGCGCCAGCCTGCGGCCGACGATCTCCCCCGATGCGCTGCCTCCGCCTGTTGCCCCTCACCTTGGTGCTCCTCCGTCCGGGGGTCGCCGCCGAACCCGGCCCGCTGCGTTCCGCCCTCACCCACCACGCCTCGTTCGACCGCGGCTTCGACGCCGATTTCTCGCGCGGCGATGCGAAGCTCCACTTCTCGGGCGGGCCCAAGGACGCGCCGCCGGGGCCGGGCGAGCACATCCGAATCGTGCCCGACGCGGGCCGCTTCGGCGGCGCGCTCCGCGTCACCCGCAAGAACCCCGTCCGGCCCTACTTCCACCAGCAGGGCGTCCTCGACTACCGGGCCGGCAGTTGGAGCGGCAGCGTGTCGGTCTGGCTGCGGATCTCCCCCGACGAGGACCTCGAGCCCGGCTACTGCGACCCGGTGCAGATCGTCGGCGGCGACAGCAAGCGGGGCTTCATGTTTCTGGAATGGTCCAAGGACGAGACGCCGCGGCTCTTCCGCTACGCGATCCGCCCCCGGCTGGAGCTGTGGAATCCGCAGAACGTGGACTGGGCGAAGCTGACGGATGCGCAGCGCCCGATGGTGCAGGTGGCGCGGGCGCCGTTCGCGCGGACCCGCTGGACGCACGTCGTCTTCACCTGGGACCGGCTGAACGAGGGCCGGGCCGGCTCCGGGCGCCTCTACCTCGACGGCGAGCCGCAGGGCGCGATCACGGGCTGGCAACTCGACCTCGGCTGGGATCCCGCGCAGGTGCGGCTCGTGCTCGCCGCGGCCTACGTCGGGGATTTCGACGACCTCGCCGTCTTCAACCGCGCGCTCACGCCCGCGGAGGTCCGCACCGTGATGGCGCTGCCCGGGGGCATCGCCGGCCTGCGTTGAGCGAAGGGCCGGGCCGGCTCAGGCCGCCGGGACTTCCCAGCCCCGCCGGTAAGTCTTGGTCAGAAGGGCATTCGCCGCCGGCTGGTCGCGGAACCGGAAGGCCGCGCTATCCCAGTGCAGGGTGCCCGCCTTGACGTCCGTCTTGCGGTTGCCCCGCGTGATCGTCTGGCGGCGCGAGAGCCGCGTCGCGATGTTCCCGAGCTGCACCGTCTCGGCGAGGAACGCGGCGTAGTGGAAGCCCCCGCTGGTGCGCCCGCCGGAGCGGATCGCGTCGATCCAGCTGTGGTGGTGATGCACCGCCTTCACGTCCTTCGGGTAGGTGAAGCCGGGGAAGTTCTCCTCCGGGTAGAGCCGCGGGCCGCCCACGTGCGGGAGCACCAGGTTGCCCTTCTCGCCGACGAACAGGGACCCGCTGCGCGGCAGGTCGAGGTGCGGCGGCAATTGCGCGAACTTGCGCTCCGGGCGCAGGCCGCCGTCGGTCCACGTGACGGGCAGCGTCGGGCCGGCGGTGAATTCGGTGCCCGGGAACACGTACCGGATCGTCTGGCTGGTGGGCCAGATGTGGCGGTTTACCCCGGTGTTTTCGGCGATGACCGACGTCGGCGCGGTCAGTCCGAGGCCGGTGAACACCGGGTCCAAAATGTGGCAGCCGAAGTCCCCGAGCGCGCCGCCGCCAAAGTCCTGCCAGTCGCGCCACGCGAACGGGTGGTAGATGCCGGGCGAATACGGGCGCGCGGGCGCCGCGCCGAGCCACAGGTCCCAGTTCAACCCGGCCGGCACGGGCGCCGTCTCCGCGGGCGGCTCCAGCAGGCAGGTGCGCTCGTTGCCCGCGACGCCGACCCAGGAGTGCACTTCCTTGACCTTGCCGATCGTCCCCTCGCGCAGCAGCCGCGTGGCGAGGCGGTACTCGACCGACGAATGGATCTGGTTCCCCATCTGCGTGACGACGCCCTTTTTCTCCGCCCACAGGCGCATCTGCCGGCACTCCCACGCCGTGTGCGCGAGGGGCTTCTCGCAATAGACGTGCTTGCCCAGGGCCATCGCGGCGACGGCCACCGGCGCGTGCATGTGATCGGGCGTGGCGACGATCACGGCGTCGAGGCGATCCCCGAGGTCACGCAGGAGGTCGCGGTAGTCCGTCCAGTGCCGCGTGCCGGGGTGATCCTTGTCCGCCTTCGCGAAGGAGGCTTGGTCGACGTCGCAGAAGCCGACGTAGCGGAGGGACGGGTGGGAGGCGGCCGAGTGGAGGTTGGCGTAGCCGCGGCCGTTGACGCCGATGACGGCGACCTGGACCGAGGCGTTCGGGGAGGCGGCGCGCACCACGGCGGGGAAGGCGACGGCGGTCGCGGTGGCGCTGCGGAGGAAGCTGCGGCGGGTGGGGGGAAGCGGGATGGCGCGCATGGGGAGGGGTGCGGCGAGGCTCCCACCGCCTTCACCGAGGTCACGCCCGCCGGCTGCGAGGGGGCCGCGGCCACCTCACTCCCTCAGGGCTCGACGAGGACCGGCAGGCCCACCCACGCCAGGCCCAGCAGCGTCTGCGCGTCCCAATTGGCGAGGCGGAAGCAGCCCAAAGACTCGGTGCGCCCCACGTTCGCCGGCTCCGGCGTGCCATGGATGCCGTACCCAGGCCGATCCAAGCCAATCCACGCCACGCCCACCGGATTGTTCGGCCCCGGCGGCAAGATCAGCTTCCGCCCCGCCAATTCCCGCGCCTCCGCCGAATCCGCAAACAACGCCGGATCAAAGGTGTAGTCCGGCCCCGCCACGACCACCCGCACCCGCAACTCCCCGACCGGACGCTTCTCCACCCGCCGGGCAATGCTCACCGGAAAATGCGCGATCACCCGCCCGGCCGCATCGGTGACCTCCAACTCGCGCGCGGCCAGGCGGATTTGCAGCCGCGCCGCCACCCCGGGCCGCGGCACGACCTCCGCCGCCGGGACCACGAGCAGCGTCTCCGGGGTGAGCGCGTCCCAATCGATGCCCGGATTGAGGCGCCGCAGGAACCGCTCCCCCGCGCGAAACCGCTCCGCCACCAGCTCCAACGCCGTCGCGTGCGGCAACCCCTCCGCCGCCGCCTTGCCCTGCCACGTCTCCGGCACCGGCCGCAGCCCCGCCAGATCTTCCGCCGACAGGGACGCCCAAGTCAGGGCCGGGACCTCCAGGACCAGCCTCTCCCGGGTTGCCGCATCCAGGACCCCCGTCTCGCTCAGGCCCTCGCGGCGCTGGAAGGCGCGCAGGGCCGCGGTGGACTGGGGCCCGGCGAGTCCGTCGATGGGACCGCCCGAAAACCCGCGCCGGGACAATTCCACCTGCGCCTCGAGCCAGGTGGCCGGCGCGCGCGGAAAGTCCTCCCCCGCCCCCACCAGGGCCGCGGCCGCCGCCGGCAGCGGCGGCACCACGTCCGGCGCCGCGCCCCAACCCACGCCGGCGAGGGCGAGTCCCACGGCGAACCCGCACTTGCGCGGGAACCACCCGCGCGGCCGACGGCAGGTGCTCGCGATGGGGATCACGGGAGAAATCGAGGTCATGGCTTACCCGGCGGACTCACGCGACCTGGGTGCGGATCGGATACGCCGCCAAAATGCGATCGGCCGTGACGAGCACCAGCTCCTCCTCAAGGGCCTGCGCGATCAGGAGGCGGTCGAAAGGATCGGCGTGCAGCGGCGGCAGGTGCACGGCGCGAGCTCCGTGGGCGATGGTCACCGGCAGTTCCCGCCAGCCGTCCGCGAGCAGCGTGCCCGCGTAAGCCTCCGGGAGCTTGAGCTTCCCCCGGGCGACCTTGAGCCCGAGCTCCCACACCGTGGCCGCGCTGAGGAACACCTCGTGATCGGGGGAGCTGATCAGGTTCCGGGTCTCAGCGGTGAGCCGTTCGGGCGCGCACAACCACCAGACCACCACGTGGGAATCCACCAACAACCGGCGCGGCAGCCGGGGCGCGAGCGTCGGCGCAGGCGGCTCCAGCAGCAAGGGCGCCTCGATCGAAGCCTCGAGCTCGCTCGGACCCGGCGCCCAGCAATCCGGGGCCTCCCAGCACTGCCCGGCGAGGGCCCCGGGGGTCCGCCGCGACCGCGGTTGGGCGTAACGCACCAGCCGAACCAGCGGCTTGCCCGACTTCGCCAGCACCACCTCCTCCCCCGCCACCACCTCCTCGACCAGGCGGGAAAGATGCGTCTTCGCGGCCTGGATGTTGACGAGCTTCATTGCACCAAACCAGACCAGCCCTGGTCTGATTGTCAATTGAGCTCCGGTCAGCGGCTTAGCTCACTTCCAACCACCTCCGGAACAAAACTGAGTGCAAAGAAAACGGGCGGCCCTGCGGGGCCGCCCGGAAGGAGGACGGAAGCGCCGACTTCGGGCCGCGGATCAGAATTGCCCGGTGACGCCGAACTTCAGCGAGCGCGGGATCACCCAGTTGGAGCGCACCCGCGACGGGTCGAAGATGTACTCGCGACGACCCTCCTCGGCGAGGTTGTTGACGCTCAGGAAGGCGGTGGTGTCGCGGCGGAAGCGGTAAGTCACACCGGCGTTCATCACGCGCCACGGCTCGCGGAAGCGGGCCGTCTGCGGCGCGGTGGCGCTGACGTTGAGGACCGGCCAGGCGCCGGTGTAGTTCACGTCGAACGAGGCGCCGAAGTTCCCCTGGGTATAGAGTAGCCCCAGGTTGTAGGCCTTCGGGATGAAGCCCCCGAGCCGGCCGTTCGCGATGGCCGTGGTGCCGCCAAAGTTCCCCTGCGTCCGCAGGTAGGTGTAGTTCGCGCGGACGGTGAGGCCCCGCAGCACTCCCGGGAGGAACGACAGGCGCTGGCGGAAATCGACCTCCAGGCCGCGGTACAGGGCGTCGCCCAGGTTGCGGGCCTGCACGATCTCGTAGCCCTCGTAGAGGCCGTCGAAGCCGTTGTCGGAGCCGCCGCCAATGACTTCGCCGGAGCGTCCGGAGGCCCCGATGTAGTCGGAAATCTCCTTCCGGTAGCCGCGAACGGAGATCGTGCCGTCCTTGTGGTAGTACTCGAGCTTGAGGTCGAGGTTGCGGCCGAGTTGGGGCTGCAGGTCCGGGTTGCCCATGGTGACCGTCCGGGCCGCATCATTCGCGGTGGTGGCGGCGATGAGCGACGCGAGCGGCGCACGGCCGTAGCTGGTCGACCAGCTGGCGCGGGCCTTCAGGTTGGCGGTGATGTCGTACGCCAGGTGCAGGCTGGGGAACGCCTTGGCATACTCCCCGTCCTTGGACAGCCGCTGGAAGTCGAGCGCGGCGCGCTTGAAGTGGTCCGGCTCCGCGGCGATCGGGGTCGTGCGGGCGCGGAAGTAGGTGAAGGTGTCGGTGGACACCCATTCGCGGCGGACGCCGCCGAGGATCGTGAGGCCGCCGAGGCGCGCCGTCGCCTGGGCGTAGGCGGAGTCGACGCCTTCCTCCAGGATGCGGCGGTTCGTGTACTGCGAGGTGGCGGTGAAGTTCACGTCCTCGTACCACAGCGCGGAGTTGCCGAGCGTCGTGCTGATGGCGGCGGGATCGACCACCGGCAGGCGGCGGCCACCGTTCTGGCGCTCGAACTCGGTGAGCGGCATCAGGCCGTCGGTGGGCAGCACCGAGCCCACGACGCCGTACCAGCGGCGGGGGTAGACCTGGCGGTTGTTGACGCGGCGGTTCACCGATTCAAGGCCGGCCTTGAGGGTGATGGGCACCGCGGTGGCCAGCGTGTAGGCGGCGTTCACGTTGGCGGTCACCTCGTTGGTGTCGGTCACCGTGTCGCGCTTGTTGAACACCACCGAGGTTTGCGGCACGGCCTGGGTGGCGGACGCGTTGGCGGTGACGAACGGGGTGTAGCTGGCGGCACTGTAGACGCTGGCGCCACCGGTGGGGAAGAAGGTCTGGCCGGCGGGGTCGCTGTAATCGAGGATGAACCCGATCGCGTCGCGGGTGCGCATCGAGACCGTGCCGTTCTCGCGCTTGCGGCCGGCGCCGGAGTTCCAGTGGGTGTTGCTCCAGCGGTAGGCGTGGTCCATCCGCAGGCGGCCCCAGTTGTGCTCGAAGGCAAGGGTCCCGGTCGGGTTCTTGCTGGTGAAGGAGTAGCGCTGCGGGTTGAGGCGCATCTGGGCGGCGCCGACCGCGACGCCGCCCGGCTGCAGGGTGGTGTTGTTCACCGGGAGCATCTCGATCCGGGTGGCGGTGTAGCCCGCGCGGATGCCGCCGTTGGGATTGGTCGGCGAATTCACGGTCAGGTTGCTCGCCAGCCAGGGGTTGACCGCGGTGTAGCTGAAGAACGGCTCCGAGCCCGCGTTGTAGAGGAAGCGCAGCGAGACGCGGGTGGACTCGGAGAGCTTGTAATCGGCGCGGGCGCTGACCGCGGAGAGGAAGCGGTCGTTGAGGCCGCTCATCCGGGTGTAGTCGCGCAACTGGGCCACCGGGTTCGTCGTGGACTCGTAGAGGAGGATGTCCCAATCGTGCGGGTTGAGCACCTCCTGGTAGGAGGCGGTGACGGCGATGCCGAGGTTGCGGACGCCCTGGCCGACGCTGAACACCTCCGTGTAGGAGGCGCTGAAGTCCGGGCGCAGGGGGCGCTCGGAGACGGCAAAATTGCGCCTCGACCAGGACGGGAAGTAGCGGCCGCTGGCGGTGTAGGAGACGCGGCGGCGCTCGGCCATCGCGAGGGGCGAGCGGGTCTTCAGGTTGAGCTGGCCGCCGAGGGAGTCGGCGCGCTTGTCGGGCGTCTGCCCGGCGATGATCTCGACCTGCTCGTACATCGAGCCCGAGAAGGAATGCAGCGTGGCCGACCGGCCGTCGCCGCCGACGCCGGTCGAGGACATCCCGTCGATGTTGAGGCGGGTGTAGCTCGCGGGGAGGCCGCCGATGCTCACGTTGTTGATGAGGTTGTCCTCATCGGTGGTGAAGGTGATGCCGGGCAGGCGGGAGACGAGCTCGCCGACGTTCTGGGTGGGCAGGACGCCCCATTCGTCGAGCGCGGTGACGCTCTTCACGTTGAGGGCGTTGCGCTGCTCCGTGATCGCCAGGGCCTGGCCCTCCCGCACGGTGGCGACGGTGAAGCGGTCCATCACGATCGCCTGGGCGGGCTTCATCTCGACCTCGACGCGGGCGGTCTCCCCGGCGCGGACGGCGACGGTGACGCGCCGCTCCTCGAAGGCCGAGTAGGACACGACGACCTCGACCGTGCCGGGGCTGAGGCCCTGCAGCAGGAAGAGGCCGGCGCTGTCCGTGAACTCCGTGCGGCCCTGGGCGGGAACGGAGACCGTCGCCCCTTGGAGCCCGTTGCGGGTCGCGGTGCTGACCACGGACCCGGAGATGCCTCCGGAGGTTTGGCCGAGCGCGGCACCGACGGCCGCGCAGGCGAACAGGACCAGGCGGACGACCGCCGGCAGGAACGCCCGCGAGGGCGGAGGGAGCGAGGTGCGTTTCATAGGGTCAGGTGCGAGACCGGCGGCGGGCCGGGCCGGACCTGACCCGCGCCGCCGGGGGAATTCCCGATCCTTGGCGGGTGGAATCGCGGGAGTCGACGCGATTCTGGCGGGCGGAGCCGGTCAGCGGATCCGCGAGAAGTCCGTCGCCCGGAGGTAGACCGACGTCACCTTGGCGGTGAGCTTGCCTTCCTTCTCCGACTCCGTGCGGGCCTTGACCCAGGCCGGGTCGTCGCGAAAGCCCTTCCACGCGGCGGCGGCGGCCTCGCGGCTCGGGTAGGCCAGGAAGTAGAGCAGCGTGGTGCCGGCGCCCTTGTCGGCGTCCACCGGGTGGAAGTAGCCGAGGTTGGTCATGCCCTGCCGCGCGAAGATGGCGCGGGTGTGGTCGCGGAAGCGGGCATCGAGGCCGGGCAGCTTGCCGGGGGCGGCGACGTAGGTGCGGAGTTCGAAGACCCGCTCGGCGCCGCCATTCCCCGCGTCCATCGGCGCGGTGAAATCAGTGGGGGCGAGAAACACCGACTCGATGCCGGCGACGAGCTTGCCGCCGGCCTCGGAGGCCTTGGCGACCGCCTTCCAGTCCGGATCGGCGATGAAGGCCTGCCACGAGGCCTTGGCCGCCTCGCGGCTGCGGTGGCGCAGCAGGTAGATGAGCTTTTCGCCGCCACCGTCCTTCGCGTCGGCGGCCAGCCAGTAGCCGACGTTCACCATGCCGTGGCGCTCGAACAGGCGCGTGGTGTGGTCGCGGAAACGGGCGAGCAGCGCCTCGCCCTTGCCGGGCGCGGCGACGTAGGTGCGCAGCTCGTAGACGGCGCCGGAAGCCTCGGTGGGCGCCGCGGCGGAAGCGGGGAACAGCGCCACGAGGGGCGTGAGGATGAGGAGACGGAGCAGACGGGGGAGGTTCATGGGGGAGCCGGGGAAGCTTGCGGCGGGCCGGACGGAGTCAAACCCGGGGACGCGAGGGGCCGCGGAGTGTGCAGGGCCTCGAGGAACTCGGGCCAGGCGGCCGCCACCGGCGAGGTGGCCAGGAACCGCGCCGCCAGCTCCTTGCGCCCACGCAGGCGAAGGCTCGCGTACACATGCAGCTCGAACTGAAGCTCAAGCTCGCGCCGCGCGGCGTCCAGCCCCAGCACGCCCAGCAGGAACAACAGCGCCTCGACGGTGGAGAACCGCCCGCCCGCCTGCTGGGCGCGGAGCCAGTAGCGGCTTTCCCCACGCATCGGAAGCCCCACGACACGGCCCCAGCCCGCAAGGTCGGGCAACATCCCCGTCGCCTCACTCCAGACGCCGTCCAGCAGGACCGCCTGGACCGCGGCCGGGTCGGCGGCCGGCGGCGGCGGGTGGCCGTGCGGGTGGAGGATCCACAGCTCCCGGCCGGGCCGCCGGATCTCCTCCGCCGTCAACCGGCGCTCCCGCCGCCAAAGGTGCAGGCGCGCCGCGGGCAGGGCGCGCTGGATCAGGTGTCCGGTGCTGGTCGGCCGGAAGTGCTCGCGGTGGTGCATGAGCACGTCGACCGCCAGCGGAACCTCGACCGGGCCCGCGACCGCGCAGACGCACCAGCGCACCGTCAGCCGGCAGCGCGGGCACCGGACCGCGTTGCCCAGGGGAGGCCGGCCCATCGCGCGCCCCGCTCAGGGAAACTTCTTCTGCCGGATGAACTCGACGTCGAACGACTGGCCCATCTGCGGCTGGTTGTACTTGCCCACGAGACGGTCACCGTCCGCCGCCAGCCCGAGCACATAGGTCGCCCCCGGGTAACCGGTGTCGTTGAGCTCGACCACCACCTGCACGCCGTCCGCGCCGCGCAGCCAGATCGAGCGCGAGACGTTGATGGACTTCGGATTGAAATACGCCGCCTGCACGATGCCGCTGCGATCCGCCCCGCGCAGCTCCAGCACATAGGTTCCATCGGAACGCAGCCAGCGCCCCAGCATCCGCTGCACCTCCGCCGGGGCGCCCGCGTCCCCCGCCGGCACCTCGGCCTTTGCCGGGGTCTTGGCCGGCGCGGGCGCGACCGCCTCGGGGACGACGGCGCGGCGCCCGTCCCCGTCCCGACTGCAGCCAGTGACCAGCGCGACGTGCGCGCTGACCAGGAGAACAAATGCGGCAGGCAAGCGCGCGCGGAGCCGGGCAGGGTTGACCATCCGGCGAGCCCAACGCCTCGGCGGGCGGGGCGCAAGCCCCTCGACACGCTCGGCGCAAGCCCCTCGACACGCTCGGAGCAGGCCCCTCGACACGCTCGGCGCAGGCCCCTCGACGCGCTTGGCGCAGGCCCCGTTGCGGGCACGGCGGACATCCCCGCGAGGACGCGGCACCGGCGGCCTCGCTACCGAACCTCGTAAACCTCGATCAGACCCACGCCGGAAGCCCCACCCGCGGGCAAAAGGGAGGCCGTGTAGGGCCCAGGCGACAGGCTCAGCAGCAGCGCCGCATCCGCCGCGACGCTGGAAACGGGGAAGGCCCCCATCCGCGCCGCCGCCATCCGCACGGCCGCCGCGTTTGGCGCCGCCGCCCAAGCCTCATTCACCGCGAGCACGCCGTCCCCTCCCGAGAGGATCAGCCGGGGCGCACCCATCGCCTCTGCCACGCCGAAGACCCGCAACGAAGGCCCGATTCCGCGGACCAAAATCGTGGCGGCCGCGCCCCCGCGGACGACAAAGCCGGCCGTGAGCACGCCCTGCGGGCCGAGGCGCGAACGGGTCGAAAGGTTCGCCAGGACGCCAGTGCTGCCCGCCAGTCCATAGACCTCCAGCAATACCTCGCCCGGACGCGCCCCCGCGGGGAGCGGACAGGCCAGCAGGAAGGTGCCCGGATCCGCGGTTGCCAGCAGGCCCGCGTCGCGGCTGCCGGGCCGGAGCGGAAAGGCACCAGCGCCCGCCGCCGAGTCCGCCAAGGTGATGGACCAGTCTTCGTTGGCCGCCAGCAACCGACCCGCCACTGAGCGCAACTCAAGCGCGGGATCAGCCAGCACCCCGGCGACACCAAACGGCTCCAGTCCGGGACCAACCGCCCGCGCCAGCAGGTGCACGGGCGCATCGCGCACCGCCAGGCCTGCGACCAGCTGATCCTCCGCCGCGCCGGCGGTGGCGCGGACGGACAGGTTGACCAACTCGCCCGCCGGATCGGAGGCAGGCGCCACCTCCACCTCCGGTGCAACCACGCGCCCCAGCGGGTTGGCCACCGTCACCGCATACCGCGCCCCCACCCCTGATCCCTCCGCGCGCACCTCCAGCGCCGGGTGCGTCGCGCCCACCACGGGGCGGCCGTCGCGGGACCACTGGTAGGAGAGGCCCCCGCCCTCGGCGGCGACCTGCAGCCAGCCCGCCGCACCAGGCGCCAGGCGCAGCGCCCAAGGTGGGTGGCGAACCACCGGCGGCGACTCGGCCGGGCCGGGCGCCGCCGCATCGCCCAGCAGCAGCGCGGAGAGGACGGGCCGTTCCACGCCATCGCCCGGCCGCACCGCCGCGACGCCGCCGGAGCGGAGCATCGTCGAGCCGCCACCGTCCAGGTTGATCGCCCCCACGCAGCCCAGGTCGCGCATCAGTTCCGCGAGCTCCATGAGCGTGAGGCCCGGGGGCCCGCCGGGCTGATCACCCTCGGCCGCGAGCAGGACAACGATACCCGAGGCGAGGTGGCCGATCGCGCTGCGCGGGCGCCGGGAGGTGTTGTTCACCTCGATCAGCTCCTCGGCGTCGGTCACCCGCACCGCTCCGTCCCGCACGAGCATCGGCGAGCCGCCGACGGCGTGGGTGGCGAGCCAGGGCCGACCGCCGGCGGGAAAGTCGGCTGAGGGCACGGGGGCGGGCGGCGCGTTCAGCCGGTTAGGACTGGGCTCGTCGTAAGCGGTAAGCCGGCCCGTGCCGGCACCGGCGGAGTAAACCCAGTGCACCGCAGGCTGGCCGGCCACATCCAATCCCCACGCGGCGCGCGTCGGGAAGTAGGCCGTGGCGACCCCCTGCAAGGGGCGCGACAGCTGGCGGACATTGGGCGAAAGCACCTGGCCGCCCGCGACGACGAGGCTGAAGGACTGGTTGCCCCCAAAGTAGCCCCCGTTGAGCGCGGCGAGGACGCGGCGCGGCTCCTCGGCCACGAACTGCGAGACCGACCGGACCGTGGTTGCGAGGACGGGACGCAGCGCCACCGCCGGCGAACCGGGATCCCAGAGGACGGCGACGACCCGGCGCGGGGGCTGCGTCCCGGCCGCGGG
>JBMTAG010000056.1:0-24049 GCA_049428505.1 Opitutaceae bacterium | reverse complement strand
CCGTGATGGACGCCCTCGGCCTCCGCCGGTGATGGATCATCGGTCCACCAGTGCGGGTGGCGGACGGCGGGCTCGCGCGCCCGTTCCGGGGGCGGGGACACGGCCGTGATCTCCCCGGTCCGGCGGTCGAGCGCGGGCGCGTTGCTCCGCAGTTCGTAGCGGAACCGCACCGGATCGCGCGGGCAGAAACGGAACCGCAGGTTGCCGGCGCCGTCCGGGTGGCCGTCCAGCACCTGGTTGGTGATCCGCAATTGGCCCGTGGGTTGGGCGGGCGCGTCCGGCCCCAGCGGCAGCACCAGCTCGACGATGCGGAAGAGTTCCACGCGGTCGGCGGCCGTGGTCAGGCGGGTGAAGCGGGCCGTCGGCCGTTCCCACGCGCGGACGAACCGGCCGCCCCAGCCGGGCGCGCCGGGGTCGTCGGGATGCCCGCGCAGCAGCCAGTTCACGGAGGGGGTGTCGCCCATCTTGAGGACGCCGCCGAGGTGCTGCGCGAAGTAGGCGCCGAGCGCGCCCTGGCCGGCGACGTGGCGCCGCACGAAGGCCGCGTTGCCCCAGTCCCCGTCCTGCCGCCCACCGAGGAAATACCCGCGGTACGTCGAGTTCGCCTCAATGATCCAGAGGGTGGGGAAGTGCTCCACGAGGAACTGGTAGGCGTCGGGGCCCCACTTCTTGTTGGGACCGCCGATGTAGTACACCCGGAGTCGCGGCAGGATGTCCGGGGCGTCGTGCAGCGCCTGGGCCACCTCCTCCAGCGCTCCCCACACGAGGACGTGCAGCGGCCGCGGGTCCGGGCGGCGGGCGCAGGCCACGATCCAGGCGGAACCCTCCGTCGGGCCGCGCAGGCCGGAGGCGGGGGCGGGGCGCACGCCACCCTGGCGCGTCATCGCCCGCAGGGCCTCCGGGGTGGGATAGCGCGCGTCGTGGGTGCGGAGGCGCGGGTAATCCTGCGCGTAGGCCGCGATGACCTCGAGGATCGCGTCCCGCCCCGGCCGCTCGAAGGGCGAGGAGACCAGTCCCTCAAGTTCAAGCACGTCCGCGTAAAGCAGGAGATGCACCAGCGATTGATAATCGTCGGGATCCGTGCCGCCGATGTCCGTGGTGACGAGCACCCGGTGCCGGTGCCCGGCCAGCGCACCGGTGTCCCCCGTGGCGGACAGGGCGGTGGTGACGAAGCAGAGGCAGAGGAGCAGCGCGCGCATCGGAACGCGCGCGTTCTGCGCCGGGAAGCGGGACGGGTCAAGGAACCGGCGGCGGCCGGTGCGGCACGCGGCGGAGCTTGGCCACGTCGTAACCCTGGGCCGCGAGTTCGCGCACCAGGCGGTCGTAGTCGGCGGCGGGCATCTCGGGGGTCCGCGCCATGATCCAGACGTAGTCGCGCCGGTTGCGGCCGATCACCGTCTGGGTGTAGCCGGGGTCGAGGTGGGTGACGAGGAACTCGGCCTGGAAGGGCCAGACGAAGCGCATCCCCCAAGTCGAGCGATGGACCGGATCGCGCACGAAGCCCCGCGGATTGTAGCGTTTCGGGGGGCCGTCGAAGCCGCCCTCGTTGAAGGTGAAGACCGTGTCGATCGAACCGTCGGGATCCAGCCGGTAGGTCTCCACCGCGTTGTAGGCGTTCGTCTCGAGGAAGGTGGGGATGCAGGCGATGACGTACCAGGGCCCCATGAAGCGGTTGAGATCGAGCCGCTCGACCGTCGCGAGCGGAGGCAGGCGGGAGGAGCAGCCCGAGAGCAGGAGGGCAAGGGCGGCGCCGAGGAGCGTGGCGCGAGGGCGTCGGCCGGGCGCGGCGGAGGAAGGGCGGGGAACGAGAGCGATTGGCATTGGTCAAGCGGACGGTGGGCCCGTCCCTTGTCAAAGGGCGCCCACCGATTCGCGCGGGGAGGGCCGTGCCGGCGCGGCGGTTTGATGTCCCCTAGCGGAGCCAAACCGGCCGTTCCGCTTGCCACCGTCCTGGCGGCAGGATCACGGAAGGACGACGAAACTCACCTGCTACTGGGTGGCAGGCCGGCCGGATGGCGTGCGCGCAGCATTCTGTGCTAGTCCCCTGCACCGTCAGGTGCTTACCTCCAGTTGCGGCCCCCGCGAAACTGCCCCGGCCGTGCCCCTATGCGCGATCGTTGTCCACTCCTTCCCCTGCTGCCCCTCCTGCTGGCCCCCGCGTTTGCGGCCGCGCCCGTACCGGCCCCCGCGGCCGACGAGGCCGTGAAGCTGAACCCTTTCGTCGTCAGCGAGACCGATGCCGTGGGATATCTCGCCACCAGCACCCTGGCGGGTACCCGCATCAACACGGCGCTGCGTGACGTCGGTGCCGCCATCAGCATCGTGACCCCGGAGTTCCTCCAAGACACGGCTGCAACCAATCTCGGGGAACTGCTCGCTCTCACCACCGCGACCGAGATCGGCGGGGTCGCCGGGAACTTTGCGGGCGGAGCCGTCGACTCCGGGCGGCCGGACATGTCCGAAAGCCGCGAGAACCCCCAGGCGAACAACCGGGTCCGCGGGATCGGAGCGGCCACCGTCACGCGCGACTACTTCCCGACGGACATCCCGTTCGATGCCTACAACTCCTCCGGGGTCACCATCAGCCGGGGTCCCAACTCGCTCCTCTTCGGCATCGGCAACCCGGCCGGCGTGATTGAGGGCTCGACGGTGCGCCCGCAGCTTCAGCGCGATCGCACCGCGGTGACGGGGGTCTTCGCCTCGGAGGACTCCTACCGGAGCGTCCTCGACCACAACCGGGTGCTGGTGCGCGGCCGCCTGGCCCTGCGGGTCGCGACCGTCGCCGAGCAGAACAATTTCCAGCAACGTCCCGCCTTCGATCGCAAGCGCCGCGGTTTCGTCTCCGCGGAGGGCGTCGTGCGGGAGGGCCGCCCCGGCGCCTGGCTGGGGCGCACCGCGGTGCGCGTGTCCGGTGAGACCGGCGACAGCCAATCGAACCCGGTGAACGTGATCCCCCCGGTCAACACGATGCTCAATTTCTTTGAGCCGCCGAACCCCGCGATCGCGGCCCTTCCCGGCACCAATCTCAATCCGCGCCTCGTGGTCGGCTCGCCCACGTTCTCGTGGCGGCCGCGGGTCACGGTCGACAACCGCCTGAGCTCGTCCGACATCGTTGCGGCCAATCCCGGGGTGGGCGTCCCTTACTTCATCCAGATCCCGCTGGTGTACGACACGCCGGGGCAGCAGCAGCCCGGCTACGCCGGCTCCGCCAATCCCGCCCTTGCGGGCATCGCCGGCATCATGGGGCGCATCCGCTACGCCCCGAATCCGAACGGCCGTCCCGCCATCGATACCTTCTACAGCGGCACGGTGGTGCCCGTCGGTTTTGTCTCCCCCACGCTCCAGAACCGCTCGATCTTCGATTACCGCCGGCGCCTGCTCAGCGGTGGGCTCAACCACGTCGACCAGTACTTTTCCGCCGGCAATGTCGCCCTGACCCAGGAGCTATTCGGCGGCCGCGGCGGCCTGGAGGTCGCCTTCGACCGGCAGCGGACCCGCTCCACCCGCCTCCTGCCGTTCTCCTTCGGGAACAACGGCGGCGGCGCGCCGGCCAGCGCGATCTCCATTGATGTCGCCCGTTACCTCCCCAACGACCAGCCCAACCCCAACGTCGGCCGCCCCTTCATCGACCAGCAGGGCATCACCGACCGCACCCAGCGCGGGGCGCGCGACGCCTACCGCGCCACGCTCTTTCACCGCTTCAACCTTGCCGCCCGCGGTCCGCGTTTCCTCGGGCTCGACCTCGGCAACCACGTGGTCACGGGCCTCCACACCCGCAACCGCAACGATGCCGAAACCCTCAGCTACGCCACGGGTTGGACCAGCCCCACCCGCAACCTCAACACCGACGTGTTTCAGGCCACGATCGGCAGCAACTTCCGCACGACGCCCCTCGTGCTCCAATACCTCGGGCCTTCCGTCCTCGATGTGCCCTCGATCAACGACGTCCGCATCACCGAGGTCGTCACCGCCCCGCTGCCCCGCAGCGGGGATACCCACAACGTCACGTTCTTCGACTTCACGAACAAGCGCCTCGTCACCGAGCCGCTCACCGTCCTGCGTTTTCTCAACGGCAATTCCCGCAGCCGCCAGCTGATCGACTCGCGTTCCCTGAGCGTGAAGAGCGACTTTCTGGCCGGGCACCTCGTCACCGTCGCCGGCTGGCGCTGGGACCATCTGCGGACCTACTCCAGCGTGGGTAACCGGCGCAACGCCGACGACACGCTCGACAACTCCGCCTTGCGCCTCGACGAAAGGCCGAACCTCGATGAGCGCGGCCGCAGCTTCACGTGGAGCGCCGTCGGACGTCTGCCGCGCCCGCTGGCGCGCGCGCTCCCGCTCGGGCTTGAGCTCAGCGGCTTCTACAATTCGTCGGGCAATTTCAACCCGGTCAACGTCCGCACCAACCTGAACGGGGAGATCCTGCCCGCCCCGGCTGGCACCACCCGCGAGTACGGGCTGCTGGCCGAATTCTTCGAGCGCCGGGTGTCGCTGCGCGTGAACGCGTTCCACACGCGCCAGACCGATGCCAGCAACGGGGCCCAGGGCGCCACCGGCGGGATCCTCAACTTCCCCAGCTTCATGGCCGACCGTTACGTGACGGCCCAGACCCAGGGCATCCCCTTCAGCAGCATCCCCGGAGTTACCGCGGCTGGCTACACCTCCTACCAGCAGATCATCGACGCCTTCTTCCAGTTGCATCCCGAGCCCACCCGGACGGTGCGGAACCTGCGGCTCAACGCGACCGGCACCGGCTTGCTTTCGAACGCGGTGGCCGGCCTCACCGACACCTCCAACCTGGATGCGCGAGGCCTCGAGGCGGAGCTGGCGGGCAACGTGACGCGCCACTGGCGGGTCTCCGCCAACGTCGCCAAGCAGGAGACGGTCGTCACCGGCTCCGCGCGGCTCACCAAGCAGGTCGCCGACGCGGTGTACGCGAATCTGGTGAAGTTCAACCTGCTCGGGGTCGACCAGGGCCCGGCGCTGCCGGAACGGCAGACCGCCGCGACACGTTTCGCCAGTAACGTGGGCAACCCCTTGGCGGCGACCCTCGCGCGCGATGGGGCGGTGTCGCCGGAGCAACGGAAGTGGCGCGCCAACTTCACGTCCACGTACGACTTCAAGGCCTTTGATCATCCGGTGCTCAAGGCGCTGAGCCTCGGCGCCTCCGTGCGCTGGCAGGGTCGGGTGGCCATCGGGGCGCCGTTCCTCACGGGGCAGGCGCTGAAGCAGCGGATTGCCGCGACCGACCCGCGCTACCCGGATGCCGCGCGCATCGCGGACAACGATCCCGTGATGCAGACGCAGATTCCGGATCTCGCCCGGCCGTTTTACGGCCCGGAGGAGTTCGCCGGCGATGTCTGGGCGGGCTACCGCCGCCGCGTGTTCGGCCGGATCGACTGGCGGCTGCAGCTCAACGTGCGCAACGCGTGGGGCAACGGCGACGACATCCCGGTGACCGCGAATCCCGACGGCCGGATCGCGGTCATCCGCATCCCCAACGAGACCCGCTGGATCCTCGCGAACACCTTCACGTTCTGACGCTCGCGCCGCGTGCGGTTCACGGACCGGTGCACGCCGGACCGGGGTTCGGTGTAGCCGGGGAATCGTTCCCCGGCCGAAACGCCGTCCCGCCATTCCGGTGCGGCAGGCGCCGCGTTCCGGCCGCCCGCCTTATGCCGTAACTCCCCGCGGCCGGAACTTGCCTCCAGGAGCCTCCGCGGCCTGGGTCAGGCCGTGCATTCGCATCATGAACGACTCCCCGCCGCGGCTTCCCGCCGGGGCGAGGGTCTGCCAACCGAGCTTGGGAAAAGCCGCGGTGGCCGCAGCGCGACGAGTGGTCGCGCTGGATGTGGGGATTCCTCCCAAATGATTTTCCCCGTGGTGCGCGTGCCGGCCTCCGGCCTGCCACACCATGACCCTCACGTCTGAACCTGCCCTGCGCTATCGGGGTGGCGATCGCCACCACTTGTTCCTGAACCACGGCACGTGGTTCGTCCGCTACAGCGTCCGCCCGTCGCCGCGGTTCAAGGCGGACCGCCGCGTCGCCGTCTCCCTCGGCACCCGCGACCTCGCCGAGGCCTGCGAACGCCGGGACGCCTTTCTCGCCCACCTGCGCCTTGGAGGGACCCGAGGCACAGCCACGGGAGCGCCAGCCTACGCCCGACGCTGAGCATCCCTCGGCCTCACCTCCTCCTCCGCACCGGCTTCGTCCTCGGAGCCGGCCTCCGGCATGGGTCCGCTTCCCCGCCGAGCCTTCGGCGGTGATCGACGCCGCGGTCCACGTCGCGGTGCTTCGGCTGGCCCACGCCCCGGGATGACCTGGAGAAGTGCCGGCCACTCGCCCTCAGCCGGCCGACCGCCGCGCGGGCGGAGGCTTGCGGCGTCCGACGTTGACTTAGGATCACCGGGGGGGGAACAGATCGTCCCCACCGCCTCGACCCCCCGCCTGCCCAAGCCGTGATCCCCGCGCCCGCCCCTCCGGTTTCCAGCGTCGCCGCGATCGCCGCCGCGGGGATCGATCGCGAGGTGCTGGCGGAGTTGTTCTCCCATACGCCCGACATCGCGTTCTTCATCAAGGATGCCGCCGGACGTTACGCTACGGTCAATCAGTCGCTGGTTGACCGTCACGGGTTGCAAAGCAAGGCGCAGATGATCGGGAAGCGGCCCGCCGATGTCTGCCCGGGGAGCCTTGGTCGCATCCCGACGGAGCAGGACGACTTCGTGCTGCGCCACGGGCGCCCCATCGTCGACCACCTTGAGCTCCACTGGTTGCAGCCCCACCGCCCGGTCTGGTGCCTGACGACCAAGCTGCCGCTGCGCGATGCCACGGGAAAGGTCTGCGGCCTGATCGGCCTCTCGCAGGACGTGCGCGCGCCGATCCCGACGCGGGAGATCCCGCCGGGGATCGCCGCGGCCCTGCGGCACCTGGAAGCCAATTACGCGGAGTCGATCTCACCCTCGCGGCTCGCCCGGCTGGCCCGGGTCCCGCCCGCCCGGTTCGGCCGCGCCGTCAAGCGGATCTTCGGCCTCACTCCGGTCCAGCTGATCGCCAAGACGCGCATCGCCGCCGCCTCCGAGGCGCTCCGCGACACCCCCCGGGCCGTCGCGGAAATCGCGCACGCGTGCGGCTTTTCCGACCATAGCGCGTTCACGCGGGCGTTCCGCGCGGCCACGGGAGTCACGCCGACCGAGTTCCGCCAGCTGCACCGCGCGGCCCGATCCCGCGGCCGGCAGGACGCGGTCCGCCTGGACGGGCGGCGACGTTGACGCGCCGCCCGTTCCGGCCCGGCGGTTGTGCCGATTTCTCCAATTTCGCGCGATTCCCAGTCAAGACGATGCGGCGCCGACCTGATAGGGTCAGGGATTGCCCGCTGATTCCCCATCGATGCCGACGAACCCCGGAATGGACAGGCGCACCCGGGGGAACCGGGGCTTGCGGGCGGGGAGGCCGGCGGTGGGGCGCGTCGGTTTCGCCCCGGGACGAATCGCTGTTTCCGCAGCGCCCGGCCTCGGCAGTCGCGCAACCGGGGACGTTCTCCCTGATCCCGTTTTGGTCCTTGCCCGGAAATAGACCCCGAAACCGGTTCCTGCCCCAAACCCCGAACCCGCCATGAAAAGAACCCCCTGTCCTTTCTTGCGCATGGCCTTGGCCGGCCTGCTTGCCGCACTGCCCGCGCGGGCGCAGGTCGCGCCCCCGCCTCCGCCCTCCGTCGCCGCCCCCATCCGGCTCTCGGTCTTCGAAGTCTCCTCCGACCGGGACACCGGCTACGCCGCCTCCACCGCGATGACCGGCACCCGCACCAACGAGAAGCTCGAGAACCTGCCCAACTCGATCTCGGTGATGACGCAGGAGCTCCTCCAGGACCTCGCCTTCAACAACTACTTCGATGCCGTCGACTTCGCGATGAGCACGGAGAACATCGCCAACGACCAGGGTACGATCGGTGCCGTCGTCAACAACCGGGGCGGCAACCAGGTCAGCATCCGCGGCCTCGCCTCCTTCCGCCAGCTGCGGGACGGCTTCCCTTGGTATCTCGCCGCCGACGTCTTCAACACCGAGCGCATCGAATTCAGCCGCGGGCCCAGTGGCCTCGCCTACGGCGATGTCGATGCCGGCGGCACCATCAACATCGCCAGCAAGCGGGCGTCCTTTCAGACCCGCGGCTCCGTCCAGATCCGCTACGACAATTTCGGCACGCAGCGGTACTCCATCGACTTCAACCAGCCCTTGATCCCCGGCCGGCTCGCCCTCCGCTTCAACGCCATCAACTCCGAGGTCGAGATGTTCAAGCAGCGGATGGGCCGCGACCTCGAGGGCTATGCCGGCTCGCTGCGCTGGGAGCCCTTCCGGCACCGCCGCACGCAGATCGACGTCGCCTACGAGACCGGGAATTCCACCTACCACCTGGGCCATCTCGGGCCCGGCGACTACCGCGCCGCCTACGTCTACGGGAGCGGCACCAGCAACCTCGACGCCGACCCGCTCCGCCCCGGCATCCAGGTCAACGGCGTCGGCATGCAGCAGATCCGCGCCGCCACCGCCGTCAATCACGCCTTCGTCGACATCGGGGGCGTGCTGAACAACTGGCAGTCCACCGCGTTGAACACCTTCCGCATTTCGGTCATCCCGACCGGCGCGTCCGCCACCTCTGCCACCGACCCGCAGAATCCCAACCGTCTCCCGCTCCGCCGCGTCCCCGAGAGCATCGTTCCCCTGGGGCAGGACTGGGGAGGGCCCGACACGAAGCATAACTCCAAGTATTTCGCCTACACCCTTGAGTTGAAGCACGCGTTTTCCGACACGCTCCATGCCCTCGTCGCCCACAACGCCCAGGTCGACGACACCATCCGCAAACAGGCCTTCTCCAGCCTTTCCAGCCTCGGTGCCGTCGCCGGGCGCTACCTCCACGTGGACGTCAACCCCGTGCTCCCCAACCCCAACGGCCCTGGCACGGTCCCCAACCCCAACTACGAGCAGCTGTTCATCGTGCACGTGCCGCTCTATAACCCCGACGGTCACGACATCCTCAACTGGCGCGCCCAGCTCGTCTACGATGCCGTCCTCCCCTGGGGCATCACGCAGCGCCTCGTCCTGGGCGCCAATTACCGGCACGAGGAGGTCTATTCCGAGTTCTTCGGCTATTCCCTGACCCGCGAGGAGATCGCCCGCCGGGGCTACACCGGCCAGGCCGCCTACTTCACCAACAACCTCGTCTACCCGGTCCACTACCTGCGCGACGGCAACAGCGACCAGAAGCTCGGCTGGAACGTCCGGCCCGGCGTCACCCAGCTCTTCCGTCAGAATGCGGGCGTCAATCGGCGCCTCGACCAGAGCCTGACTTCCGGCTCCGTCAACATCCTCGGCTCCTACCTCGGGGGCCGCGTCCGCTCCAGCATCGGCCTGAGCCGCGAGCACTGGCTGCAGAGCGCCAGCGCGCCAACGACCGCCGACCCCGCCAACTTCAACGAGCAAACCTACCGCGCGGTCGACGGCTCCCGCATCCCCAACGATGGCACCCGCAAGCTTGAGGGCATCCCCGTTTATCCGTTTTCCGACGACTGGAGCACCAACCAGACCTACGGCGCCGTCTGGCACGCGCTCCCTTGGCTCTCGTTCACCGGCGGTTACTTCGAGTCGTCGCAGTTTTCCGACAACTACGGGACCGACCTCACCGGCGGCGCGTTGGTCCCGCTCACCGGCGAAGGCGCCGACTTCAGCGCGCGCCTCAAGCTCTTTGCCGGCCGGCTCGAAGCCACCGTCACGCGCTTTGAAACCAAGCAGGAAAACCTCAACGCCTCGATCAGCGCCGCCGTCCGCGACGAGCTGAATCCGCTCCTCGCGAAGCCCTTCGCCAATCTGGTCGACTACCGTGATCGCACGTCGAGCGGCTGGGAGTACCAGGTGCTCGCGAACCTCCGCCGCAATTGGACGCTCCTGGGCTCCTACTCGCGCAACCAGACCGAGTTCACCCGGTTCTTTCCGCTGCTGGGCGCGTTTCTCACCGAGGCCCGGGCCACCGCCCGGAGCCGCGGGCTGGATCCCGACGACGCCACCACGCTCACCCGCGACTTTCTTGAGGACCAGGAGGGGGTGATCTCGCTGACCAAGCGCGCCACCGCCAGCGTCACCACGCGTTACAGCTTCACCGAAGGCGCGCTCAAGGGTGTCACCACGGGCATCGCCGCCCGCTACACCCTCGGTCGGACGCGCCCCGGAGTCACCATCACCGGGGTGAATGTCCTGCCGCCGATCAGGAGCGACAGTTACATCCTGACCAATCCCTTCGTCAGCTACCGCCGGAAGGTCGGCCGCTTCAACTGGACCCTCCAGCTCAACGTCAACAACGTCTTCGACGAGAAAGTCGACATCGGCAACGGTTACACCTGGACGCGCTACACGGAACCCCGCCAATACGTCACCACCGCGACCGTGGCGTTCTGAGTGCGCCACGGCGGCCCGCGGCGGGATCCGCGGCGTCCTTCCTCCGCTGGAGAAGCGCGCTCCGCCGCCCGCCCCAGGCACCCCCCCCGGAAACTTCCAGCAGCGCACGGAAATACTCGCTGTGGCGCCGCGGCCGAAAGCAGAGTGGCGTCCGGGCCGCCTTGCTGCGAGGTAAACGACGCCCCAGCCGAAACGTCATGGAATTCCCTCGCCTCGTGCTCGTCCTGCTCCTCGGTGGCTTCCTCACGATCAGCCCCGCCGCCCCCGGCAATCCGGGTCCGGCGGATCGCCCCCGGCTCCAGATCATCAACGGCAGTGCGCAGCCCGTGGACATCTTCTGGCTGAAGAGCGAGACCGAGCGCGTGCCGAACGGTTCGGTCGCCCCGGGGGCGAACGTGGTCATCACGACCACGCTCGGTCACCGCTTCGCCCTCGTGGGGCGTCACGCCGGCACGGAGCGGATCGTTACCAGCCGGGTGCCGGTGCAGGGATTCCGCTACGATCCGTCGGATCCGGACGGCGTGCCGGCGTTCTACACGCAACGGGTGACCGCGGGCGGCTTTCCCATCGTCGCGTCGGCCCGGGTAAATCCCTACGCGCTCAAGGAGGCCGCCTACCTCGTCGACTTGATGCTGGCGAAACGCCCCGACGTGCGCGCGGCGATGATTCAAAGTGGCGCGCGCCTCTCGATCCTCGCTTGGAACGAATTCACCTGCGACCAGCCCGAGTGGGAATGGCTGGCGGCGACGCCCGTCCCGGATTTTCCCGGGGTTCCCCCGCGCGACTACCGCGATGCCCGCGCGCGCGGCATGGGTGGGAGCCTGACGGATCCGTTCTGCTCCTGCGCGGAGGAGAACCTGCTCGCCTACGCGGGTGATCCCTACTCGCGGGAGAACATCCTGATCCACGAATTCGCGCACAACCTGCACCTGCGCGGCATGACGAACGTCGACCCGACGTTCGACGTGCGGGTGCGGGCGGCCTATGATCGCGCGATGAAGGCCGGTCGGTGGAAGGGAAAATACGCCGGCGTGAACCACCACGAGTATTTCGCCGAGGGGGTGCAGTCCTGGTTCGATGACAACCGGGAGAACGACCATGACCATAACCACGTCAACACGCGCGCCGAGCTGCTGGCCTACGATCCCGGCCTCGCCGCGTTGTGCCGGGAGGTCTTTGGCGACACCGAGTTGAAGTACACCAAGCCCACCACGCGCCTCACCGGTCATCTGGCCGGATATGATCCGACCCAGGCCCCCACCTTCCGGTGGCCGGAACACCTCGCCGCGTTGAACGCCCGGATCCGCCGGCAGGCGCAGGCCCGCAGCGATGCGGCCGCGGCTACCCCGCCGCCCGCGGAAGGTTCAGCCCGGGCGCGGCCCGCGGGCGCCGTCCGCTTCGATCCCGTGGTGCGCGACGTCGAGGGCTGGAAGGTTCACCTCGAACCGAGCCTGGTCGAAGGCGAGCATCGAGCGGAGGGCGCGCGGGCGCTGGCGATGCTGGCGAATCATCTGCAACGCATCAAAATCCTCCTCCCCGCGGGGCCGTTGGGGAAGATGCAGCAGCTGGAAATCTGGCTCGAGCACCGCCACCCGACGCTCACGGCGAAGCAATACCATCCCAGCCGGGAATGGCTCGTGGCGAACGGCCATGACCCGCGCCTCGCGCGCAAGGTTCACCTGCCGCAGGCGCGCGACCTGTTCTCCCGCGAGCAGCTGCTCAAGCATCCCGCCGTGATCCTCCACGAACTGGCCCACGCCTATCACGATCAGGTCCTGGGCTTCGACCACCCGGAGATCATCGCCGCCTACCAGAACGCCGTGTCCGCCGGCCGTTACGAGCAGGTCCTTGCCCATCACGGCGGCCGGGCGAGGCACTACGGCCTGACCAACCACAAGGAGTACTTCGCCGAGGGCACGGAGGCCTTCCTCTACCGGAATGATTTCTATCCGTTCGTCCGCGCCGAGCTCCGGGAGCACGATCCCGCGCTGGAGCTCCTGCTCCGGAAGATCTGGGAACCGACCGAGTGACCTGAACCCCGTGAGATCGTTCACCGCCATTTTGGTCGCGACGCTGCCGCTCACCCTGAGCGCCGCCGGGGACGCCTCGCCGGTCATCGGCGGCCTGGCGCGGGGGGACCGGTTCGAGCCCGGATTCACCGGCACGGTCCTGGTCAGCGAGCTGGGGTGCGCCGCGTGCCACCCTACCGCGCGCGCGGACTGGGCGGCGAAGCCCGGCCCGGATCTCTCCGCCGTCGGGGCGCGGGTGCACGGCGCGCACCTGCGCGCATTCATCGCGGACCCCGCCGCCACCAAGCCCGGCACCACGATGCCCGATGTGCTTGGCCATTTGCCGGCGGCCGAACGTGCGGCCACGGCGGACGCCCTCGCGCATTACCTCGCCTCGCTCGGCGGTGCGCCGCCGACCTTCACGCCACCCGTTCCCGCGGCCGTGGAACGCGGGCGGAAGCTGTACCACGCCGTCGGCTGCGTCGCGTGCCATGCGCCGGAGACGCCGCTCCCGGACTCGGTGCCCCTCGGGCCGCTGGCCGCGAAGTATTCCGTCGCCAGCCTGGCGAGGTTCCTGGAGGACCCGCTGGCGGTGCGGCCCGGCGGCCGGATGCCGGATGCGAGGCTCAACCACTTCGAGGCGGTGGACGTCGCGAGTTACCTCCTGCGGGAGCAGGCGGCGCCGCCGCCCGGCTTCCATCCCGACCCGGAGCTCGCCGCCCGCGGCCAGGTGCTGTTCCGCCAGCATCGCTGCGATGCGTGCCACACGGTCGGCGGCCCCCGCGCCTCGCCGGCCCTCCCGGCGCTGGACCAACTGCGACCCGAGCACGGGTGTTTGTCCGCGCAGCTGGGCCCGTGGCCGCGATATCCGTGGGCGGACTCCCAGCGGGCGGCGGTGCGGGCCGCGCTGGCCGCACCGGCGGCTCCGGGGAACGTCGCCGCCCACCTCGAGCTCTCCCTCACCCGCCTGAACTGCCGGGCGTGCCACCAGCGCGGGGAGCTGGGCGGGGTGCCCGCCGCGCGCAGCGGCCACTTCACCGGCCGCGACGAGAACCTGGGGGACCAGGGCCGCCTGCCGCCCTCGCTCACCGGCGTCGGGGCGAAGCTGCGGCGTGACTGGCTCCGCGAGGTGATCGCGAACGGCGCGTCGGTGCGGCCGTACCTCCACACGCGGATGCCGCGGTTTGGGGCGGCGGCCGCGGAACCGCTCGCCGACGGGCTCAAGCAGCTGGACACCCTGCCGCCGGCCGCGTTCACGCGCGTGGGCCGGGAGGAAAAGCCGCCCGAGATCGGCCGCGAGCTCGCCGGGGCCAAGGCGTTGAACTGCATCGCCTGCCACACGTTCCGCGGGAAGAGCGCGTCCCCGATCCGGGCGCTGGACCTGATGACCATGGCCGAGCGGCTGGAGGAAAACTGGTTCCACCATTTCCTCGCCGACCCGACGCGCTTCTCGCCGCTCACGATCATGCCGGGATTCTGGCCCGGGGGGAAATCGCCGTTGCCCGAGGTGCTCAGCGGCGACGCGGGCCGGCAGCGCGACGCGCTCTGGCAATACCTGGCGCGCGGTCCCGAGGCGCGGGAGCCGCCGGGCCTCGTGTTGGAGCCACTCGTCATTGCCGTGGCGGACGAGGCGGTGATCATCCGGCGCGCGTTTCCCGGCATCGGCAAGCGCGGCATCGGCGTGGGGTATCCCGGCGGGATCAACCTTTCCTTCGACGCGGGCCAGATGCGGCTGGGTTCGATCTGGAGCGGCGGCTTCATCGAGGCCTCCGGACTCTGGCGCGGCCAGGGCGCGGGTCAGGCGCGCATCCTCGGCCCGGACGCCACCGCGTTCCCGCCCGGCCCGGCGTTCGCGGTGCTCGCCGCGGCGGACGCCGCCTGGCCCGCTCCCGACCCCACGCCCCGCCCGTCCCCCGACGCCTTCGCGGGCTACACGCTCGACGCCCAGCAACGCCCCACGTTCCGCTACTCCGTGGACGGATTTCCCGTGGAGGACTGCTTCCGCGAGCGCCGCGACTCCGGCGGAGGAGTGTTCCTGGAGCGGACCGTGAGGTTCCCCGTCGCGCCGCGGCCCGGACTGCACTTCCGGGTGGCGGCCGACCCGGTTATCGAGCCGCGCGGCGGGACCGAGTTCGCCGTCGGCCGGAACCTGCGCGTGCGCCTGCCGGCCACCCCGCTGGTCCGTCGCGCCGGCGAAGCCTGGGAATTGCTGCTGCCCGTGCACGGGGAGCTGCGGATCGAGTACCACCCCGCCGCCAAGCCATGAACCTGCGCTGGATCCTCCCGTGGTGCCTCCTGCCGCCCGCCCTCGTGGCGGCGGAAAGTTTCGGCGATGCCTGGGGCACGGCGGAACGGGAGGCGGCCTATTACCGCATCGTCGACGTCCCGTTGCCCGAGGGCGTGTACCTGGAGGCGGGGAGCTTCGTCTCGCTGCCGGACGGCCGGCTCGCGGTGGGCACGCGGCGCGGGGAGATCCTGCTGGTGAGCGGCGTGATGGAGGAGCACCCGCGGCCGGCGGTGCACCGTTTTGCCAGCGGCCTGGATGAGGTGCTGGGCCTTGCGCACCGCGACGGCGCCTTCTACGCCACGCACGCCACGGAGGTCACCCGCATCGCGGACACGGACGGCGATGGCCGCGCGGACCGCTTCGACACGGTGAGCGACCGCTGGGGCTTCGGGCATTACCATGAGTTCGCGCTCGGCTCGAAGTTCGACGCGGCGGGAAACCTCTACGTGGCCCTCGGCCTGTCCGAGTCCTACCGTTCCAAGGCGCTCTTCCGGGGCTGGGCCCTGAAGATCACGCCCGAGGGGAGGACCATCCCGCTGTGCAGCGGCCTGCGCAGCCCGCTGGGCGTGGGCGAGAACGAGCACGGGGAGATGTTCTACGTCGAGAGCCAGGGGCCGTGGAACGGCGCGTGCTCGCTGAAGCATCTCAAGCCGGGCGGCTTCATGGGCCACCCGGCCAGCTTCAACTGGTATCCGTTCGCGCCGGACCTGGGGCCGGAGCCGGTGATGCCGAACACGCCGTCGCGCATGGAAATCGAGCGCAAGCGGGTGAAGGAACTCGTGCCTTACGCCGTGGTGTTCCCCTACAAGAAGATGGGTCGCTCGATTTCCGCGTTCGAAGTGAACCGCTCGGGCGGGAAGTTCGGGCCGTTCGAGAACCAGCTGTTCGTCGGCGACTACTCCCTGAGCGTCGTCATGCGGGTGACCACCGAGCAGGTGAACGGCGTGTGGCAGGGCGCCTGTTACCCGTTCCGCGAGGGCCTCGGCACGGGCATCCTCGCGGTGCATTTCACGCCGCGCGGCCAGCTCATCGCCGGCGGCACGAACCGCGGCTGGCCCGTGCGCGGGATGAAGGACAACCTCCTCCAGCGCCTCGACTGGACCGGCCGGACGCCGTTCGAGATCCTCGACGTCCGGGCGCAGCCCGACGGGTTCCTCGTGCGCTTCACGCGGCCCGTGGACGCCGCGCTCGCCGCGCGCCCGGAGAGCTATGACCTCCAGACCTACACCCACATTTACCAGCAGGGTTACGGCAGCCCCGAGGTGGACCACACGCGCCCGACCGTGACCTCGGCCGAAGTGACGTCCGACGGCATGAGCGTGCGCCTGCGGGTGGAAGGCCTGATGCGGGGCCACGTGCACGACTTCCACCTTCCGGCGCTGAGGTCCCGCGACGGCGAGCCGTTGCTCCACGACCGGGCGTACTACACGTTGAACGAGATTCCCCCGCCGTGATTCGCCCCCTCCCGGACGTCCGCCCATGAACCTTTCCCGTCTCCTCGCCGGCCGTCGCCGGGCCCTGCTGGCCGCTAGCCTGCGGGTGGCCGTGGGCTGGGCCACCGTCGCGGCCGCGGGCGCGGCCCCGCCGCCGAACATCCTGCTGATCCTCGCGGACGACCTCGGTTACGGCGATGTCCGGTGCTACAATGACCAGGCGAAGGTGGCCACGCCGCAGCTCGACCGGCTCGCCCGCGAGGGCATGCGTTTCACCGACGCGCACAGTCCCGCCACGGTCTGCACGCCCACGCGCTACAGCCTGATGACCGGCCAGATGGCGTTTCGCGTGCCGAACGGTGGCACGGTGTTTCAAGGCGCCGGGGGACCGTCCCTGATCGCCCCGGGTCGCCTGACGCTGCCGGCGATGCTCCGGCAGCAGGGCTACGCCACCGCCGCGGTCGGCAAATGGCACGTGGGCCTGACCTTTCGCGACCACGCGGGAAAGCCGATCCACTCCGGCAAGCGGGAGGAGGTGACGCGCATCGACTTCAGCCGCCGCGTCGAGGGCGGGCCGTTGGACCACGGGTTTGATCAGTTCTTCGGCACGGCGTGCTGCCCCACCACCGACTGGATCTACGCGTTCATCGACGGGGACCGCGTGCCGGTGCCGCCCGCCGGTCCGCTCGACAAGTCCGGGCTGCCCCGGCACCCCTACGCGAACGACTGCCGCCCGGGATTCATCGCGCCCGATTTTCCGATCGAGGAGGTGGACCTGGTTTTCCTGCAAAAGAGCCGGGAATTCCTGCGGCGGCACGTCCGCGAGACGCCGGGCCGGCCCTTCTTCCTCTACCACGCGATGCAGGCCGTGCACCTGCCATCCTTCGCCGCGCCTCAGTTCCAGGGGAAGTCCGGGGCCGGGCCGCACGGCGACTTCATCCACCAGCTCGACTGGATGGTCGGCGAGCTGGTCGGGACGCTGGAGGAACTCGGCGTCGCCGAAAACACCCTGGTCCTCTTCACCAGCGACAACGGCCCGGAGGTCGACAGCGTGATCCACATGCGCGCGGACCACGGTCACGACGGCGCGCGGCCGTGGCGCGGCATCAAGCGCGACAGCTGGGAGGGCGGTCACCGCATCCCGTTCCTCGTCCGCTGGCCCGGGCGGGTGAAACCCGGCACCACCAGCGGGCAGCTCGCGAGCCTCACCGACGTGATGGCGACCCTCGCGGCCATCAGCGGCGCCGTGCTCCCGACCGACGCGGCCGAGGACAGCTTCAACCTGCTGCCGGTGCTGCGGGGCGAAGCGGACGCGCCCATCCGTCCCTACCTGCTCACCCAGGCCTTCGCCGGGGCGCGCACGCTCTCCCTCCGGCGCGGACCGTGGAAGTACCTCGACCACCGGGGGTCCGGCGGCAACCGCTACGAGAACCATCCCGGCCTGAAGCCCTTCCTCCTTGCCGAGACCGCGCCGGACGCCCCCGGCCAGCTCTACAACCTCGACGCCGACCCGGGGGAGACGAGGAACCTCCACGCGGAGCGACCGGAGATCGTGCGGGAACTCAAGGCCCTGCTCGAGGAATCCAAGGCCAGCGGCCGCAGTGCGCCGAAGCGTTAGTCCCGCCATGAAGATCCTTCACGCGCGGCTGAAGCCGGCCTCCATCGCCATGATCGGCGCCTTCCTGCTTTGGCGGGTGGGCGCGCCGGGGCTCGCCCACCCGGTCCCGGAAGGCCCGCAGTGGCTCATTTATCCCGGCGGGGACGGGCCGGGAAAGGGCCGGCACGTCGTCCTCATCGCCGCGGACCAGGAGTACCGCAGCGAGCAGTCGATGCCGATGCTGGCGCGGATCCTGAGCCGGCACCACGGATTCGACTGCACCGTGCTCTTCGGCGTGAACGCGCGGGGCGAGGTGGATCCCACCCTGCCGGTGTATCCGGAGAAGGGGAAGGAGGCCGAGTTCAGGCCGCACCACGTGCCCGGCCTGGAGCACCTCGCCGCGGCGGACCTCGTGGTGTTCTTCACCCGTCTGCTCACGCTCCCGCCGGCGGCGCAGCGGCAGATCGTGAAGTACGTGGACTCGGGCCGGCCCTTCATGGCGCTGCGCACGGCCAACCACGGATTCCGCGGACCGTTGCCCTACCAGATCAATGGCAAGCCGGTGCGCTGGGGCGAGGACGTGTTGGGCGGCGCCTTCCTGCGGCATCACGGCCGGTGGCAGGCCGACTCCACCCGCGGCATTTTGGTCGCCGAACAAAGGGACCACCCCGTCCTCCGGGGCGTCGGCGACATCTGGGGGGACTCCGACGTTTATCGCACCTACCGGGAGGGCGCGGCCCTGCCGGCCGGGTGCACCGCGCTGGTCTGGGGCCAGCCGTTGCTGGGCCGCAATCCGGACGACGCGCCGAACCCCGCGCTGGAGCCGCTGCCCGTCGCGTGGGTCAAGTCCTGGCAGACGAGCAGCGGCGCGAGCGCCCGCGTCTTTCACTCCACGATGGGCAGCGGCAACGACCTCCGGAACGCCGGGCTGCGCCGACTGATCATCAACGGCGCCTACTGGTGCCTGGGCATGGAGGCCGCCATCACCGCCGAGCGCAGCGTGGAGATCGTCGGCGACTACCAGCCGCGGCCCAGCGGGTTCAACTACGCCAAGCTCGGGGTCAAACCGCAGCCGGCCGCGGCCCTCCGCTGACGGGTGGCGGCTGCCGCCCCACTTCCCCGCCGCCACCGGATCTCCCTCCTGAACCTCCTCAAACCATGCATCGAGCGGTCAAGCTCCTGTTCCCCTGCCTCGCGTTCTGCGTGCTCGGCGCCGGCCCCGCCGCCGCGTCGGAGCCGGCGCCGCTCAGGGTTTTCATCCTCGCCGGCCAGTCGAACATGGAGGGCCACGGCTTCGTCGCCGCCGATCCGCAGCGCAATGGTGGGCGCGGCTCGCTGGAGTTTCTCGTGCGGGATCCCGCCACCGCGCCTCGCTTCGCGACCTTCGCGACCGCCGACGGCCGGTGGCGGCGGCGCGACGACGTCTGGATCTCCTACCTCCAACGCCACGGACCCCTCACCGTCGGCTATGGTGCCCTCCCGGAGCCCACCCGGCCCGCGAAGATCGGGCCCGAACTCGGGTTCGGCTGGGTGCTGGGGGATGCGCTCGAGGAGCCGGTGCTGCTCATCAAGTGCGCGTGGGGCGGCAAGAGCCTCGCGGTCGACTTTCGTCCGCCGAGCGCGGGGCGGCCGCCGTACCCCCTCGGCGCGAAGCTGGACGCCGCCGTCGCGCAGGACCCCGCGATCGTCGGGCGGTACTACCGGGAGATGGTCGCGCTCACCCGGGCCGCGCTCTCCCGGCTGCCCGAGCTCGTGCCCGGCAGCGATGGCCGTTTCGTGCTCGCGGGCTTCGCGTGGCACCAGGGTTGGAACGACCGCATCAACGACCAGTTCACGGCCGAATATGAGGCGAACCTGGCGCACTTCATCCGGGATGTGCGACGTGAGTTCGGCGTGCCGGCGCTTCCCTTCGTGATCGGCGAGACCGGCATGACCGGTCCGAACGAGCGGCATCCCCGCGCGCTGGCGCTGATGCGGGCGCAGGCGGCGGTGGCGGCCCGGCCGGAATTCCAGGGCAACGTGGCCTTCGTCGGCACGAAGGGGTTCTGGCGCGACGTCGCGGACTCCCCCAACAATCAGGGCTACCACTGGAACTCCAACGCCGAGACGTACACCCTCATCGGCCAGGCGATGGGCGAGGCGATGCGGCCACTGCTCGGTCCGGTGTCGCCGCGCTGACGCAGGGTCGGTGCGGCCGGCGCGCGGCGTTCGTCAGCTGCCTGGCGTCACCGTGCGTTTGAACTCCTCGATCGCGCCCCGCAGCGCGGCGGTGATCTCGGGACGCTCCGCCGCAAGGTTGCGGGTTTCCTTCCGATCGTCCCGCAAGTGGTAGAGTTGAGCCTCGCCGTCCTTCAGGATCATCTTCCAGTCGCCGCGCCGCATCGCGGTGCCGAGCTTCGGCTCATACCCGAAGAAGAGATCCCGCGCCGGCAGCTCCTCCTGGTTCAGCCAATGCCGCCGCACGCTGATGCCGTCGAGGTTCGGCGGCGCCTGCGCCCCGGCGCCGGCGATCTCCACCAGGGTGGGGAAGAGGTCGAACCCGGCGATCAAGGCGTCCGATCGCGATCCCGCCGGGATCCGGCCCGGCCACCAGACGACCGCCGGCACGCGATGGCCCCCCTCGTAATGGCTGAACTTGGTGCCCCGGTAGGGCCGGGGTGCCGGGGACATCCCCACGTCGCCATTGTCCGACCAGAAAAACACCAGGGTGTCCTTCGCCAGGCCGAGGTCACCGACGGCGTCGAGCAGCCGGCCCACGCTCTGGTCGAGGTCCTCGATGAGGGTCCGGTAGCGGGCGCGGTTCACCTCGCCGACGCTGTTCTGCTTCCAGTCCGCCGCACGGGTCTCCGGCCGGTCGGCGCGCGTCTGGTACGGGTTGTGCACCGCCTGGTGGCCGACATGGAGGAAGAAGGGCCGGTCCCGGTGCCGCCGGATGAAGTCCACGCTGCGCTCGGTGATGAGGTCGGTCGAGTAGCCCGCGACGTCCTCCACCCGGAGTCCGTTGCGCCAGTTCTGGTGGCGGTGGTAGTCCGCGCCTCCGTGCAGGAAGCCGACGAATTCATCGAAGCCGAGACGGGTCGGGTTCGACTCATCCCGATGCCCGCAATGCCACTTGCCGAACAGGCCGGTCGCGTAACCGGCCTGCCGCAGCACCTTCGCGAGGGTGGGCGTCTCCGGCGCCAGCCCCTTTTCCGCCGGATCGCGGCCCACGATCACATCCACGATGCCCGCGCGCTGCTGGTAGCGGCCGGTATGGAACGCCACGCGGGTCGGGCTGCAAACGGAGGAGTTGGCGTGGAAATCCGTGAACCTCATCCCCTCCCGCGCCATCCGTTCGATCCGCGGCGTCCGCACCCAGCCGTCGTAAAGGCTGAGGTCGCCGCAACCGAGGTCGTCCGCGAGGATGACGATGAAGTTCGGCGGGCGTGCCGCAGGGGCCGCCACCGCGCCGGCCGAGGCAATCCCGAGCAGCAGCAAGCAACGAGCGACGAGGTTCATGGCGCGGGTCCCGCGGCGGCTCACGGCTGGGGCGCGGCGGCGCGCTTCTTGCCCCCGGCGGACTTCCCCGCGGGGGTCGGCAACTCCGGCCGGAGGGCCAACTGCGCCGCGAGTTCGCGCACGACCTCGGGCTGTGCGGCCGCGTGGTTGCGGGTCTCGAAGGGATCGTTCGCGTAGTCGAAGAGCTCGTACTGCGGGGATCCGTCCGCGCCGCGGGCGGCGATCAGGCGCCAGCGGTCGGTGCGGATCGTGCGCTGACCTTCGGTCCAGAAGCCGCGCGCCGGCTTGGCGGCCGGGGTGGCGGGGCGTTCGAGCTGCGGGCGCAGGCTGCGGCCGTCGAGCCCGGCGGGCGCGGGCAACCCGCAGAGGTCGGTCAGGGTGGGAAAGAGATCGATGGTCTCGACCAAGGCCGCGCTGCGGGCGCCCGGTTGGGGCAGGCCGGGAGCGCGGATGAGGAGCGGGGAGCGGAGCGAATGCTCGTAGAGGCAATGTTTGCCCCAGATCGCGTGCTCCCCGAGGAGCAGCCCGTGGTCGCTCCACAGGACCACGATGGTGCGGCCCGCGGGGTCCAGCGCCTCGAGCGCGTCGAGGAGGCGGCCGATCTGCGCGTCGACGTAGCTCACGCTGGCGGCGTAGGCGCGGCGGACCTCCTTGGCGTAGGCGGGATCGGCGTCGGGGTCGCGGCCGGCGTGGGCGTAGTTGCGGCGGAACTCGTTGCTCGGGTGCCAGGTCGAGGGCCAGTCCGGCTTGGCGGCGGCGGCCGGGGCGAGCGCGGGGATCCGCTCCGGGTCGTGGAGATCGTAGTAGCGCTTCGGCGCCGCGAACGGCAGGTGCGGCTTGAAGAAGCCGACGGCGAAGAACCACGGATCCGCCGAGGCGGCGAGTTCGCGGAGCTGTTGCACGGCCGCGTCGGCGACCCACGCGTCCGGGTAGGCGGAGTCGGGACCGGAAAAGGCCTCGAGCGGCGGGGTTTTCCCGGCGGTGCGAGGCACGCCGTTGGCGTAGCCGTGCATGAGGTGTTCGGCCTCGCGCCAGGGCGTGGTGGGAATCCACGAGCGGGTCCAGGCGCCGGGGAGTTCCTCCGGGCCTTCGGCCCAGAGGCGACCGGTGCGGCCGCCCGGGTGGTGCGTGATCTTGCCCAAGGCGTAGGTGCGGTAGCCGTGTCGTTGGAACCAGGCCGGGAGGTTGGCGTCGCCCCAGGTGGCGTGGGTGGAGGCGATGCCGCCGTTGCCGACGTGGGCGGCCTCGGTCGGATAGCGGCCGCGGAGGAGGGCGCAGCGCGAGGCGCCGCAGGTGGGCACCTGCACGTAGTGATGCGTGAAGATCCGCGCGCTGGCGGCGAGCGCGTCGAGCCGCGGGGTCCGGGCATGGGCCACGCCCAGCGCGCCGAGCTCATTCCGCAGATCATCCACGGCGATGAAGAGGACGTGGGGGGGGGGGGCGGGGGGGGCCGCGGCCGCCACGGGCGACAGCGTCAAGCCGAGGACGGGCAGGAGAAGCTGCAGCCCGCGGGCGCAGGCCCCAGACGAGGGATACGTCGGGCGTGAGCGGCTCATTTGTCCCGACCTTTCTTCTTCTTGGCTTCGACGTTCTTCGCGTGGCGGCCCGATTCGTCACCGGTGTCCGGGATGCCTCCGGCGGGGTTGAGTTCCGCGAGGGCGGCCGCGAGGCGTTGGCGGGCGGCCCGCGCGGCGGGAGTCTCGGCACCGGCTGGCACGAGTGTTTCCACGAACGGGGCGTCGCTCATGTCGAAGAGCTCCCCGGCCTGATTCAGCTTCCAGCCCGCCTCGCGGACGTACCAGTTGCGCGCGAGCTGGTGGAACACCCACGAGCGGGGCCCCGGGGCCTCGCCGCGGAACTGCGCCGCCTGGTTGCGGCCGTCGAGGACGAGGTTGGCGGGCAGCGCCGCCCCGGCCAAAGCGGCGAACGTCGGGAGGAAGTCGCTCGAGTCCACCAAGTCCGCGGAAACGCGGCCGGCGGGCACCTGCCCCGGCCAGCTGACGATGAGCGGCACGCGGCCGCCGCCGTCGAGCACCGAGCCCTTGGCTCCGGCCAGCCGACGGCCGCCGATGGTGGCGCGCTCGGCGCGGGGGTTGGCCGTGCCGTTGTCCCCGAAGAAAACCACCAAGGTCCGCTCGCGCAGGCCGAGGCGATCGAGTTCGGCGAGCAGTTGCCCGACCAGTTTGTCCATGTAGTGGACGTTGTCCGCATAGTGGTCCTGGCTGTCGGGGGCGCTGTCGGGCGTGGGCAGAATGTCGCCGTGGACGTGGGAGAGCGAGTAGTGCACGTAGAACGGTCGGTCGCGGTGCCGCGTCATGAAATCGACCAGATGCCGGTGCATCAGGTCCGGCAGATACTCGCGGTCACGCAAGGGGCGGGTCTCGCCGTTGACCACGTAGGTCTTCACCTTTTCCTGCGTGTTCCAGTAGGCGCCGCTGCCGGCGTAGCGGAGGTACTCGTCGAAGCCGAAGTCGGAGGGTTGCCGGGAGAACTGGCTCCATTTGCCGATCATCGTGGAGACGTACCCGGCCGGCTTGAGCACGGTGGGGATGAGCGTTTCCCGCTGGGGCGAAATTTCGCCGACGGCGTCCTGGTTACTCCCCCCGGTGCGGAAGCCGTAGCGGCCGGTCAGGATCTGGGCGCGGGAGGGGCCGCAGAGCGAGATGGTGTAGGCGTGGGTGTAGCGCGTGCCGCTGCGGGCGAGGGCGTCGAGGTGGGGCGTCCGGTAGTGGTCGGCGCCGTAGCAGCCGACCTCACCGATGCCGTAGTCATCGGCGAGGA
>JBMTAG010000055.1:0-24410 GCA_049428505.1 Opitutaceae bacterium | reverse complement strand
GCCGCGGGGGTGCGGGTGGAGGTGAGCGTCGAGGGCCGGCGGCACACGCTGGAGTTCCCGACCCCGGGCACGGATCGTCCGGTCACCGTCACGCCGGAGCCGTAATCGGTCCCGCGGCGGTTTTTGCCCTTTGCTCCGGCCGGCGGGACGCGCAAGGTTTCGCCACCCCGATGAAGACCCCGCTCCGCCGGCTGCTCCTCCTCACCTTCCTCGCCTTCGCCGCCCACGGGGCCGAGCGTCCGAACGTCGTGCTCATCTTGCTGGATGACCTTGGCTACGGGGACGTCTCCGCGAACCACCCCGAGGGGCGCATCCGCACGCCGCACATGGATCGCATCGCCCGCGAAGGGGTGCGGTTCACCGACGCCCACACGCCGTCCTCGGTTTGCACGCCCACCCGCTACGGCCTGCTCACGGGACGTTACAACTGGCGCACGCGCCTGCAGCAGGGAGTCCTCGGCGGCCTTTCCCCGCGCCTGATCGAGCCAGGCCGGGAGACCCTGGCGTCCTTCCTGCGCCGCGCCGGCTACCGCACGACCGCGGTTGGCAAGTGGCACCTCGGGATGGATTGGGCGAAGCTGCCCGGCAAGGACGTCAATCCGCTCGGCATCGAATCCGCGGCGCAGGCGTGGAGCGTGGACTACGCGCGGCCGATCGCCAATGGCCCGCTGAGCGTGGGCTTCGACCGCTTCTTCGGCATCGCGGCCTCGCTGGACATGGTTCCCTACACGTTCATCGAGAACGACCGGGTGACCGTGCTCCCGACCCTCGAGCGCACGTGGCCGCTGCATCCCGGGCACCCCGGTGAGTGCCGCACGGGTCCGGCTGCGCCCGGCTTCGAGGTCGAGCACGTGCTGCCCGAGTTCACGCGCCAGGCGGTCGCCACGATCGAGGCGGGGGCCGCCTCCGGACAGCCCTTCTTCCTGTACCTTCCGCTGGCCTCTCCCCACACCCCGATCGCGCCCAACCCGCCGTGGAAGGGACGCAGCGGGCTGAACCTTTACGCGGACTTCGTCCTGGAAACCGATGATGCCATCGGGCGCGTGCTCGCGGCCCTCGACCAGACGGGCACGGCGGCGAACACCCTGCTGATCCTCACGAGCGACAACGGCTGTTCGCCGCAGGCGCGGATCGAGGAGCTCGCCGCCCAGGGCCACGCGGTCAACGGGCCGCTGCGGGGCCACAAGGCGGACCTGTTCGACGGCGGGCATCGCGTGCCCTTTTTGGTGCGCTGGCCCGCCCGGGTACGACCGGCCGTGAGCGACCAACTGGTCTGCCTCACGGATGTGTTCGCGACCTGCGCGGAGATCCTCGGGGTCCGGCTGCCGGACGAGGCGGGTGAAGATAGCTTCAGCTTTTGGCCGATCCTCGCGGGCCGGGGCCCTTCGGCGCGCGAGTCCGTGGTCCACCACTCGATCAGCGGTGCCTTTGCCATCCGGCGGGGGCCGTGGAAGCTGGCCCTGAGCCCCGGCAGCGGCGGTTGGTCGGCGCCGCGGGACCCCGAGGCGCGGCAGCAAGGCCTGCCGGAGACGCAGCTCTACCGGATCGGCGAGGGTGATCTGGCCGAGCGGGCGAACCTCGCCGCGCGCCACCCCGCGATTGTCGCCGACTTGGAGCAGACGCTGCAGCGACTCGTGGACCAGGGGCGAAGCACCCCGGGCCGGCCGCAGGCCAACGCGGTGCCCGTGGTGCTGCGCAAGCCCATTCCAGCCCCCGCGGCGAAAGCGAAGCGCAAGTCCTGAGGCGGGTTACCGGTCGCCCGGGCCGGGCGGCGCCGGCGGGGGCGGCAGGCCGGTCCGCTCGTGGAGGCAGCAGACATGGTAGCGGGCGAGGTATTCGAGTTCCGCGTCGCTCAGGCCGTGGATCCAGCGCCGGCGGAACTCTTCCCCTTCCGGCCGCAGGCCGTGGAGTGGGCAGAAGGGCGGGTTGCCGTGGTCCACCGGACACCCGCGGGTGAGCGCGAAGACCTGGTGTTCCAGCCATCCTCGACGGTCGCACTCGGGGAACGGGTTCAGCGGCGTGGTCATATCCGGAAGCAGCCGGGGCCGGCCGGCCCGGGCGCAGGGGAAGGTACCATACTCCGGTGCCCCGCGCCACGCGCGGACCGGGAATCCGGCGGAGTGTTTTCCGCCCCCGCCGGACCTACAATCCGCTCGCCAGCCTCCGGCCGCGGGCTTTCGCTCCCGCCACCTTCTGATGACGCGCCCGTTCGCCGCCTTTCTTTCCGCCGGCCATCCGTGCCGGGGTGCGGTCCGCCGGCGTCTCCCCGCCGCGCTGCTCGGGCTGGTGCTGCTGCTGCCGGCGAGGGCGGCGGAGACCAGCCTGACCTTCGCGGGGGTGGCGATCGATCCGGAGACGGCGCGGGCGGACGAGCGCCTCCGGGAACACCTGCGGGCGCGCGACGGCTTCCGTTTTGATCCGCGCGACCTGGACCACGGTGCCGCGGTTGAGCTTTTGGTCGGGTGGGACGCGCGGCGGCAGGGCCCGCTGCTCGCGCGGGTGCCCCCTTTCGTCTATCTCGCCGCGGAGATGCTGGGGGCTAACCTCGACGTGTTGGCCACGGCGGTGAGCCCGCGGGGGCCGGACACCACGCGGTTGAGCCACGTGGTGGTGCGGCGCGACGCGGGGGTGCGCACGGCGGATCCCGAGGCGGTCCTGCGCTGGTTGCGCGAGCGGCCGGCACCGGCGCGGTTCGTTTATCCCCACAAGTTCAGCACCGCCGGCTATGTGCTGCCGGCGGCCTTTTTCCGGCGCGCCGGGGTCTTCACCGGTCCGGGGTCCAACGGGTCGGACCAACGGCATGCCTTCATCCGCGCGGAGCAGCCGCCCGGCGGGCGGAGCGCGGCTGAATTGGTGGCCCTGGTGCGCGAGGGGCGGGCGGAGCTCGCGGCGGTGTGGGACGGCGTGCGCGCGCGTTTCGCGGACGACCCGGAGTTGTTCTTCATCCCGCTGCCTTTGCCCGCGCCCAACGACCTGCTGGTGCTCGCGTCCGGCACGGACCGGAGCGTGCGGGAACGGATCACCGCGGGCGTGCGGGGGATGCGCGCCGGGGAGATCGGCGTGGGGGACACCCTGCGCTGGCAGGACTTCAATGCGGCGCCGGAGGCGCGGCGGGCGCTGGCCACCCTGCGGCGGCAGACGCGCGGCGGACCGCCCGCGGTGCCGATCCGGATCCGGGGGCCCGCGGGAGGCGATGCGCCGCCCGACCCGGTCCTGTTGGAGGCGGCGCGGCAGGCCGTGCTGCTCGCGGGCACCGAGTTCACCCTCTACGACGAGGACTTCCACAAGCATTTCGACGTGCTCTGGACCCTGCGCCGCGCGCACGACGACGCGGTGGTGCTCACCAGCGAGTATCCGGACTTCGGGCTGCCGCCGCAGGAGTTCCACCTGAGCCACCGGCGCGACGACCCCGAGAGCCTCGTGGCCCGGTTGGAGGATTGCCTTTCGAACCGGATGCACCGGCTGCGGGAGGTGTGGAGCTTCGATGACCGGACGCCGACCGTTCTCCGCGATGTGCGCTTCGCGTTGCCGCCGGGCACGCGCTTGCCGGTCGTGCGCGTGGTCTGGAACGACCCCGCGAGCAACGACCGCGCGGTGGGTTCGCCGTTCCTCACGGAGGTCGTCTCCGGCGACTTCCACGCCTTTCGGCTCAAGGCCGAGGGGTTTCCCCGGCGCGGTGACGGCGCGACTCTCGACCTCGATCCCCTCGGCAGCACGGCCTACCGGGTCGCGCTGGTCCGGCCCGTTCCGGATACGTTCCTGTTCCGGCTGGGGACGTCCCTGCTCCTGGTGCTCGCGGTGCTGGCGGCCGTGCTGGCGTTGTGGACCTTGGTGCGCGATCCGGGCGGTCCGTTGCGGCGATGAGGGGGCCGCGCGAACTCTTGCGGACGCGGGTTGGATTGCTGCTGCTGCCGCTCGTGGTGGCGGTGGCGGCGTTGGTCCAGGCGCAGGCGGAGGCGGCGCGGTGGCGTCCCGAGACCTACGCGCTGGGCCATCGGGTGGCGCAGGCCCTGCAGGAGCTCGAGGGCGGCCTTGATTTCAGCGGGGCGGAGGCGGTACCGGGCTGGGTGGTGGTCCTGCTCACGGGGGCGTACTACGTGGTGCAACCCGTGCTGCTGGTCGGAGCCCTGGTGGTCTGGTTCCGGGCCCCGACGCCGCGACCGCTGCGGCTATTCGTCGCCTCGCTGGTGGCGGCCTACGCCCTCGCGCTTCCATTCCACCTCCTGCTTCCGGTGCCGGAACGGTGGGCTTTTCCCGGTTCGGGCGCCATGCTGCTGTCGGATCGACTGGGCGAGGGCTGGATCCGTGCGGCGCGGCTCTGGAGCAGTCCCGACGACGGATTTCCCAGCCTGCACGCGGCGCTGGCCGTGGTGGTGGTCCTCGTGGCCTACGCCGTGCGGGCCCGCTGGCGGCACGTGGTGCTGTGCCTCGGGCTGATCGCCGGGGCCTCCTCCTTTTTCCTCGGGCTGAACTGGCTGCCGGGCCTCGCGATGGGCGTGGCGGTGGCGGGTCTCGCGTTCGCCCTGGCCACCCGCTGGAGCCGCGCCTGGTACCCGGAGGAATGGCCCGCGCCGCGCGCCCTGGCGCCCGTGGTCGCGGCGCCGCCCGCCGGTCCGGGGCCGCATTGGACCGACACCGCGTTTCCGTTCCTCCGGCCGGGCCGCCAGCGGCGGGTCTTCATCAGCTACCGCCGCGACGGGGCCTCCGATCTCGCGCGCGTGGTTCGGATGGAACTCGAGCGCCGCGGCTACCCGTGTTTCCTCGACGTGGATGATGTCGGCGCCGGACGGTTTGACGCGCGCCTGCTCCGGGAAATCGAGGTCGCGCCGAACTTCGTGCTGGTCCTCGCCGCGGGTTCGCTCGAGCGGTGCCGGGAACCCGACGACTGGCTGCGGCGCGAGATCACCCATGCCGTCCGCCACGGCCGTCGCATCGTGCCGCTGGTGGCGGAGGGATTCCAGTTTCCCACGGACGCGGACCTGCCGCCCGAGGTGGCGCATTTGGCCGGCCTTAACGCCGTGGTCTACTCCCACGCCTACTTCGGCCCCTCCTTCGACCGCCTCGAGGAATTCCTGCGCGCGCCCCCGCCGGGCGGATCCTGAACCGGGACGGGAGCAGCGCGGATCAGGTTGCGCGCGGGGCGAATTCGGCGCGCGCGGCCGCGAGACCGCGCTCGTAGGCGGCGATCAGCCGGTCCCACTTCGCGTCCACCTCCGCGTCGATCCCCTGGCGGGCCGGGTCCGCCTCGAACCAGCGGAGCGTGCGCGCGATCCCCTCGCGGAACGGGACGCGGGGCGCGTACGCGGGGACAATGCGCCGCAGCTTGGTCAGGTCGAAGAGGGCGGGGTTCGCCTTGTCGCCGAACAGGGTGCCGGTGTACTCGGGCAGGCAGGCGGTGATGAAGGCGGAGGGAATGTGCACCAGGCGCGGTTGCGCCACCCCGGCGGCGGCGGCGGTCAGGGTGTAGAGCTCGTTCCAGGTCGGGGCCTCCTCGGAGGTGATGTGGAACGCCTCGCCGAGGGCGCCGGGGTGGCCGAGCAGGCCCAGCAGCCCCTGCGCGAAATCGGAGTTGTGCGTGATCGTCCACGGCGTGAGGCCATCGCCGGGGACGATCAGTCCCTTGCCGGTGCGGAGCCGGACGATGTTGGTGAAGCTCCGCGTCCAGCAATTGAGGGCGAGCGGGAAGACGGTATCGCCGTAGGTGAGCGAAGGTCGGACGATGGTGTAGGGAAACCCTTCCTCGGCGCCCGCGCGGACCAGGCGCGCCTCGGCGGCGATCTTGAGCCGGGAGTAGTCCCAGAAGGGATTCTCCAAGGGCGTCTCCTCCGTGATCACGGCGCCGGCCGGAGGCTTGCGGTAGGCGCTGGCGGAGCTGATGAAGACGTACTGCGCGGTGCGGCCGCGGAAGAGGGCGAGGCGCGCCTCGATGGCGGCGGCGTCAAACGCGAGGAAATCGACGACCGCGTCCCAGTGGTGGCCGGCGAGGGCCCCGGCGGCCGCCCGGGGGTCTCCGATGTCTGCCAGGAGCGCGCGGGCCCCCGGGGGCAGGCCGCGACCGGTGCGCGTGAGGAGCGTGACGTCGTGGCCGCGCTCGAGGGCGAGGCTGGTGCAGGCGGTGCTGATGACACCGGTGCCGCCGAGGAGGAGGAGTTTCATCGGGAGAGGAGGGGTTCGAGGTGGGGCCAGAGCGTCGCCGCCATCACCGCGTGACCGGCGGCGTTGGGGTGGATGCGGTCGGCCAGATTCAGGGCCGGGTCGCCGCCGACGCCTGCGAGGAGAAAGGGCACCAGGGCGGACCCGGTGGCGGCCGCGACTTCCGGGAAGACGCGCGCAAATGCCGTGGTGTGGGCCGCCCCGAGCTCGGGCGGCAGTTGCATCCCGGCGAGCAGGATCCGCACCGTGGGATGGCGCGCGCGCGCGCGCCCGATGATGCCGTGGAGGTTGGCGGCGGTCACGGTCGGGTCCACGCCGCGCAGGCCATCGTTGGCCCCGAGGGCCACGACGAGCACGTCCACCGGCGCGCGGATCGTCCAGTCGATGCGGCGCAGGCCGCCGGCCGTCGTGTCGCCGCTGATCCCGGCGTTGACGACCTTCCAGGCGGCGCCGGTGGCGCGGAGGCGTTCAGCGATCAACGCGGGGTAGGCCTCGCTCGTCGGGTCCGCGAGGCCGTAGCCCGCGGTGAGGCTATCGCCGAGGAAGACGACCGTGCGGGCGGGTGCGGAGGGGGGAGTGGCGGCCGGCGCGGCGCGAGCGAGCAGGGTGAGGGCGAGCAGGAGCCCGCCGCGGAGCAGGTGGCGGCGGTCGCGGTCGTTTGGGTTCATCGGCGGCATCGGCTGGCGTTCGATCGGCACGTGTGTTTCGTGGCGGCGAATGTACGGCCAAACGATGCTGAAAGTCGAGCGGCTCACCCGCGCCTACGGCGTGGCCGGCGGGCGGCAGCTGACGGTCCTCCAGGAGGTGAGCTTCTCCCTCGCGGCGGGGGCGAGCCTGGCGATCGTCGGCCCGAGCGGCAGCGGCAAGACCACCTTGCTTGGCCTGTGCGCCGGGCTGGACCGGCCATCCTCCGGGGAGGTGGAGCTCGCGGGGACGCCGATCGGCGGGCTGGGGGAGGATGCGCGGGCGCGCGTCCGCAACGCCCACGTCGGCTTCGTGTTCCAGAACTTCCAGCTCGTGCCGACCCTCACTGCCCTGGAGAACGTCCTCGTGCCCCTGGAGCTCCGCGGCGAAGGTGGCGAGGAGGCCGAGGCGGAGGCCCGGGCGCTGCTGGTCCGGGTGGGACTGGGCGAGCGGCACGAGCACTACCCGATCCAGCTTTCCGGCGGCGAACAGCAGCGGGTGGCGCTGGCCCGTGCTTTCATCAACCGGCCGCGCATCCTCTTCTGTGACGAGCCCACGGGAAACCTCGACGGGGCCACCGCCCAGGCGATGACGGAGCTCATCTTCGGACTGAACCACGAGCGCGCCACGACCCTGGTGCTCGTCACGCACGACCTCGAGCTTGCCCGGCGCTGCGGCCGGATCCTCCGTCTACGCGGCGGTGCGGTGGTCGCGGACGAACCGGCCTGACGCGGATGCGGACGCTGCCCTTCATCCTGCGGTTGGCCTGGCGCGATTCCCGCGCCTCACGCCGCCGCCTCCTGCTCTTCTCCTCGGCCATCGTGCTCGGCATCGCTGCCCTGGTGGCGATCGGGTCGGTCGGGGCGAACCTCGACCGCGCCGTCGACGCCCAGGCCAAGGGCCTGCTCGGGGCGGACCTGATGGTCACCAGCCGCAATCCGTTCAGTGCGGAAATGCGGGCGCACGCCCGCACGCAGGCGGCCGCCGTCGCCTGGGAGCAGAGTTTTTCCTCGATGGTCGTCTTTCCGGACGCGGGCGGGGCGACACGGCTGGTCAACGTCCGCGCCCTTGAGGGCGGATTTCCCTTCTTCGGCGAATTCACCACGGAACCGGCGGCGGCCCCGGTGCGGCTGCGGGCGGGGGAGCCGGTCGCGATCGTCGAGGAGACGCTGCTGCGCCAGTTCGACGTGCCGGTCGGCGGCCGCCTGCGGCTGGGGCGGGCGGAGTTCACCATCGCCGGCGCGCTGCGGAAACTGCCCGGCGATTCGACGGCGTTTTCGGCGACCGCGGCCCCGCGGATCCTGATCCCGATGGGGTCGCTGGCGGCCACCGGGTTGGCGGAGCGCAGTGTCCTGGTGCGGCACCGCCTGATGCTCGAGCTGCCGCCGGGGCGCACTCCGGAGGCGGCGGTCCGATCCTTCCGCGAACGTTTCCGCGGTGACGGGCTGGGCTTCGACACGGTGGCCGAGCGGCGACGGAGCCTTGGCCGGGTGCTGGACAACATCGAGGCCTACCTCGGGCTGGTCGGTTTCGTGGCGCTCATCCTCGGCGCGATCGGCGTGGCGAGCGCGATCCACGTGCACGTGCGGGAGAAGCTCGCGACGGTCGCCGTGCTGCGCTGCCTCGGGGCCTCGGCGGGGCAGAGCTTCGCGGTGTACCTGGTGCAGGGCGCTGCCCTCGGCGTCGCGGGCGCGGTGGCCGGGGCCGCCCTCGGCGTCGGCCTGCAGTTGGCGCTGCCGCGGCTGCTGGCGGACGTGGTGCCGTTCCCGGTGGAGTTTTTCGTGGCGTGGCCGGCCGTGGCCCGCGGGATCGGGGCCGGCGTGGCGCTCTGCCTGCTTTTTACCCTGCTGCCGCTGCTGGCGGTGCGCCGGGTGCCGCCCCTCAGCGCGCTGCGCTCCGCATTGGCGGAGGCCGAGGGCGTCCGGCCCGATCCGTGGCGGCTGGTGGTTGCGGGCCTGATTGTGGTCGCGGTGGCCGGTCTGGCCTCGTGGCAGACCGGGGGCTGGCGAGAAGGGCTTGGATTCACCGCGGCGTTGGGTGGCGCGCTCGCCACCCTCTGGCTGCTCGCGCGGGCGACGGCCTGGCTGGCGCGCCGAGCCGTGCCCCGCCGGGCACCTTATGTCGTGCGCCAGGGCATCGCCAACCTGCACCGCCCGAACAACCGGACCGTGCTGCTGCTGGTCTCCCTCGGGCTGGGGTGCGCCCTGATGCTCACCTTGTTCCTGGCCCGATCCACGCTCCTGCGTGAGCTGGCCGCGGCCGGGGGAGGCACGCGACCCAACCTGCTCCTGTTCGACATCCAGGACGACCAGCGGGACCTGCTCGCGCGCGAGTTGGCTGCGGCGGGGGCGCCGTTGCTGGTCGAGGCCCCGATCGTGACCATGCGTCTGGCCGCGGTGCGGGGTCAGCCGGTCGAGGAGCTGCTGCGGTGGACGCCGCGGGGACGTCCGGACGAAGTCCCGGCGGGGCGGGAGGGCCGGCGGGAGGCTGAAAGCGCGCGCCGGCCGGCCGGCTGGACCCTGCGTCGCGAGTATCGCACCACCTTCCGCGAGACCCTGGGCGGGTCGGAACGCTTGGTCGCGGGTGCGTTCACCTCCCGGGTCCCGGCCGGGACGGAGGTGGTGCCGATCTCCGTGGAGGAGGGGCTGCTCCGGGACTTGGGCGCCGCGCTGGGGGACGAGCTGACCTGGGACGTGCAGGGCGTGCCCGTACGGACCCGCATCGCGAGCGTGCGGGCCGTGGAGTGGCGGCGCTTCGAGCCGAATTTCTTCGTGGTCTTTCCCGCCGGGGTGCTGGAGGAGGCACCCAAGTTTCACGTCATGGCCGTCCGGACCCGGGACGCCGCCCATGCGGCGCGGGTGCAGCGGGCGGTGGTGGCCGCGTGCCCCAACGTCAGCGCGATCGACCTCGCCCTCGTGCTGGAGACGGTCGACGGGGTGCTCACGCGGGTCGGCTTCGTGGTCGAATTCATGGCGGCCTTCACGGTGCTGACCGGCCTCGTGGTTCTGGTGGGCGCCGTGCTCACCGGCCGGCTGCAGCGCATCCGCGAGACGGTGCTGCTCCGCACGCTCGGGGCCAGCGCCGCGCAGCTGCTCCGCATCCAGCTGGTGGAGTACGCGATCCTGGGCAGCCTGGCGGCTCTGGTCGGCGGGGGACTTGCGCTGGGCGGCAACGCGCTCGTCGCGCACTTCGTCTTCCGCATCTCGCCGGCCTTTCCGGTGCCCGTGCTCGCGGTCGGGATGGTCACGGTGGCCGGGGCGACGGTGGCGGTCGGGTTCCTGGCCAACCGCGGCATCGTCCGCCAGCCGCCGCTCGAGGTGCTGCGCGAGGAGACCTGACCGGGGCGCGTCCCACCGTCCGGCGCCGTGGGGCTTTGACGGATCCGGTGCGCCTCCGCCACGCTGCGGGATGCGTTTTCACCCGCTTCTGTTGGCCGCGGTCGGGTTGTCGCTCGCCGGTCCCCTCGGGGCCCTCAGCCTCGTGGGCACCGCCCCTGGGGTGGGCGCGCCGGTCGACACGCTGCTCCGGCTCACGGGCGCGAGCGAACCGCGGCTCGGCGGCGCCGGGCAAATCCGGATCACGCACCTCACGACCGGCACCGTCGTGGACACCATCGATCTGGCGGATCCGGCCCCGACGCGCCTCGTGGGCCTGAATCCGACGCCCTACCGCCACCGGCCGGTGCGGATCGAGGGGCGGATCGCGGTGCTGCAGCCGCGCGCCGGGGCGCTCGCCTACGGGGGCGCGTACCGGGTCGACTGGGAGGCGGGCGTCCTGACGGATGCGGCCGGCACGCCGCTCGCCGCGGGGAACTTCACGTTCAGCGTCCGCGCCGCGGGCCCGGCCCCGACCGCAGCGGCGGTCACGGTGGCGGCCGATGGCTCCGGCGATTTCGCCACGGTGCAGGGCGCGATCGACTGGGTGCCGGCGGGCAACACGCTCCCGCGCACCATCACCCTCCGCGCCGGAGTCTACGAGGAGCTCGTCTACCTCGGCTCGCGACAGCCGTTCGTTACCCTGCGGGGCGAGGACCGGGCGCGTACCGTCATCACGTTCGCCAACAACCAGAACCTCAACCCCGGCAACAACCGCGCGCTGATGGCGGTCGACGCGAGCGACGTCACGTTGGTCAACCTGACCCTCCGGAACACCACGCCCAAGGGCGGCGCGCAGGCCGAGGCGCTGCGGGGCAACGGGCGTCGGGTCGTGCTGGACCGCGTGACGCTCAGCAGCCTGCAGGACACGCTGCTCTGGAACGGGTCGCTGTTCGTCACGGACAGCCTGATCGAAGGGGACGTGGACTTCATGTGGGGTGGCGGCGCGTGCTACTTCCAGCGGTGCGAGTTGCGTTCCCTCGGGGCGGGCTACCTCGCGCAGGTGCGCAACGGCGAGACCGGGCGGGGCAACGTCTACGTCGACTGCCGGCTGACCGCGGCTCCGGGCGTGAGCAACGTGTACCTCGCGCGGATCGATCCGCGGCCGGAAGTCGCCAACACGTGGCCGTTCAGCGAGGTCGTCTTCATCGGGTGCGCGATGGGGCCGCACGTGCGTCCGGAGGGCTGGCTGCTGAACAACGCGACCGGAGCGCCCCAGGTGCGCTTCGGGGAGTTCGGGAGCACCGACCTTGGCGGCGCGGCCCTCGATCTTTCGCGCCGGTTGCCCGATGCGCGGCGCCTCGACCGCGAGACGGCCGAACGCTACCGCGATCCGGCTTTCGTGCTCGGCTGGACGCCGCCGCTCCCGGTTGCGCCTCCGGCAAGGCGGGAACGCTTGACCGGGCTCTCGACCCGCGCCCGGGCCGGAGCGGAACCGGTGATCGTGGGCTTCGTCGTCGCCGGGGCCGCCGAGGCGGCGGTGCTGATGCGCGGCGTCGGTCCGGCCCTCGGCGCGTTCGGCGTGGCGGAGGTGTTGCCGCGGCCGCGGTTGGTCTTGCAGCGGGAACAGGCCGTGCTGGCGGCGCAGGTGGGCGGCCCCCTGCCGGAGCCGGTGGCGACCGCCGCGGCGCGGCTGGGACTCTTCCCCTTTGGCGCGGGCGCCGCGGACACGGCGCTCCTCGCAACGTTGCAGCCGGGCGCCTACACGGTGGCGCTCGCGGATGCGGCGGGCGCCGAGGGCAACGGCCTGGTGGAGATCTACGATGCCGCCCCGGGCGAGGACGCGCGCCGCCTCGCGAACCTTTCCTCCCGCGCGCTGGTCGGCGAGGGCGAGGCGACGCTCATTTCCGGCCTGACGGTGGCGGGCGCCGCGCCCAAGCCGGTCCTCGTGCGGGGGATCGGGCCGGCGTTGGCCTCCTTCGGCGTCGAGCGCGCGCTGGCGCGGCCCCGCCTCACCGTTTACCGGGGGACCGAGCCCGTGGCCGCCAACGGGGGCTGGACGGCGGCGGAGAACGCGCTGGAGATCGCGCGCGCCGGCGCGTTGGTGGGCGCGTTTCCGCTGGTCACCGGCAGCGCGGACGCGGCGCTGCTGCTCGAACTCGCGCCGGGAAACTACACCGCGCAGGTCAGCGGCCCGGCCGGGTCGGGCGGCGTCGCGCTCCTCGAGGTCTACGAAGTGCCCTGAACCGGAGGCTCGGGCGCTGGGGCGGCGTCAGCGGTTGTCCCCGTCAAGTGCGCGGCCCAGGCCGCCGAGTACCGAGCCCTCCTCCCGTCCCCCGCGCGCCGCGCTGACGATGCGACCGGCGAGGCGCGAGAACGGCAGCGATTGGAGCCAGACGCGGCCGGGTCCGCGAAGGGTGGCGAAGAACAGGCCTTCGCCGCCGAAGAGGGCGGACTTGATGCCCCCGACCAGCTGGATGTCGTAGCTGACGCTCGGCTGGAAGGCGACGATGCAGCCGGTGTCGACGCGCAGGGTCTCCCCGGGGCCGAGGGTGCGTTCGTGGAGCGCGCCGCCGGCGTGGATGAAGGCCCAGCCGTCGCCGGTCAGGCGCTGCAGGATGAAACCCTCGCCCCCAAAGAGGCCGGCGCCGAGGCGTTTCTGGAAGGCGATGCCGAGGCTGACCCCGCGGGCCGCGCACAGGAAGGAGTCCTTCTGGGCGAGCAGTTCCCCGCCGACGCTCGCGAGGGGCACGGGAATGATCCGCCCCGGGTAAGGCGCGCCGAAGGCGACCTTGCGCTTCCCCGCCCCCTGGTTCTGGAAGACCGTCATGAAGAGCGACTCCCCGGTGAGCAGGCGCTTGCCCGCCCCGAGCAGCGAGCCGAGCAGCCCGCCCGGCCGCGCGGATCCGTCGCCGAAGATCGTCTCCATGGCGATGCCGTCCTCCATGTACATCATGCCGCCGGCTTCGGCCACGACGGCCTCCCGGGGATCGAGTTCGATCTCGACGTACTGCAGGTCGTCCCCGCGGATGGCATAGTCGATCGCGTGCATCTGGGGCGTGAGGAAGGGCGGCGAGTCCATGGTAGCAGGTTGGACGGCAGAACCCCGTCCGGGCGGGAAAGTTGCGGGAGAGCAGGGTTATTCGAGTCGCAGGTGACGGAGGCGAAGCGCGTTGGCCACCACGGTGATCGAGCTCAGGCTCATGGCGACGCTCGCGATCATGGGGTGCAGCAGCCAGCCGGTCCAGGGGTAGAGCACGCCGGCGGCCAGGGGCAGCCCCGCGAAATTGTAGGCGAAGGCCCAGAACAGGTTTTGGCGGATGTTGCGGAGGGTGGCGCGGCTCAGGCGGGCCGCCCGGACCAAGCCCGCCAGATCCCCGCGCAGCAGCACCACGCCGGCGCTGCGGAGCGCGACGTCGGTGCCGTCCCCCATCGCGATCCCGACGTCGGCCGCGGCGAGGGCCGGAGCGTCATTGAGGCCGTCGCCCGCGAAGGCGACCCGGGCCCCGCGGGCACGCCACGCCCGCACGAGATCCTGTTTCCCCGCGGGGGAAATCCCGGCGTGCCAGGCGTCAAGGCCGAGTGCCGCGGCGACCGGAGCGGCCGCTGCCGCGCGGTCTCCCGTCACCAGTTCAATCCGCCAACCCAGGGCGCGCAGCTCCCGCACGGCGGGCGCCGCGGAAGGCTTCAACTCGTCCGCAAGCGCGATGCAGCCGGCACGCGTGTCGTCGACTTCAACCTCGACCAGCGTCGCACCGGCCACCTCGGCCGGCAGCGCCGGAAGCGGGCCCGTCGCCCGGCGCACGACGACCCGCCGGCCGGCGACGAGGGCCGAAACCCCGACCCCGGGCTCCGCCCGGAACTCGTGCACGGCGGGGAGCGTGACCCCGCCGGCGGTGGCCGCGCGGACCAGCGCGCGCGCGAGCGGATGCTCGCTGGGCGTCTCTGCGGCGGCCGCGAGGCGCAGCAGCTCCTCGGGGGAAAGGTCCGGCCCGGCCGGGAACACCGCCGCCACCCGGGGCCGGCCCGTGGTCAGCGTACCGGTCTTGTCGAGCAGGAGCACGGTGGTGCCGGCGAGATGCTCCAGCGCGGCGGCGTCCTGCACCAGAATGCCCGCGCGGGCGCCCCGGCCGATGCCCGTGACGATCGAGACGGGCGTGGCAAGCCCGAGCGCGCAGGGACAGGCGATGATCAGCACGGCGACACCGTTGAGCAGGGCGAGGGGCCCGCGCGGCGCCGGACCGCAGGCGAACCAGGCGGCCGCCGTGGCCAGCCCGAGCCCCAGCACGATGGGAATGAACCAGGCCGTGACGCGGTCGGCGACCCGGGCGATCGGCGCCTCGCTCTCCTGCGCGGCCGTCACCAGGCGAATGATCTGCGCCAGGACGGTGTCCCCCCCGACCCGTTCGGCGGTCAGCAGGAGGGACCCGGTCGTGTTCAGGGTGCCGGCCCGGACCGGGTCGCCCGGGGTGCGGGTCACGGGCAACGGCTCGCCGGTGAGCATCGACTCGTCGACCTCGCTCGCGCCGCCGGTCACCCGGCCATCGACGGGAAGGTATTCGCCGGGCCGAACGCGCAGCCGGTCGCCGGGACGAACGGTGGTGAGCGGAACATCCTCCTCGCCGCCCTGCGCGGTGACGCGATGGGCGACGGGTGGGGCGAGGCGGAGCAGCGCCTCGAGGGCCTCGCCGGTCCGGGCGTGGGCGCGTTGCTCGAGGATTTGCCCGAGCAGCACGACGCTGGTGATGAAGGCCACGGCCTCGAAGTACAGCGGCGGCCCGTGCGCGGTGCGGAGGGCCTCCGGGAAGCGATCCCCGGCCAGCGTGGCGGCGACGCTGTAGAGGTAGGCCGCGCCGGTGCCGGTGACCGTCATCGTGAACATGTTGGGATCACGCGTGCGGATGGAGCGCCACCAGCGGCGGTTGAGCGGCGCGCCGGCCCAGAGGAAGATGGGAGTGGTCAGGACCAGTTGGCACCAGGCGAGGAGGCCGGGATCGAGGCCGTGCAGCAGCCCTGGCGCGATCATGCCGCCCATCGCGAGGGCGAGCACCGGCAGGCCGCAGGCGAGCGCCACCCAGAGCCGCGGGCGCAGGTGGCGCTCGTGGGGCAGGCCCATGTGGACGGGCTCGGTCGGGGAGGGCAGTTCGGGCAAGGTCATGATCCCGCGCAGGCCGTTCAGCGCGCCGGGGCGGGGGTTGAGGCGGCGACCGCGGCGGCGCGGGCAAGCCGGCGTTCCCAGTACCACGAGAAGTAGAGGGGGACCGAGAACAGGGACACGAGGTCGAAGATCATTCCCCCGACGACCGGCAGGACCATCGGCTGCATCAGTTCGGCTCCGCGCCCGGTCGACCAGAGCACCGGGATGAGCGACAGCAGCGTCGTGGTGTTGGTCATCACGGCGGGGCGGCGCCGTCGCAGACCGGCGAGGAGCACGCGACGGCGCACCTCGGCGACATCCCGCGGGGTCGAGCGGAATTGTTCCTGGAGGTAGGTGCCGAGCAGGATTCCGTCATTGAACATCACCCCGAGGAGCACGAGGAAGCCGATCGCCACGGCGGTCGTCATCTCGGCGCCCCACAGCCACACGAGGAAGAAGCCCCCGGCGGTCGTCACGCCCGCGTTGCAGATGATGATGATGGCGGTGATCAGCCAGGAGCGGGTTCCGGCGTAAATCAGGAGGATCATCACGCCCAGCGAGACGGCGATGATGCCGCGCAGTGCCGCATCGGCCTTGAGCTTCTGCTCGTACCGCCCGACCCAGCGGTAGGTCGCGCCGGGCGGCAGCGCCAGGCGGCCCTCGTTCAGCGCGGCGCGCAGCCGCGCATCCGCGTCACGGACCACGTCCACCTCGCCCCGGCCGCTCACATTGAGCATCACGTACTGCGTGCGGCGGCCGCCCTCGGAACGGATCGCCATCGGACCCACCACGCTGGTGAGCCCCGCGGGGTCGGGCCGACGCCCGAGGATCGTGACCGGAATTCCCGCCGGCAGGCCCGCATCCTCGCCCGCGGGGACGACCAGTTCCGCGCGTCCCTCGCCCAGCGGCGTGAAGGCGCGTTGGCGTGCGAGGGGCAGCGCGCGGAGCAGGGCGGCGGGATCGGGCGTCGACAGCGTGAGGATCTCGGGTGCGGCGAGCAGGTGCGCGAGGGGCACGGAGCCCCGGCCGCCGGGGAGGGGGACGCGGGCGTCGGCGAGTTCGTCGGGGTCGTCGCGTCGTTCCCGCTCGTGCCGCACGCGCACCGGGTAACGCAGGGCCCCGTCGAGGGTGATGGCACCGGGGAGGCCTCCAAGGCCGGCCTCCGCGGCCCGCAGCGCGGCCTCCCGGGTGACGCCGACGCGCGCGAGCTTCGCCGGATCGAGGCGCAGCTCGACGTAGGGTTTGCCCCCCTCGCGCTGGACCTGGACATCGGTTGCGCCGGGCACACCGGCAATCAGCACTTCCGCCTGAGCGGCGAAGTGTTCCAGCGCCTCGCTGTCCTCGCCCAGAACCTGCAGGGCCAGCAGCGAACGGATGCCGGTGGAGAGCATCACGACCCGCGTCTCGATCGGTTGGAGCCAACTGGGGGCCACGCCGGGCAGATCGGAGGCGGCGGCGAGTGCGGCGCGCACCTCGGCGAGCGTCCGGGGCCGCAGTTCGCGGGCGCCGTCCGGGCGGATGAACTCGTGCCGGGGCCAGTCCGCGTAGGGGCGCAGGACCACCACGGTCTCGATCATCCCGAGCGGGGCGGGATCGAGGGCGGTCTCGGCGCGCCCGAGCTTGCCCATCACGCCGGCGACCTCGGGGAGGGCCGTGATCCGGCGGTTCTGCGCGAGCATCACCCGTTGCGTCTCGCCCAGCCCGGCCGCGGCGGGCAGCGAGGGCATGAACAGGAGGCTGCCCTCGTCGAGCGGCGGCAGGAAACTGGAGCCCACCCCGGGAAACCAGCGGCTCAGGGTGCGGTCGAGCGTGGTGAGGGCGAGATCCGCGCCGGCGGCGGAAAAGACCCGGTCCAGGGGCCAGCGCAGGACCGGCCAACCCAGCCCCGCGAGATACCCGCCGCCGGCGAGCGCGACGAGGCCGGCGGTGAAGAGCCCGCGGTGGCCCTGCAGCCGGGCGTAGGCCCACTCGTAGGCCGTATGGATCGCGCGGCTGGCCGGATTCTCCTCGTAGTTGACCAACCGTTCGCGACCGAGCCGCCAGATGAGTGCCGCCGCCACTCCCCCGAAGACGGGGCCAAAAAGCCAGCCCGGCACCGTCACCGCCCAGCGCCCGTGTTCCAGCGGCAGGCGCCAGCCGTCCCGCAGGAACCACCCGCAGGCGGCGCCGCCGGCCAGCCCGGCCAAGCCGAGCAGCACCGGGCGGCGCACCTGCCAGGGCGGGAGCAGTAGACGGCACAGGACCGGCACCACCAGCACGCCCGCGAGCACCGCCCCGCTGATGGCGAGGGACTTCGTCAGCGCCAACGGCTCGAACAGGCGGCCGGCCTGGTCCTCAAGGGCGAAGACGGGAAGGAATCCGATCACCGTGGTGGCCGCAGCGGTCAGCAGCGGCCGCGCGACCTCGCGCGCTCCCGCGATGACGGCGTCCGTGATTTCGGGATCAAAGGGCGACACCGGCATCGCGCGGCCTTCCCGACGACAGCGGCCCTGCAGGTCCGTGAGATGCTGGGTGATGTTCTCGGTGACGATGATCCCGAAGTCGACCATCACGCCGATCGCGATCGCGATGCCGGCGAGGCTCATGATGTTCGCACCCACCCCCGCGGCCGCCATCACCACGAAGGTGAACAACATTCCGAGGGGCAGACTGACCGCGACGGCGAGGCTCGCGCGTGCGTGCAGCAGGAACGCCGCCACCACCACCACGGTGGTAAGCACCGCCTCGACCAGCGTGCCCGTCAAGGTCGCCGTCGTTTCTCGGATCAGCGGCGTCCGGTCATAAAACGGGCGTACCGTGAGCCGTTCGGCGGCCAGGGCCGGACTCAGTTCGTGCAGCCGCCGCTTGACGGCCCCGATCACGGTCCGGGGATCCGCACCGACCCGCAGGGCGACGATCGCCCCCACGTGCTCCTGGTCCGCGTCCGCCAGCAAACCCTGGCGCACCTGGCCTCCCAGGGTGACGCGCGCGAGGTCCCCGAGGCGCAGGCTCGCGCCGGTGCCGGTGTCGGCGCGCACCACGAGGTCCTCGAGCTCGCGTTCGGCCCGGAGGAAGCCGGCGCCGCGCAGCATCGTCTCCACGCCCGCCCGCTCTACGCTCATCAGCCCCGTGTCCCGGCCGGCGCCCTGCAACGCCGCCACCAGGTCCTCCGCGGTCAATCCCCGGGCGGCCAGGCGCGTCGGATCAAAGTCCACCTGGAACTCCCGCACGACGCCCCCGGCGGGGGCGACTTCGGCCACGCCCGGGACGCCCCGCAGCGCCGGGGTCACCAGGTGGTCGAGCACGCGGCGGCGCTGTTCCACGTCGCGGGGCCCCTGAAGGGTAAAGGCGTAGACCTGCCCCATCGCGGTCGCGTCCGGCCCGAGCCGCGGCGCCACGCCCGGCGGCAGCAGGTTGCCCAGCTGGCCCAGGCGCTCGAGCACGCGATTGCGGCAGGCGTAGAGGTCCCGCCTCTCCTCGAAGATGAGGTAGACGTAGCCGGCGCCGTACAGCGAGAGGCCGCGCACGGTGACGATCCCGGGCAGGCCCTGCAGTTCCCGGGTCAGCTGCGACGTCACCTGCCGCTCCACGTCTTCCGGACTCTGTCCAGGCCACTCGGCCCAGACGATGACCTGATTGTCGCTCAGGTCCGGAATCGCGTCCACCGGGATCCCGCGCCACGCCCAAAGGCCCGCGCAGGCGAGCGCGAGGGCCGCGCCGAGGGTCAGGAAGGGATGGCGGATGACGGTGGCAAGCATCGGGGGCCGCGGAAGACGCGGGCGGCTCAGGGCGCCGAAGGCGTTCCCGTGACGGGCAGGCCCGCGGGGAAGAGCAGGCTCGGCTGGCCGGCCAGCTGCGCCTGACTGTCGATGAGGAATGCGCCGCGCGCCGCGACCTCGTCACCGGGCCGGACCCCGTGGCGGACGACGTAAAAGTCGCCCCCGTCCTCCGCCTCCAGCCGTGGGCCGAGCGCCACCGGCGCGAGTTCGAGGCGGATTCGTCCGTCGGGCAGCCTTGCGGCCACCCGCCAGACGACGTGGCGCACGCCGGTGGAGAGCAGGGCGGCCCGCGGCACCAGGGTGAAACGGCCGGCCGTTTCCGGACGGGTCGGATCCGCCGGGGTGAGGTCGGGGGCGAGGGAGGCGCTGAGGCGGGCCTCGACGACGCTGCCTGGCGGAAGGCGATCGTCCACGGCCTGCACGTGCAGGTGCACCTCGCGGGCGCGCAGGTCCGGGTTGAGCGTTGGTGCGATCCATGCGACCTGCGCGGGGGGCGGGGCCGTTCCGTGTCCGTCCTCGGTCGCGAGGACGACGGTCTGCCCGGCCCGCAGCCAGCGGGCCCGGGTCTCCGGCACCTGCAGCGCAATGATGCGCGCCTCGGGGTCCGCCAGCCGGAGGAGGACGGCATCGGCCGCCAGCTCGGTGCCCACCTCGGGCAAGCCTGCGTTGCCCGGCCCTCCGGGGAGCACCACGCCGGCGTACGGCGACGCGAGGGTCACGGTATCCACCGGCGCACCGCCGGCGATGACCGCCTGGGCCACGGACGGCAGTTGCCAGCGGAGGAAGCGCTCCACCAACGCGTGGATCGCGTGGGCATCCGCGAGCTTCAGGGCGGCGGCGAGCTCGCCCTGTGCCGCGAAGACCTCGGGGCTGAACAGGTCGATGACCGGGTCGCCGGCGCGGACAAGGGTGCCGGGGTGCAGCGCGGCGGGATACCGGCGGACGACGCGGCCCGCGACGCGGGGCACCACGGCCTGGAACGTCCGCTCGTCATAGCGGGCGATGCCGTGGGCGCGGACGAGGACGGTTGCGGGACCTTCGATGACGCGGACCAGCTCCAATCCCATCCGGTCCTGCTGCTCGCGGTTGAGTTCACCGGCCTCGACCGGGGCCATCCGCATGCCGCAGACCGGGCAGTCGCCGGGGCGGCGTGCGATGAAGTCCATCATCGGGCACGCATACCGGGTGCCGGTGTCGGCCGCGATGTCGGGTGCCGGGGCGGGAGCGAAGAGCAGGGCCTCGGGCAGCAACGTCAGGAGCAGCACGCCGGTGGCAAGGCCCGCGCCGGCGGAAAGGAGAGGTGGCCAGCGCATCGTTCAGGGGGCCGGCGGCTTGGCGCCGAGAAAGGCGGGCCCGTAACGGTCGGGATCGGCCTGGAACTTGGGCGGGCACATCCGGCAGCCGAAGCCGATCGTCTTGCCTTGGTAAGAGGCGGTCGGGAGGCGGGGGTCGACCGGCATGCCGCAGATCGCGCACGTCGTGTTGATCGGAGTGCCGTGGGCGATGTTCGCGGGTGCCCCGGCCGGGAAGGACGCCGGCGTTGCGGCCGGCGGAGGCAAGACGGGATGCGGCTGGTGGCGCGCGGTGCGCACGGCGAGCGTGGCCGCCGCTCCGGCGACAAAACAGGCGAGGAAGAGAAGGATGTGGCGCATCAGGGGGTGGGGCCGCGGGTGAGCGCGGCGAGGAGCTGGGCGGGCGGCGCGTGGCGCCACAGGGCGGCTTGGCGGACGCGCAGGGCGGTCTCCGCGGCGATGACCTGGAGGCGGGCGCCCGTCGTGCGATCCAGGATGTCGAGTGCGTGCAGCACGGCGGAATCCTGGCCGGGGCGGGCGGCGGCAAAGGCGCGGTTGACGGCCTCGTGTTCGGCCTCGAGCCGGCCGGTGATCTCCGCCGCCAGCCGGCGGGCTTTTTCCGCGAAGGCGGCGGCGCGGGCCACGTGTTCAAGATCGGCGCGGGCGAGCCGGCGGCTGGCGTCCTCGTCGCTCTGCGCCGCCTGGCGTTCGGCCGTGGCGGCGCGAGCCTCGGCGCGGGCGGCGGCGCTGCGCCGGGTGGGCAGATCCGTGGAGAGGACGAGGCCGACGGCGTGCAGGAAACCGGAGCCCATGCGTTCGCGCTCCATCCGGAGTCCGACCGCCGTGGCCGGTGCGGTGCTGACGCGGGCAAACCGGGCCGCTGCCTCCGCGTCCTCGGCGCGGGCCCGGGCGAGGGCGGCGGCGGCGGTTTCGGCGGGCAGGATGGATGCCGGATCCGGCGCCGCGAAGGCGGGCAGCGGGGCGTCCGGGGCGAGGCCGAGGCGGGCGCGGGCTTCAGCCTCGGCGTCCGCGGCCGCGCGCTCGTCCTCGGCGACCGCGAGGCGCAGCGCAGTACGGCGCGACTGCAGCCCGAGTCGCTCCACCAGGCCAGGATTGCCGCCCGCGGTCAGACGTGCCTCCAGCCCGGCGAGGGCGGATTCGAGCCGCGTGATGAGGCCGAGGTTGACCGCGGCGCGTTCGCGCGCGGCGGTGGCGTCGGCCAGGAGTCCGCTCACCGTGGCGGCGAGGTCGGCGGCCGCGAGGGCCAATTCGGCCTCCGCGAGGCGCGTTGCCGTCGCCCCAAGGACGCGGTCGGAGGCGCGTTCCCCGGGCCGAGGCAAGGATTGGCGCACGGTCAGTTCGTAAGCCTCGCGCCGGCCACCGACTCCGGGGTCCCGGATGGAGCTGCCCATCGCTTCCAGTTCGAGGTCCGCGAGCCGGCCGCGGGCGCCGGCGCGGATCTGGGCCGCATCGAGCCGGTGGCGTGCGGCGGCGAGTCCCGGAGCCGCAGCTAGGGCGGCGCCGAGGTCCGTTCCGGGCATCGCCCTCGCGGGCCCGGCCAGGGCCAACAGCAGTGCGAGGGCGGTCCGGACGGTCATGGTCAGCCCTTCTTGCCGGACTTCGCCGCGGCGGCTGCGGCTGCATCGACCTTCGCGAGGAACTTGGCGGGGCTGGCCTTGAAGTCCTCGCCGCAGCCCTCGCAGCAGAAGAACACGACCCGGTCTGCCTGGCCCGGGGCGCGGTGGATGTAGCCGGCCGCTTCGCCCATGCTGCCAAGGGGTTCGTTGGAGACCAGGCAGGTCTTCAGGGGGTAGGCCTTGCGGGCGGCGGCGATGATCTCGGCGTCGGTCTTGGCGGCGGCGGCAAAGAGGCTGCCGGCGCCGAGGAGGAGGGTGGGGAGGAGGAGTTTCATGGGTGGTTTCACGGGCATTAACCCCGGGCGGTGGAAATCCCCCGGGAAATCCGCGGATTCGCCCGGGGGAGAATTTGCGGGGGTTTTGGCGCCCGATGGGGTATAGGTACATGTCGTCATGCCAGAAACGCCCGACCCCCTTCCTGCCCTGCTGGCCGCTTGGCGGCTGAATCCTCCGGCCGACCCCGCCTTCCGGGCGGCGGTCCGGGCTCGGCTCGCTCCCGCCCGGCCCGCCGCCGCGTGGCTCGTTTTTGCGCGGCGCAGGACGGGGCCCGTTCTCGGAATCGTGCTGGTGTCCCTGGCGGCGGGCGCGGTGGGCGGCCACGGGAGCGCACGCGCCCGGGTGGCCGAGGACCGGGACCGGCTGGCCGCGGCCTACGTGGCGGGCCTCGATGCCCGGCTCCTCGCCCCCGTCCGCTAGTCCGGTCGCCGCGCGATGCGCAATTTCCTCCTCACCGCCGCGCTCGCGGTCGCCGTGGCGGCCGGAGCCTTCGGCGTCGCGTACCTGGTCAGCGGCGATCGGGCGTTGCGAGTGGCCGCGCGGGAGGGCGATGCCCTTGCGTGGCTCCAGGTGGAGTTCAAACTCGACGACGCGCGCTTCGCGGCGGTCACGCGCCTGCACGAGGAATTCAGCATCGAGTGCAGCGCGCACTGCGCGGCGATCGTCGCCGCCCGGGAGCGTTCCGCGCCTCCGGCCGAGGTGGCGGCGCTGGAGGCCCATTGCGTGGCGGCGATGACGACCCACTTCCGCCAGGTCGCCGCCCTGATGGAGCCGGCACAGGGCGAGCGTTACCTGGCCCTCGTCCTCCCGCGCATCCGCGGCCACACGCACGAGGCGGCGCCCACCGTGCGCCTCGCGCCGTGAGCCCGGTCTCCGCTTCCCCGGCGCCGGCTTCCGCGTCCCCGGACGACGGTTCGCCGGCCGCCGAGGATCGGGAGCTGATGGACCGCGTGCGGGAAGGCGACGAGGCCGCGCTCGGCCGGCTGATGGAGCGCTGGGAGCGCCCGGTCAAGGCGGTCATCGGCCGGCTCGTCGGCAACGCCGCGGAGGCGGAGGAACTGGCCCAGGAGGCCTTCGTGCGGCTGTGGCAGCAGCGCGAGCGGTTCCGGCCCGGCGCCGAGTTCCGCCCGTGGATGCTGGCGCTGGCCGTCAACCTTGCCCGCAACCGGCTCCGCTGGTGGCGTCGCCGGCCGGTGATTTCCCTCGACGCGTGGTCCGGCCACTTGTCGGTAGCCGGGGGCGGCGGAACGCCGGAGGAGCTCGAGGCGTCCGAACGGGCGGAGGCGGTCCGCGCCGCCGTTGCCGCCCTGCCCGCCGACCAGCGCGAGGCGCTGGTGCTGTTTGAATACGAGGAGCTCGCCCAGGCCGAGATCGCCGCGATCGTCGGTGCGTCCCCGAAGGCGGTGGAGCGCCGGCTGGATCGCGCGCGCGCCGAACTCCGCCAGCGCCTGGCCCGCTGGCTGCGCCGGGCCTAGCGGCGGGCCGCGGGCGACCGTCCTCTGGGGGACCGGTGTTTTTAGTGGCCGGCAGTGGGGCCGGGCGCGGCTCCGCGGGAGGGGCCCGCCTTAACGTTGGCTTCACATTCCGGCCCGCCGCGGACATATTCGCTTTACCCGCGTCGGATCAAATCGGGCCGTGCCGTCCCCTATGAAACCATGGTTCCTGCCCGTCGCCTTGACGGGAATCCTCCTCGCCCACGCTGGCGCGCGGGCTGCCGATCCCCGCCTCGACTCGTGGCTCCACGCCGACACCCGCCGTTACGCCCGTCTCTACACGTCGGACGCCGCGCGGGCGGCCGGTGCGACCGTCACCACCTGGTCGCGGGGGGCGACCGCGCAGTCCACGCCCAGTTACGCCGGCATCGTGCAGGTCTTGTCCTCGGCGAACTGGGTTTACCTGCGCACGACCGGCCTCGGCACCCATGTGATGGGCCCCTGGTACGGGAACGCGGCCCGCACGCAGGACTTCCCCTCCTTTCCCGTGAACAGCGGAGTCCTGGCGCGGCTCCCGCGTTCGCCGGTCATCCCGGTGAACAAGTCCCTTACTCCCCTGGGCGCGATCGGATACTTCGTCGACGGCGTCGCGGCGTTCGACAATCGCGACGGCTTTTCCTACAGCAACGCCTCCGGTGCGGATGCGGGGGGAGGGGCTCCGGGCGG
>JBMTAG010000054.1:0-25072 GCA_049428505.1 Opitutaceae bacterium | reverse complement strand
GCGGTGGTGCTCCTGCGGACCGCGCCGCCGCCGTCCGCCGGCGGAGACGCCTGAGGCCCGGGGGGCTCACCCGAGGGTAATCTCGCCCCGGGAGAGCTGCAGCAGGAAGAGCGCCGCGACCTGGGCCCGGGGCGCGATCGTAGCCGTGCGGATGAACTCGCGGCTGCTGTGCAGGTGGTCGCCGATCGGTCCGAGGCCGTCGAGGTTGGGCAGGCCGTCGGCGGAGAGAAAGTTGCCATCCGAGGCGCCGCCGGTGTGCACCCAATCGAAGGGGGGCAGCCCGACCGTGGCGGCGGCGGCGCGCCCCGCGGCGAACGCGCGTTCCTCGCGCGGCCCGCACTCCTTCGGCGGGCGGTTGAACCCCCCGGTCAGCTCCAGCCGGAGGCCCTCCCGCCGGTTGATCTCGCCCGCGAGTTCCCCGAGGCGCCGCAGCAGGGCGTCGCGGTCGGCGGCGGTGGTGACGCGCAGGTCGAGTTCGGCCGCCGCCAGATCGGGCACGACATTGGTCGCGGGGCCGCCGCCCCGGATGTTGCCGACGTTGACCAGCACCCCGGGGAGCTCGGCCGGGAGGCGGCTGGCGGCGAGGAGGAACTCGGCGAGGGCGAGGATCGCGTTGCGGCCGTCGTTCGGCACCTTGGCCGCGTGCGCGGCCCGGCCGTGGACGGTGGCCGTGATCCCGCCGGTGCCCTTGCGGGAGCGCACCAGGTCCCCGTTGACGCGCGCGGGTTCGAAGACGAGGCCGAGGTGGTGCCGGGCGGCGGCCTCGGTGAACAGGCTGCGGCTGCCGTGGGAGCCGGTTTCCTCATCCGGCGTGAGCAGCACCTCCCAGCCGAGGCGGTCGCCAGGGCCGGACGCCTCGAGGGCGATCAGCGCGGCGAGCATCACCAAAATCCCGCCCTTCATGTCGATGACCCCGGGGCCACGCAGGGTGGAGGCGTCGGGGCGGGTGCAGGCCTGGAATGGGTCGTCGGCCTCGTAGACCGTGTCGAAGTGGCCGCTCAGGAGCACCTGCACGGGCGCCCCGGGGCGGAGGCGCAGGCGGAGGGCCGCCGCCGTTCCCGGGCAGGACGGTTCCTCGATCACTGCCCCAGGGAAGGCGGCGGCGAAATCCTTCCGGAGCACGGCGCGCATCCGGTCGAGCCCGGCGCGGTGGCCGGAGCCCGAATTCACATTGGCCCAGCGCTCGAGTTGAGCGACGAGATCCGGGGTGCGGCCGGGGAGGGCGGCGAGCGGGGCGGGCAGGGCGGAGTTGGACACGCGCGTCGATTACGCGCGCGGCCTCGGCGGCGCAAGCCGCCGGCCGGCCGGCCGGCTCAAAAGGTGCCCTTCAGGCCGATGGTCCAGAGGGACGCGTAGTCGATTCGTTGCCGGAACCGCGCGACCGACGGCGTGCTCGGACCGTAGATCTTCACATCCTCGGTGGCGTCGCCCACATTGCGGAAGTTGTAGAAGAAGGCGATCCGCCTCCCCAGCTGGAACTCGCCGACGACGTCGAAGTAGAGGCGCTTGGAGGTCCAGTTGAAGGTGCCGGGCTCGATGCTCGCGCCGTTCAGGCGGTTGTTCCGGGCGAGGCCCCGGTAGTTCCAATTCAGCCGCACGTTGTAGCGGGGGCGGGTCAAACTCACGCCCCAGCTGCCGCTGCGCGGCACGAAGCCGGCGAAGGAGATGGTCTCGTCGCCCAGCACGCGCTGGGCGCTGCCGTTGGCGAATACCTGCACGCCGCGCGCCCACGGGGGCAGGAAGGTGAGGGACTGCTTGTAATTGAAGTTGATGCCCTCGGTGCGGACGACGCCGGGCACATTGTATTGGGTCGCCACGTCGTAAGGTCCGTACTCCGCGGGATCGAGGCCGTAGAGGCCGAGGAACTCGGGCGTCGGGGCGAAGACCGTTGCCCCAAAGAAGTCGTCGATCGTGCGGCGGAACGCGCCGACGGAGATCTGGCCCACGCCCTCGAAATAACGCTCGAGGCGGACGTTCACGGTCCGCGCGCTCCAAGCCTTGATCGCGGCGTTGTTGAGCGTGAGGCGGTTGCCGGCGGTCGGCGGGTTGCTGGTATCGGGCAGCGTGAACCCGCCGGAGTACTGGATGAAGTTCGGTCGGCCGACCGAGTGGTAGTAGGCGGCGCGGACGATCAGGTTTTCCTGGAGATTGTAGCTCGCATTGAGGCTGGGGAAGGTGCGCAGGTACTCCTTTTCGGAGCGGGCCCCGCGATCGAGGTAGGTCAGCTGGGAGACGCCGAGGGCATTGCTCGTCGGCACGATGAGCAGCGGCGCGCCGTTGGCCCCGCGGAGGATCTGGTCCCGGCTGTCCCGCTGGTAATTGAGGGTCGGGTCGCTCAGCGGGCCCTCGCCGGTGACGTTGGTCTGCTCCGCGCGGAGTCCGCCGATCAGCTTGAGCCGATTCTGCAGCAGGCCCAGGTCGCCGCGGAGGTACAGGGAGGAGATCAGCTCCTCGGAGCGGCGCGAGGCCGCGACCTTGTTGCGGTAGACGGTGTTGGCATTCTGGGTGAACTGGCCGGGATTGGCCACCCAGTGTTCATAAACCTTCCGGTTGCTCGGGGTCTCGAGCCGAGGAAAGCCGAAGGGCAGGATGCGCGCGGAGTAAATGGGGTCGAAGAACGGCAACGGGGAATCGTCGCCCACCGGCCCCGTGCTGCCGCGGCCGTCGCGGCCGACGTAGTTGAAGGTCCCCGTGCCGCCCCGGAGGTCCCGCATGCTCTGGCGCAGATCGAAGCCCGCCTTCAGGGCGAATGGCAGCCGAGTGCCGAAGGCACGCCGCAGGCTCCCGTAGGCCGAGCGCTGGCGGTCGACGTTCACGTCATCCTGCGTCGTGGTCGAGACGAGCGCGTAGGTCCCCAGCGCGTAGGGGTCCACCGGCTGGCCGGTCGCGCCGTCGCGCACGGCGATCTCCCCCGGCCGCAGGTAGAAGATGCGGCTGAAGTCGATCGTCACGTTCGTACGCTGCAGGGTGACATTGCGGAAGTAGCCCTGCCGGAGATCGGGATTGCCGTCGTCCTGCAGCGAATAGCCGAAGCCGAGGTCGCCGCGCCAGACGGGCCCGTCGTGGCGCCAGACGATCGTTGGCATCCGGGTCCGGTTGAAACGGTTCCGCTCCTGATGCGCCGAGGTCAGCACCCCGGCTCCCGGTGTGCCGCGGGTCTGGTCGAGACTGAAGGCTCCGGGCGCCACGGCGCCGACGTTGAAGGTGAGATTCGAGACGATGTACTGTCCGTCGAACGAGGAGTACTGGAAGCCGAGCGTGAGGCGGTCGCGCGGGGTCACCTTGAAATCGAGACTGAACCCGACCGAGCGCCGGGTGGTCACCTTGGGGGCATCCTGGATCAGGTATTGGGAAAGGTAGGGGTTGCCGGGCGTGGTGTGGGGGAAGGCGGTGCCGTTGGTGGCGGACTGAACCCCGCGCCAGGTCATCGTCGAGTTGTCCTGGGGCGAGTAATTGGTCGAGGTGCCGGCGGAGAGGGTGTAGCCGAAGCGGGCGTTGACCGGCGCGACGTACGAGAAATCGAAGCCGGGGTGGACGTTGCGCGTGGGGCTCGGCTTCGGCCCGGGCACCTTGTGGAAGTCGCGGGCGTTGTCGCGCAGGATCACGTAGACGCTCGTGTTCAACACCGGCCGGGCGCGCTCAAAGGAGCTGCGCGGCACCATGTTCACCGAGCCGGCCAGGGCGGAACCCTGTGACTCGGGAGTGGGGGAGTAGGCGACCTCGATCCGGGAGAGGTTGTTGATCGAGATCATGTCCGACTGCACGCTGCGTCCCGTGGCCGCCCCGGGCGCCGAGGCGATGCTGAAGCCGTCGAGCGTCACGGGCACATTGTCCGCCGGCACGCCGTTGATGGAGATTTCGCGCGCGTTGCCCCCGGTGTAGTCGATGGTCACGCCCGGCAGGAACTTCAGGAACTCGGCGACGTTGCCCTCGGCGACGTTGCCGAACTCCTCGGTCGAGAGCACATTCTTGATGTTCGAGGCGAAGCGCTGCTCGTTGATGGCGAGCGCGGAGGCTTCCATCTCCCGGCTCGTGGCCACCCGGAACGCATCCAATTGCACCGCGCTGGCTCCGAGGGAAACGTCGAGCCGCGTCGGTTGGCCCGCGGTCACCTGCGCCGGCAGGGTCATGGCCGGCAGGCCGGTGTAGAAGACCGAGACCTGCTGTGGTCCGGCCGGCACGGGGGCCAACTGATAGAAGCCGCCCGAATCGGAGAAGGTCTCCACGCCGCCCGGGCCGAGCCGGACGCGCGCCCCCTCGAGGAATTCCCCGGTCCGGGCATTCACGATGCGGCCTTCAATGACCCCCGTGCTGGTCTGCGCCAGCGCGCCCGCGGCACTCAGCAGGATCAGCAGCAACCCGGTGAACCGTGGGACAAAATGGGTGGAGCGTCGGGGCGAGGGTGCGGGAAAAGTACGGCAGGGCATGGTTCGGGGTGGGGTTGCAGTTCGCTGGCGGTTAGTAAGGGCGGAATGCTCCTGCGCTTCAAGCCCAGTGCCGAAGAAGTGCCCGCGTTGACAACGCGGGCGCTGCCGCGCTTGGCTGCGGGTCCCTGGCGGGGGCAGCCGAGATGCGCTTCGTATCTTGCCTCTTTCGCCGCCTCCCCGCCCATGGAAAAACTCCCTTCGCGACTCCTGCTCCTCCTGGTCCTGCCCGGCTTGCTCGCCGCCGCCGAGCAGCGTCATCGGGTCGATTCGCCCGCCGCCCTCCGGGAAGCGCTCCGCCGCGCCGTGCCCGGCGCCCGCATCCAGCTCCGGGATGGCGTGCACCAGCTCGACGCCTCCATTGCGGTGCGCTCCGGCGGCACGGCGGAGCGCCCCCTGGTGATCGAGGCCGAGAATGTCGGAGGGGCGGAATTGACCGGCAGCCACGGGATCGTCATCGGCGAATCCGCCGAGCACATCGTGATCCGCGGCTTCCGTCTCACCCATGCCGCGGGCCGCTTCAGCGTCGCGGCGGGCGCCCGCCATATCCGGATCACCCGCAACCTGTTCCGCTGCCAAGGCGACGGCGTGATGCTGTCGATCACCGGGGACGACGTCGAGGTGGACCACAATGAGTTCGCGGAAAAGACCACGACCGGGGCGCTCCTCGCGGTGGGTGGCGTGGGACGCCAGGTGGCCCGGCGCACCTGGATCCACCACAACCTCTTCCGCGACTTCGCCGCCCCCCTGGGTGCCCCCTCCGAGATGCTGCGCGTCGGGCTGAGTGTGACCGGGCTTTCCGTCGGCCGCGCGTTGGTCGAACACAACCTATTCCTCCGGGCGCGCGGCGAGACCCGGCTCGTCTCCAATCGCGCCTCCGGGAATGTTTATCGGCACAACACGTTTGGCGAGAGCCCCACGGCCCAGGTCGACCTCCGCCACGGCAACGAGGTGGAGTTCTACGGCAATTTTCTCCGCGGCACGGAGGGGCTGCGGATCTTCGGCGACCGGCACCGGATCCACGGCAATTACTTTGAGTCCAACTACGCGGGGATCTCCCTCGGCAATGGCACCGTCGCGACGGCCGCCCCGGATTCGCCCGCCGCCTCGATGGACCGGCCGGATGACTGCGCGATCGTCTACAACACCTTCGTCGACAACCGCACGCATCTCCAGCTCGCCCGGGCGACGGGGGAGCGCCTCGGCGCCCGCAACATCACCGTCGCGCACAACGTGTTCCAGGGGGGCACGACGGTCGCCCGGATCGACGGTCCCTACGCCGGAGCCGTGTGGAAGGGCAATTTCCTCGCGCCGCGCGTGAGCCCGGGACAGATGCCGCCCGAGGGCTTCACCCGCGGCAACCTGCAGCTGCAGCCGGCGGCCGACGGGATCCAACGGCCCGGGCCGGGCAGCCCGCTCCTCGACGCGGGGGACCGCGCATTCCCCTTCCTCCAGGTTGATCTGGACGGGCAGCCCCGCGGGGATCGTCCGGACGCCGGGGCGGACGAGGTCAGCCCGGCGCCCGTCGCCGCGCGCCCGCTCCGCCCCGAGGATGTCGGTCCCGCGGCGCGCCCCGCCACGGCGAGCGGGAGCATCCCTTGACACGCTCGTTGGCGGACCGCACGGTCCCGCGCACGCGATGAAGTTCCCGTCCCCCGCGCCCTGCCGGTTCCGCCTTCTGCTGGCGCTGGCTTTGTTCGGCCTCGCCGCGCACGCCGCGGATCCCGCGCCGGCCCGGTCCACGGGTGCGGAGGAGATCTCCGCGGCGGAGTTGCTCAAGTCCCTGTTGCTGACGCGCGATCAGCTGCATGCGGCCCAGTTGTCCGCGGTGAACGCGCGGCTCGAGGCCGAGACGAGATCCCGGCAGGAATCAGAGGCGCTCAACGCGAAGCTGGAGGGCCTGCGCTCCGCGATGGAGACGGAGCGCGCCGCCCAACGGGCGGAACTCCAGCGCACCCAGGCCGAGCGGGAACGGGAACGGCTCGAGATGGAACGCAATTACCGGACCCTGCTCTGGGGGGTCGGTGGCCTTGCGGCCGCCGGTCTCCTGGTCGTGTTGGTTTCCCCCTGGTTGCAATTGCGGGCGATCAACCGCCTCCACGATTCGGCCCTCGCTCGCGCGCAACTGCCCGCCCCGAAGCCCACCGGCCTGCTCACCCCGGGAATTGAAGCGGGACCAGCCGAGCAGGTCGTGAACTCCTCCAATCAGCGCCTCCTGTCGATGGTTGACCGGATAGAGCGCCGCATCAACGCGCTGGAGCAGGCTGCCACCCCGGCCGTCGGCGCCGGTCCGGTGTCGAGCACCACGAACTTGGTCGCGGAGACCGACGCCGCGCGACGGGCCTCCGACCAGTCCGCGTGGGTGGGAGTGCTGCTCGCCAAGGCCCAGGGGCTGCTCAAGGCGAACAGGGCCCAGGAGGCCCTGAATTGCCTCGAGGAGATTCTCAAGCTCGACCCCAATCATGCCGAAGCTTGGGTCAAGAAGGGGTCCGCCCTCGAGCGGCTGCGGCAGGATGAGGGTGCCGTGCGGTGTTACGATCGTGCCATCGAGCTGAACCCGGGCCTCACGCTCGCGTATCTGCTCAAGGGCGGGGTATGCAACCGGCTGAAGCGCTTCGATGAGGCCGTCACCTGCTACGAGGAAGCGTTGAAGGTCGAGGAGACGGGCCGCCGCAATCCCGCCGTGGCCCGGTCCTGATCCCGGCGCTGGCCTTCAAGCGGAGGCCGCCGGGATGGAGGGCTTAATTCGCCCCGAATCCACCGCGCTCGCGCTCCATCCGGAGCTGCTGGCGGGCGACATCGATCCGGGCCCCGATCAGCTGGCGATTCTCCTCGCCCTTGTCCGCCAGTTCGCGCTCCAAATCCTCGATCCGCCGCTCGTAGGCGCGGATCCGTTCCTGCAGGGGCGCCTGCAGCTGCCCGAGGCGCTGCTCCAGTTCCCGCATTTCCTGCTCCGCCTTTTCCTGCACGGTCAGCAAGCGCTCCCGCTGTCGAAACAGGTTCTGGAAGATCCGCTCCCGCATCCAGCCCATCACCCCGGAACGGATGGCCTGCTGGGCCCGCTCGGCCTTGCCCTCGGCGATGAGGGCCCGGTCGCGCCAGACGCCGTCGCCGGCACCGCCCGTGAGGTTGGCGCCTTCCGCCGTTACCAGGGCGGTCGACGGCCGCCCGCGCAACCGCCAGAGGATGAGCGCGAGGACGGCGCCGACCCCCAGCAGTCCCCCGGCGATCCAGTAGGTCTGCTGCGTGATCCGGCCGGCCACCGACTGCTCCGCCGCCAGCTTGGTCTGCAGGGTGCCGATCACGCTCTTCTCCCGCATCGCCGCGAGGGCGGCCAGCGCCGCCCGGTCGATGCGCTGGCCGCGGCGCACCACCAGCTGGCCCGCCTCAAAGGAATCATTCGCCGTGACGCCCTCCACCCGCCGCGCGCGCAACGCCTCGGTCGCCTCCGGGTCCGGCACCGCGTTGAACCGGACGTGCGATGCGACGTACCGGCCGACTTCGAGCTGGTCCGCGGGGAAGTGGCTTTCGATGAGGCGCCGCGCGCGGGTGACGCTCAGCAGGGAAGAGGCGGCGACCGGCGGTCCCGCCTGGTCCAGCGCGGCGGGCGTCGGGGCCTGGTCGAGGCTGCGGACCGTGACCAGGCGCACCGGTTGGCCGGAGGGCAGCCCGTCGTCCACCCGGGACGCGAGGATGGGTTGCGCCATCACGTCGCGCAGCGGCCGGAGCCATTCGGCAAGGAGGGCTTCATCCGCTTCCCCGCTGAGCCAGCGGGGGGCGAGGGTGTCGAGCGGCAGGCCGCGGCCTTCCTCGCGCGCGAGCCGGCTCAGGACGCGGGAGTAGGGCATCGTGCCTGCGTCCGCGGCCTGCGGGGTGCGGCCCCCGAGTGCGGCCGTCAGCAGTTCCCGGAAGCGGGTGCGGGCGGTTTCCATGCGGGTGCGAAGGTCCCGTTCCGCCTCGGGCCCCGCCTGCGGCGTGTAGCGGAGCACGAACAGCACCTCCCGGGCCACCCGCTGGCGGAGGGCCTCCGTGGCCTCCGGGTTCACCACCCGGAATGCGACCGGGGCCACGATGTCCTCGCGCGCCACTTCTCCGAGCTGGTAGTCGTTCCCGCGGGTCGCCGCCGGAGCGAGGCCCAGACAGGCGAGGAGCAGCAGGCGGGGGAGCGCGACGCGCGGGAAAACCATGGGGAGAAGTGGGTCCGTTGACACCGTGCCCCCGTCGGAATCACGGACGGGGACGGAACGGTTCTCCGGAAGCCCCCGAATGGAAACCTTCGGCCGCGTGCCGCAATCCTTTTTCCGCGGGCTCAGCCCCGGTTGAGCCACCAGAGCGTGGCGTTGAGCACGGTGGCGAAGCTGACCCAGAGCAGGTACGGGGCCCAGAGCACCCCGGCGACGCGGTCCTCCCGCCACAGCCGACGCTGGAAGGCGGCCAGCACGCCCCACAGCACGAGGATTTCGGCGAGGGCGAGCCCGGGGCTGCGCAGGCCGAAGAAGAGCACGGACCAGAGGGCGTTCAGCCCCAGGTGCCCGCCATACGCCAGCGCCAGGCGAACGGCGGCCGCGCCCGCGTGCCGGCGCCAGACGCGCCAGACCGCGACGGACATCAGGACGTAGAGGGTCGTCCAGACCGGCCCAAAGACCCACGCCGGGGGATTCCAGGTGGGTTTGACGAGCGTCGGATACCACGCGCGCACATTCTCGAACGTGGCCCAGGAGCCGATCCCGCCGGCGAGGAACGTCGCCAGGAGGAAGAGCGGGAGTGCCAGGGCCGGGCGGAGGTTCATCCGGACCACGATGGGGAACGCGCGCCGGAGGTCAAAGTCCGCGGGGCGACTCCGGCGGCTCCCCGGGCTCCCTGGCGGCGGGATGGGAGGCACATTGGACGCACACTGTAGGCACTCCGGAGGCAGTCGACGGGGAGACGGGGGCGAAAAAAAGGCGCCCCGGGAGGGGCGCCTGGGTGACCTGGCCGCGCGGAGCGGGCGGCGGTCAGTTGGTGATGTCGAAGGTCGTGCTCCGCTCGCGGATGGGCAGGTAGGCCTTGTACCACTCCTTCTGGGCTTCGCTGTTGGCGTAGTCCTTCAAGGCCTGCTCGCTGGCGAATTCCATCACGATGGCGTGGGTGCGGTCCCCTTGCGCCTTGATGGTCTTCGTCCACACCCGCGTGATCCCCTTGTAGGCGGCGGGCAGCCGGTGGGCGCCGTCGAGGGCGGCCTTGATCTGTTCCGGGGTGGTGCCGGCCTTCCAGGATACCGTGACCACGTGGATCACGGACGAGGGGGCGGTGGCCTTCGCCGCAGGCGCCGAGCCCTTCTTCGACGCTTTCTTTTCGGGATCGGCGGCGAACACGGCGGCGTTCAGGACGAGGCCCGCGGTGAGGAGGAGCAGCAGTCTTTTCATTGGAGGGGTGGCCTGAGGTTCAGAAGCGGCCCTCGATGCCGGCCGTAATGGTAGTGCCCTGCATCAGGAACGTTTCCAGTTGGTCGGGGATGCCGCGGTAGTAGATCTGCGGCGTGTTGAACAGGTTCGCGACGCCGAAGGTCGCCGTGAGGTTGGAACGCAGCTGGTAGCGGAGGTTCATATTCACCAGTTCGCGCGCAGTCAGGTACTGATTGCGCGAGGGTTGGGCCACGTTGAACGCATTCCGGATGCTCCGGCTCGTGTAGTTGTAGCTCATCGAGATGCCGAACTTCCGGTAATCCCACGAGACCGAGACATTGCCGGTGCGCGGGATGAAGCCGTTGATCTGGCCGTTCGACAGGTAGGTGGTGCCACCGTAGTCGCCGTGGGCGTTGATCAGCGTCATGTTCGCGTTCAGGCGAAGGGTGCGGAGCAGGCCCGGCAGGAAGCGGAACTGCTGCTGGTACGCGAACTCCCAGCCTTGGGCGATGGCGGTGCCCGCGTTGATCGACTGGAGGATCCGGTAGCCCTCGAACTGGCCCTCGAATCCGTTGTCGTTGCCGACGCCCACCGTGCCGGTCTCGCGACCGCCCACGATGAAGTCGCGAATCTCCTTGTGGAACCAGCCCACCGAGAAGCTGCCTGCCGGCTCGAAGTAGTACTCCAGGCTGAAGTCCCAGTTCTTGGCCTGCTGCGGCAGCAGGGCGGGATTGCCGATGGACACCGTCTGGTTGGTGTCGCTGAACGAGAAGTTCGGCAGGGCGTTGGCGAGCGAAGGCCGGCCGAAGCCGGTGGTCCACGCGCCGCGCAGCTTCAGGTTGGCGGTGAGGTCGCGCCAGAGGTGGATGCTGGGGAAGTTTTGGCCGTACTTGCCCTTGTTGAGGTAGGCGTCCTCGTAATCCCGCTGGGCGGAGCCGATCGGGTCGGCCGCCTGCTGCGCCGCGTTGCTGAGCACGCGCGCGCGGATCCGGGAGATACCCTCGGTCTCGGTCACCTCGCGCCGCACGCCGGCGAGGAAGCCGGTGCGGCCGATGCGGCCCTGGGTCATGAGGTAGTAACCGGTGATGACCTCATTGACCTTGTTCGAGTTGGCGAGGCGGTTCTGCTCGCGGAAGTAGACGTCCTCGCGCCACAGCGCGGGATTGGTGGGCTGACCGTTCTGGATGAATGGCGCGGCGTCCCAAACCGGGATGTTGCGGCCGGTCTTGACCTTGTCCCACAGGAGAATGGAGGGATCGGTGGGCAGCGCGCTGGTTCCGAGGTAGCTCCAGCGGCGGCCGCGGCGCTCCAGTTCAACCGTGTGGTCCCGGACCTGGCCCCCGCTCTTGAGGAAGGCGGAGAACGACTCGAAGGGCAGCTTGTACTTGAAGTGCGCCCGGGCCTCCTTGATCAGGTCGATGTCGAGGTTGCCGGAGTTCGAGGTGAGGCCGTTGACCGACGGGCGGTAATTGGCGGGATTGGTGAAGTCCAAGCCGCCGTTCTGGATGAAGCGCGGGTAGAGGTTGCTCTGGGTGCGATCGAGGATCCAGCCGACGCCGGTTTCGCCGTTCGGGCCCCGGATGTTGTTGGTCGCGTTGCCCGGGTTGCCGTCCAGTCCGGTGAAGGGCACATTGCCGATGCGGTTCACCAGTCCCGCTTCGGCGCCGAGGGTCCGGTAGCGGGTGCGGCTCCAGAGGGCGGCCCATTCGATGTCGAGGCGGCCGAGCACGTGCTCGCCCGCGAGATCCATGTGGCGCAGCCGCTGGTCGCGGTTGATGAGCGTGGAGGTCACGTCGATCAGGGCCGGGGCAGTCGTGGAAAAGGTCGCGTTGGCGGCGGTGGGAACGGCGCGGATGGTCGTGATGCGGTCGGTCCAGCCCGGCACCACGCCGGTCGTGGTGGCGTTGGGCACCGTGGTCTGGCTGCCGGCGAAGGCGCGCGTCTGATACTGGCGGCGCATCGGCTCGGGGGCGTCGTTGTAGATCAGGTTCAGCTTGATGAGGTTGTTCTGGTCGAAGCGGTAGTCCCACTTCGTGTTCAAGCTGCGCTGCTTGCGATTGTTGTAGTTATCCGTGGTGCGGTAGTCCCAGACAAAGGCCGGCTGCACGTTGGTCTGCTGGTAGTCGCGCTGGGTGCGGAAGAAGCCGAAGGCGTTCTCGGAGTAAAAGGCGTTGACCGACACGGCGAGGTTCTCGGTCTTGCTGCCGAACACGGCGAACTTCTCGATGTACGAGGCGTTCATCAGGGCGTGCGTCCGGCGCTGTTCCCGGAGCGGAACCTGCTCGGTGAACCAGGGCGCCATCCGCGCGGTGAAGTTCAGCGTCACCCGCCGCTTCTCGCGCATCGAGAGCGGGGAGCGGGTCTTGAAATTCACGCCGCCGCCGAGGGAGTCCACCGGCTTGTCCGGCGTCTGGCCCTTGACCACCTCCAGGGACTCGAACATCGCGCCCGTGAATGCGGTCATGCGGGTGTTGCGATTCTGGGCGCTGAAGGAGGACATCCCGCCGCCGTCGATGGTGATGGAGCTCATCCCGGCCCCCATCCCGCGCACGCTGATGACTTCGACGACCTCGTCACCGGGATTGCCGAAGGCGACGCCCGGGAGGCGGATCGCCAGCTCGGTGGCGTTCATGTTGGGCAGGTCGACGAGGGCGTCCATCGAGGCCACGTTCTTGAGATTGTCCGCGTTGCGCTGCTGGGTGAGCGCCGAGGACAGGCCGGCCTTTTCGGAGGTGACCTTGAAGGTATCGAGCATCAGCACGGTGCTGGTCAGCTCGAAGTCTCGCACCGCGGTCTGTCCCGCGCCGACCGTCAGGGTTACCCTCTGGGTATCGAGTCCCGTGTAGGAGACGACCAGCTCATGGGTCCCGGCGGGCACCCCGCTGATGAGGTAGCGCCCGGTCTGGTCGACCAAGGCGGAGAGGTTCAGCGCGGGGAGCTCGGCGCGGGCGCCGATCAGGCCGTTGCCGGTGGCCTTGTTGGTGACGATGCCGCTCACGACGCCCACGGCGGTGGCTCGCTCCGCCGCGAGGGCGGGCGCGGGTAGGCTTAGGGCGGCGCCAGTGGCGAGGGCGGCCAACAGGCAGGCCAGACGGACGGGACGGGCCGGTCGGGCCCGGAGGGATCGGGTGGGAGGGTTCATCGGTGGCTTACTGGGAGGGGACGAGACGCCCGCCGTGGGCAGGGAGGCCGGGGCGGGAGGGTTCCCGAGAGGGCCGCGCGAGGCCGCCCGAGGCAAGTGCAAATCCGTGTCCCCGGTGGGGCGCGTGGGTGGGCGGCGGCCAAGGGCGGAGCGGCTTTCCCCGGGGGAGTTTCGGCTCGACTTTTGGGCTTAAGCTGCTTCCCTCAACGATTTTCCGCCGCCGGCGCCGCCTCGCCGGAAGGTGGGGTCGCCTGTTTTCCTTTCATGAGCAGCAAACGCAACATTCCTACCCGCCGCTTCATCAAGCCGTCGTTCAATTTTCTGATCGAGAAGAAACGCGACGGGGGTGAGTTCACGCAGGAGGAGATCCGTTACATCATCGACAGCACGCTGGACGGCGAGATGCCCCAGCACCAGCTGGCTGCGCTCGCGATGGCCATCTACTTCTCCGGGATGTCCGCCCAGGAGACCGCCGATCTGACCGAGGAAATGATGCTCTCGGGCGAGGTAATCGACCTTTCCCACATCGCCAAGCCCAAGATTGACAAGTATTCCACCGGGGGCGTCGGCGACAAGACGTCCTTGGTGCTGGTGCCCCTCGCGATGGCCTCCGGGGTCGTGGTGCCGATGATGTGCGGGGTCGAGCACGACTACGTGATCAACACGCTCGACAAGCTGGCCGCCATCCCGGGCTTCAAGGGACAGCAGTCCGCCGAGCAATTCTCCTCCCAACTGGGCCGTATCGGCGGGGCCATCATCGGCCAGACGGAGGACCTCGCGCCGGCCGACGCCAAGTTCTACGAGCTGCGCAAAGAGACCGGCACCATCCCCAGCCTTCCCCTCATCACCGGCAGTGTCCTGTCCAAGAAGCTCGCCGAGGGCTCGGAGGGTCTCGTGATCGACGTCAAGTGGGGTAACGGATCATTCATCAAGGACTTGGAGCAGGCCAAGCAGCTGGCGCGTTCGATGACCCGCGTCGGCCGCTCGATGAAACGCCGGTGCGTGGCGCTGGTGACCGATATGAACCAGCCGCTCGGGGACACCGTCGGCACGTCGCTGGAGGTCAAGGAGGCGATCCAGCTCCTCAAGGGCCAGGGCCCGGAGGACATGAAGGAGCTCGTCCTCAAACTCGGCATGGAGATCGTCCGGCTCGCGGGCGTCGCGGGTTCCACCCTCTCGGCCAAGCAGACAGTCCAGCGCCACCTGACCGACGGCTCCGCGCTCGAGAAGCTCAAGGAGCTGGTCAAGGCGCAGGGGGGCGACACCGCCTACATCGATCACCCGGAGAAATTCCCGGCGGCGCGGCACATCCGTAAGCTCCCGGCGCCCAAGCGCGGCTACGTCCATACCATCAATGCGGCGATGATCGCCCGCGGCGTGCACCTGCTGGGCGCGGGAAGGGACGAAAACCACGGCAAGGTGGACCACGCGGTGGGCGTCTCGGAGGTCAAGAAGGTTGGCACGCAGGTCAAGCAGGGCGAGCCCCTGATGATGATCCACTACAACGACGAGGCGAAGCTCGAACAGGCGTTGGAGTACTTCAAGAACGCCTACCGCCTCGCGCCCAAGCGGCCCACGCCGCCGCCGCTGATCGTCGAGCGCGTCGCCTGAGGTCCCGCCGGGACCGCCTTTCGCGTCGAGCCGGGCCGGCAGGCCCGGCTTTTTGTTTGGCGCCCCGGGCCCCCGTCGCCCTCACTCGCCGGGTGGATAAGCCACCCGCCGCCCCGTCGCCCCCCGTTGATCGCTCCAGCTGGCCCCGCCCGTGGGCCCAGCTGAAGTACTTCACCTTCCAGCCGGCGATCTTTCCCCGCCTGCTCGGCCAGGTCTCGCCCGACGCCCGCCCCGGGGACCTCGTCAACGTCTTCGACAAGCAGGGCCGGCCCGCCGGGGCGGGGCTCTACAATCCCCGGGCCAAGATTCCCCTCCGCGTGGTCTGCCATTCCCCGGAACCGGTGGACGAGGGCTACTTCGCGGGCGCCCTCCGGCGGGCCGTTGAACTGCGCCGCACCCTTTTCCGGCTCGACGAGACCACCGAGGCCTACCGCCTCATCAATTCGGACGGCGACGGGCTCAGCGGCCTCACCGTCGACCGTTACGGGGACACGCTCCTGTGCGAGGTCTACAGCCTCGGCATCGCCCAGCGACTGCCGGCTTGGCTGCCCTTGCTGCACGAGCTCGCCGGTACCCGCCATGCACGGGTCCACGTGGACCACGACCTCGGGAGTCTGGAAGGGATCAAGCCTTCCCTGTTCAAGGAGACGAACGCGGCTGCCCCGGCCGCCGTCCGCATTCGCGAGCATGGCCTGCGGTACGAGGTGGACTTCGCCGGGGGGCACAAGACCGGCTTCTTCTGCGACCAGCGCGACAACCGCCGCGCCTTGGCGCGCTTCACCTCCGGGGCCCGGGTGCTGGATCTCTGCTGCTACACGGGCGGATTTTCGCTCAATGCCAGGATCACCGGCGGCGCGGACGAGGTCACCAGCGTTGACCTCGACGAGGTGGCGATCGCCCAGGCGCGGCGCAACGCGAACCTCAACCAGGCCCGGCTCAAGCTCGTCCACGCGGACGCCTTCGCCTACGCCCGGCAGATGCAGGCCAACGGGGAAAAGTGGGACGTCGTGGTGCTCGATCCGCCCAAGTTCATCTTCACCCGCGAGGACCACGGGAACTGGGAGGGGCGTCAGAAGTACGAGGATCTGAACCTGCTCGCCCTCTCCCTGGTCCGGCCCGGAGGGATCTTCGTCACCTGCTCGTGCTCCGGCCTGCTCTCCCTCGAGGACTTCGAGGCGCACGTCATCAAGGCCGCTCACCGGCAGGATCGCCGGCTGCAATTCCTCGACCGGACCGGAGCCGGCCCCGACCACCCGGTCTACTCCAATTGCCTGGAGAGCCGCTATCTGAAGGTGCTCTGGGCCCGGGTGGTGTAAGCCCCCGGGTCCCCGCCGCGCGCCGGTCGCCTCAGACGCGGCCGAGGTAGCTGCCGTCGACCGTGCTGACGCGAATCACTTCGCCTTCCTTGATGAAGAGGGGGACCTGGACGACGAGCCCGGTCTCGAGCTTGGCCGGCTTCTGGACGTTGCTCGCGGTGTCGCCCTTCACGCCATCCGCCGACTCAATCACTTTCAGGGCGACCGCAGCCGGAACGTCGACGGAGAGCGGTCGCTCGTCCACGAAGAGCACGTCGACCTTGCCGCCGGCGGCGAGATAGTTCTTCACGTCGCCGAGCTGGCTTTCCGTCAGTTCGATCTGCTCGAACGTGTCGTTGTCCATGAACGCGTAGGTCCCGCGGTCGGCGTAGCTGAACTCGAGCGTCTTTCGGTCGGTCGGCAGCACCTCGATGGTGTCCGTGGAGGCGAAGCGCTGGTCCAACGCCTTGCCGTACCTGAGGTTCCGCATCTTGATCTGCACGAACGCGCGGAGGTTGCCGGGCGTGCGGTGCTGCGTCTCCATCACCAGGTGGGGCTCACCGTTGAACTTGATGACTTGGCCTTTGCGGATGTCGTTGGCTGCGGGCATAACGGAAGGGTCGCGCGGACGTTGGGAGCGGGTTAAAGGGTTTAAGGGTGGGGCGGGCGCTTCGCCGCTGTCAAGGCCGCGGGCAGCGCATCTCCGCGCTTGCGCTGCCGGGTCCGGTGCCCGGAAGCTGATGAGCCAGACATGAAGCAACGTACCCTCGCGCGGGAGGTCTCCATCCAAGGCAATGCGCTCCACACGGGGGAGAATGTGACGCTCACCCTCCGGCCGGCGGCGGCGGGCTCCGGCATCGTTTTCCGCCGCCTCGACCTGCACGGCACCCCCGAGCTGCGGCCGCGGGTCGACCTCATCACGGATCTCGTCCGTGCCACCACGATCCAGTCCGGCCACGCCAAGATCCACACCGTCGAGCACGTGCTGAGTGCCCTCGCCGGCTGCGGGATCGATAACGCGGTGGTCGAGATGAACGCCTCGGAGCCGCCCATCCTCGACGGATCCGCCCGCCCCTTCGTCAATCTCATCCTCCAGGGGGAACCGGTGGAGCAGGAGGCGGACCGCGAATACTTCGAGCTCGATGCGCCCGTGTCCGTGACCCGCGGCAACTCCTCGGTGATCGCGCTGCCCTGCGACCAGTTCAAGGTCTCCTGCACCTCCGCCGACGACCGCGGCATCCATACCCAGCACCTCTCACTGACGGTGGACCCGGACGTCTACATGACCCAGGTGGCGGCGGCGCGCACCTTCACCATCTACGAGGACATCGAGGCGCTGCTCAAGCTGGGCAAGATCAAGGGTGGCTCGCTGGACTGTGCGGTGGTCATTCGCGGGGACAAGGTCATCTCGAAGGAACCGCTGCGCTTCGCGGACGAGTTCGTGCGGCACAAGATCCTCGACATCATCGGGGACCTTTCGCTGCTCGGACTCCCGCTCAAGGCCCACATCGTCGCGACGCGGCCCGGCCACGCGATCAATGCCGAGCTGACCAAGGCGCTCGCCGCCAAGCTGGAGGAACGCCGCAAGGGTCCCAAGCGCAAGGCGCGCCCGACGACCGTCCTGCCGACGGAGACCTCCCTCGATGTCCGGCGCATCCTCGACACCATCCCCCATCGGTATCCCTTCGTGATGATCGACCGGGTGCTGGAGTTCATCGGCAACGACGAGCTCGTCGCGATCAAGAACGTCACCATCAACGAGCCCTACTTCACCGGCCATTTCCCGGCGAATCCGGTGATGCCCGGCGTGCTGCAGCTCGAGGCGATGGCGCAGGCCGCGGGCATCGTGATGCTCCGCCGCACCGGCAACAGCGGGAAGACCGCGTTCTTCATGAGCGCCGACAAGGTGAAGTTCCGCCGGCCGGTGCGCCCGGGGGACCAGATCATCATCAACGCGAAGATCACCAAGGTCCGCGGCGACAAGCTCGCCGCGGCCGAGTGCAACTGCACCGTCGGCGGGCAGGTGGTCTCCTCCGCGGAGCTGATGTTCGCGGTGGTCGAGGAAGGGGAGGAATAGGATGGCCGGACGGATCCATCCCACGGCCATCATCGAGCCCGGCGCCCGCCTCGGCGCCGACGTGGAGGTCGGCGCCTATGCCTACGTCGGGCCCGCGGTCGTCCTCGGTGACCGCACCCGCCTCCACCATCACGCGTCGGTCGAGGGGGACACGTGGCTCGGCGCCGCGTGCGAGGTTTTTCCCTACGCCTGCCTCGGCGGGCGCACCCAGGACCTGAAGTTCGCCGGCGGCCGGCCCGGGCTGCGGGTGGGGGACCGCAACGTCTTCCGCGAGTACGTCACCCTGCACGCCGCCACGCGCGACGGGGACCTGACGCGCGTGGGCTCGGACAACGTGCTGCTCGCCTCGTGCCACGTGGCGCACGACTGCGTGCTGGGGAACCACATCGTGATGAGCAACGGGGCCGTTTTGGCCGGCCACGTGGTGGTCGAGGATCACGTGGTGGTGGGGGGCTACGGGGGGGTGCACCAGTTCTGCCGCCTCGGCGCCCACGCGATGCTCTCCGCCACCGCCAAGCTGGTCCACGACCTGCCGCCCTACTGCCTCGCCGACGGCACGCCAGCCGAGGTGCGGGCGGTGAACCGGGTGGGGCTGGAGCGGCGCGGTTTTTCCGCGGAGCAGCTGGAGCGGGTGAAGCGGATCCACCGGCTGCTCTACCGCGAGGGCCTCAACCGCACGCAGGCGCTGGAACGCCTCGCGGCGGATCCCGACGCGGGCACGGAGGAGTTCCGGCGGATGCTGGAGTTCGCCCGGGTGAGCGCGCGCGGGCTCGCGCGGGGCGCGCGGGGCTAGGCGGCGGGCTGCCGGTCGACGGCGTCGAGGAGGGCCGAGAGGTCCCCGAGCGTCGTCCGGGGATTCATCAGCGCCGTGCGCAGCCAGCGGCGTCCGCGGAGGGTCGTCTGCACCAGGTAATGGCTCCCGTCCGCGAGGATCCGCGCACGGGCGCGCTCGTTCAGGGCATCGATGACTTCGGGCGCGACGCCGGGGAGCGTGCGGCGGAAGCAGACGATGTTGGACTCGGGTTCCACCGCGACCTCGAAGCCGGGGCGGGCGCGGATGAGGGCGGCGAAGTCCCGGGCCAGCCGGTAGGCCCGGCGCACGTGTTCCGTGAACAGCGCGGGATCGCCCCCACGCCAAAGGGCGGCGATCCGCAGGCTCAGGCTGAGCTTGGTGCACTCGAAGGTGCGGCGGCCGCTGTCCCACCAGGGCTCCTCCGCGCTGGGGTCGAACAGGTACTGCGCCTCCTGGTTGAAGGCCGCCCACGCGTCGCCCGGCTGGCGGAACAGCACGGCGGTGGCGAGCGCGGGGTTCAGCAGCAGCTTGTGGAAATCCACCACCGCGGAGTCCGCGCGCTCGATGCCCGCGAGCCGGTCGCGCAGCTCGGGGCAGAAGGCCGCGGCCGCCCCGTGGGCCCCGTCCACGTGCAGCCAGAGCCCGTGCGTGGCGCAGAAGTCGGCGATCGCCCCGATGTCGTCGTAGCTGCCGGTCGAGGTGGAGCAGGCCGAGGCGACCACCGCGATGGGTCGGCGGCCGCGGCGGTGCGCCTCCGCGAGCGCCGCGGGCAGCAGCTCCGGCCGCAGCTTGAAGCGGTCGTCGGTGGGCACGGTGACGAGCCCCGCGCGCCCGCCACCCATCACCTGCACGGCGCGGGCGGTGCAGTAGTGGCTTTCCTCGGACGCGAGGACGGCCCAGTCGGGCGCGGTGCCCCGCTCGAGCGCGGCGGGTCCGAGGCGCCGGTTCCGGGCGGCGAGCAGCGCGGTCAGGTTGGCGAGGGTGCCGCCCGAGGTGAGGAAGCCCGCGCCCGCCGGCCAGCCGAGGAGCCCGGCGGTGGCCTCGACCACCCAGCGCTCGAGCGCGTTGGCGGCGGGACCCATCTCGTACACGCCCATCGCGTTGTTCAGGAGCTCGCTCGCCAGGCCGGCCAAGGCCGCCTCGGGGGCGGGGGCGCAAACCTGGTGCCCGACGTAGCGGGGATGGTGCAGCTGGATCGAGCGGGCCGCGAATTCCCGCAGGAACGCCACCAGTTCGCCCGGGGGTTCGGCCATCCGGCGCCGCCAATGCGCGAGCTCACCGGCCGGATCCACCGGTGGCAGCACGGCGCCTCGCCGCGCCTGGGCATCCGCCAGCAGGCCGGTCAGCAGGTCGATCACCGCGTGGCCGTCGCGCCGGAAACGTTCCGGGTCGAACGCCGCTTCCAGCGGGGTCATCGCAGGTTCAGGCGCGCTTGTAGACGAGCGCCGGATCAAAGAGCCGCTCGCCCGTGAACACGAGGTGCGGCGCGCCCGCCGCCGCCGCGTCGAGGTCCTCCAGGCGACGATAAAAGCAGGAACGGTAGCCGTTGTGACAGCTCGCGTTGGCGGCGCCCCGTTGCTCGACCTTCAGGAGCAGCACGTCCTGGTCGCAATCGGTGCGGAGTTCCCGGACCTCCTGCGTGTTGCCCGATTCCTCGCCCTTCACCCAGAGCTTCCGGCGCGAGCGGCTCCAGTACGTCGCCTTCCGTGTGCGCAGCGTGTGCGCCAGGGATTCCGCGTTCATGAAGGCAAACATCAGGACCTCGCCGCTGTGGGCGTCCTGCGTGATGCACGGGATCAGGCCATCGGGTCCGAACTTGGGCTGCAGGGTCCGACCGAGTTCGATTTCGGCCGTCGTGGTGCGGAGGGGGAAGGCGGGCTGGCTCATACGGGCAGGGGAGGAAGCCGGCCGCGCGCGGCCGTGGCAACCCTAAGCCTCAGGCCGGCAACGCCCGCAGGTAATCGTAGGTATACAAACCGGTGCGGTGGCCGTCGCTGAACTCGAAGCGCAGCGCGTAATTGCCCACCCGCTCCCACCCCGTGACCTTCACCCCGGGAAACGACCGCGGCCCATCCCCGCCATACCGGTTCCCCAAGATGTCCCGCTCCCCCTGGTTCGCCGCACTCGGCGAGGCCGCCCGCAGGCGCTCGGGCTGGAAATAGGATTCGGCGCCGTCGTCCCAGACGATTGCGACTTCGTCCCCGATGAGCTGGAGGTTGACCGGCGTGCGCATCCGCCGACCGAAGCGCCGGCGGCCACCAAGGCAATTGCCAAACCGACTTCCCCCTAGCCATCCCGCCAGCTGACAAGGAATGTCAGTGGTGAGTAAGTGAATAACTTCCGGGGGCTTCCGGTGGGTAAAGGCTTGACCGAAGTGGGGCGAAATGGGTTGAAATGGGGCGTCTTGGGGCAATTCGCCCTGATTTTGCATTTACTCCCCCTTTCGTGGCGCTTGCGGGCAACACTTTCTATACCGGGCTCTTCCGGCATTCCTTGGACGACAAGGGGCGGTTGACGCTGCCGTCCGCATGGCGCCACGCGCATGCCGCGGAGGACCGGTTTCTGGCGACCCCGCATCCCGACGGCTACATCGCCGTGTTGCCGCCGCGGGAGGTCGAGGTGCTCCACGCCAAAATCTCGGGCATGAAGATGAGCGACGCGAAGGCGCAGGCCTTTGCCGCGCGGTTCTTCTCCCAGACGCAGGACTTTTCCTTCGACAAGGCCGGGCGCATCGGGCTCTCGGTCGAACTGCTGCGGCATGCCGGCCTCGAACGCGAGGTGGTGCTGGTGGGGACGCTCACCAAGTTCAACCTCTACAGCCCGGCGCGTTGGCAGCAGGAGGAGGCGCGTTCTGCGGGCGAGCACTTCGGCGACCTGATGCGCCAGATGGACATTTGAGATGCGCCGCCCCCTTCCCGTCTGCCCCGCCGCGTCCCCCCGGAACGAGTTGTCTCCGGGGCCGGGGCACCCGCGCCGGCGCGCGATCCTCCGGTTGCGGACGTTGGCGCGGCCGACGCCGACGGGGAGAGGAGGCTGCGATGCCCCCGGCGGCCGTTGAACTCCCTTCCATGGTGATGCCCCCCGGACACCAGCCCGTTTTGCTCCGCGAGGTGCTGGCGCTGCTCGCGCCGCGCGCCGGGGACCGCTTCCTGGATTGCACCTTCGGAGGGGGCGGGCACACGCGGGCCCTGCTGGCAGCGGCCCCCGGCGTGCGCGTGGTGGCGCTGGACCGCGATCCCGCTGCACGGGAGCGGGCGGAACCCCTCCACCGTGATTTCCCGGGAGCGCTCGAGCTGGTGGACCTCGATTTCGGCCGGTTGCGGGAACTCGCGCCGTCCGGTTTTCAGGGCATCCTGTTCGATCTGGGCGTCTCTTCGTTCCAACTCGATGACGCCGCGCGGGGCTTTTCCTTCCGGCAGGACGCCCCCGTCGACATGCGGATGGACCCCCGCGTCGGCGTGCCGGCCGGTCTCTGGTTGGAGACGGCGACCGAGGAGATGATGGTCCGGGCGATTCGCGACTTGGGCGAGGAGCCGCAATGGCGCCGGGTGGTGCGGGCGTTGCGCGCCGCGCGGGGCTCGGGCGCGCTGGCCCGCACGGGCTCCCTCGCCGCCCTCATCGCGGACGCCATTCCCGCCCCGCTGCGCCACGCGTCGCGCATCCATCCGGCCACCCGCTCGTTCCAAGGCATCCGGATGGCGGTCAACGACGAGACCGGCGCCTTGGCGCGGGCCTTGCCCGAGGCCTTCGCCCGCCTCGTGCCGGGTGGGGTGCTTGCCGTCATCAGCTTCCATTCCCTCGAGGATCGGCCGGTGAAGCAGTTCTGCCGCCGGATGTGCGGGCAGCCCGAGAACGCGGACGACGCCATGCCCCAGGATCTGCGGACGGTGTTGGCCGAGCCGCTGACGCGCCGGCCGATCACGCCGGGGGACGACGAGATCGCCGCCAACCCGCGCAGCCGTTCCGCGAAACTCCGCGCCGTGCGCCGCCTCTGATTTCCCGCCGTGAGAAAGGACACTTCCGCCTTCGTCAACCAGCTGCTGCTCTGGCTCCTCGTCACCATCGGCCTCGGCGGCTCCGCCGGCCTGGTCACCGTGTGGATGCGGCAACAGATCTCCGCCACCGCCAAGGCCAACCGTGACCTCGCGGCGCAAATCGCGCGCTACGACCGGCTGATCGACGAGACACGCACGCAGATCGAGACCGAGCAGGCCTCCGACAAGCTGCGGCACCTGAACGCCGCGCTGGGCCTCGGGCTCGTGCCGATGAACCAGATCCCGGTCGTGCACGTGACGGACAACGTGGTCGAGCGCCTCGCGCGCCGGGCCAACGCGGGGGTGCTCGCCGACGGGCCGGCGCCGGCGCTGCGGGTTTCCCTGCCGGGGTTCTGAGCGATGTCCAAGGGATTCGCCTCCAGTGGCCGCATGGTGCTGCTCGGCAGTTTTCTGCTGCTGTGCCAGGCCGCCCTGGCCGTGCGCCTGGTCTGGCTGCACGTGATCGATCGTGACGCCCTGCTGAAGCCGCTCGCCAAGGTCAGGCCGATGCTGATCCCGGAGGCGGCCCGGCGCGGCGACATCCTCGACGCCCGCGGCGCCCGCCTCGCGACGAGCCGTTCCGAGATCCTGCTCGGGGTGGATCCGCACTCGCTGCTGCCTCGGGACGAGCGCAAATGGGCGGCGCTGGCGGCCCTCCTCGAATTGCCGGAGGCCGAGTTGCGTGCGCGCTTCGAACCGCGTTTCCGGCGCGCCGGCGGGCGCGCGGAGGAAGGTGATGACGGCGGGGAGGCTCCGATCCCGTTCACGCTACCCGCGGCACGCGGGGGCGAGGACGAGCAGCGGCCCATCACCTGGGTCAAGCTGCGGGAGGATGTTTCCGAATCCCTCTATGAGCGCGTCCGCCGGCTCGACATCCGGGGCGTTTACGGGATCCGGCACTACCGGCGGGTCTACCCGAGCAACGAGCTCGCGGCGCACGTGATCGGCTATGTGAACCGCGAGTATCAGGCGGCGGCCGGGATCGAGGCCTATGCGGACTTTTACCTGCGCGGCCAGCAGGGGTGGCGGGTGGGGGAACGCGACGGGCGCAACCGGGAACTGCCCCAGTTCGCCTCCCGCGAGGTTCCGCGCCGTGACGGGTACAGCGTGGTCCTGTCGATCGATTCGACGGTGCAGGACATCGTCGAGCAGGAACTGGCGCAGCTTGCGGCCCGCTTTGAGCCCCGCAAGGCCTCGATTCTGGTCAGTGACCTGGATGGGTTCGTCCTGGCCCTGGCGAATTATCCTTCCTTCAACCTGAACGAATTCAACCGCGTGCCGAAGGCCGAGGAAGCGCGGATGAAGAACGCGGCCGTCGCGGACATTTATGATCCGGGCTCGGTCTTCAAGATCGTGCCGGCGGCGGGGGCCCTGGAGGAGCGGCTTGTGACCCCGCTGAGCGTTCTCGACTGCACGATCGACCGGATCGCGCACCGGGGCCGGATGCTTTCGCTGCCGGCCGAGGACCACAAGATGGGCAGCCTCACGATCGGGGAGATCCTGAGCCACTCGAGCAACCGCGGCGCCGCGCAACTGGGCATGATGCTCGGCGAGGAGCGCTTGGAGCGGTACGCCCGCGCCTTCGGCTTCGGCTCGAAGCTCGGCTTCCCGGTCGGCGGCGAGGTTGCGGGCATCCTGCACCCGCACCAGCGCTGGTACCCGATCGACATCACCCGCATCCCGATGGGACACTCGGTCTCCTCGACCGTGCTCCAGATGCACCAGGCGATGGCGGTGATCGCGGCCGGCGGCATCCTGCTCCGGCCCCAGGTGATCCGCGAGATTCGTGACTCCGCCAATGAGACGGTCTATCGTTACGGCCGGACCGAAATCGGGCGCGCGGTCTCGCCGCGCACTGCCGCCCAGGTGGCGGCGATGCTGGTCGGGGTCACCCGCAAGGGCGGCACGGCCCTCGAGGCCGCGATCGAGGGGTTCGACGTGGCGGGCAAGACGGGAACTTCCCAGAAGTTCGTGGACGGCCAGTGGTCGAAGAAGCATCACATCGCCTCGTTCTCGGGCTTCTTTCCGGCGGCTCGCCCGAAGGTGGTGATCACGGTGATCGTGGACGATGCCGACCACAAGGCTCCGGGCGGGGTGGCTTACGGCCGCACCGTCGCCGCGCCCTCCTTCAAGCGGATCGGCGAGCGTCTGATCCCGATCCTTGATATTCGCGCGGGCGCTGCGGCGGCCCCAGCTTTGCTGGTGGCTCGGCTCGAGGGAGGAGGGCGATGAGCGGCCTGCTCCTCCCGCCCCTGTCCGGCCTCGGCCCCGGTCGCCGGTTGCCGCCGCCCGGCGCGCGCGCCGGGCCGAGG
>JBMTAG010000053.1:0-25153 GCA_049428505.1 Opitutaceae bacterium | reverse complement strand
AAACTGGCGGAGAGGGAGGGATTCGAACCCCCGGTGAGCTTTCGCCCACAGAAGTTTTCAAGACTTCCGCAATAGACCACTCTGCCACCTCTCCGATCGCAGCCGCGGAAAACTCGGGCATCCGGCCGCCCGGGTCGAGCTTTCTCCGGGCGCGCGCACCCGCGTTTCCGGGCCTCCCGCGGCGTGCACCGGCCCGGGCGGCCGCCAGCATCCCGGCCCGTGCACGCCATCGCCTCGCTCGCCGAATACCAGGGGCTCTACGGGGGATTCCTCTTTCCGGAAAAGCTGCTGCAGAAGATCTGGTGGCGCGGGGACTTCGAGCGCGCCGCGCTCGCCACCGCCGCCGGCTGCCCGGTCCGCGTCCTCGACCCCGGACGCTGGAACCACCTCGCCGGGCCCGACTTCCTCGGCGCCCGGATCGCCTTCGGCGCGAATTCCCCCGTCACCGGCGACATCGAGGTCCATCTCGACACGCGGGACTGGGACGCGCACGGGCACGCGCGTGATCCCGCCTACGCCGGGGTGCTGCTCCACGTCGTGCTCTTCCCGCCGGCCGCCGGGCTGGTCACGCGCGGCTGGGCCGGGGCGGAAATCCCCGTGGCGGCCCTCCTGCCGCTCCTCCACCGCGGCCTGGAGGAGTTCGCGGCCGATGATGCCGTGGAGTCGCTCGCCGGTGACGCCTGGCTCGGCCTGGTGGAGGCGCTGGCCGCGTTGCCCGTGGCGGACCTCCGGCGGGAACTGGAGGCGCAGGCGGCGCGCCGTTGGGCCCAGAAGGTCCGCTTTGCCGGGCTCCGCCTCCGCCGGCTCGGTTGGGACGCCGCCTGCCACCACTCCGCCCTCGAGGTGCTCGGGTATGGCGCGAACCGCGCCCCGATGCTGCGGCTCGCCGCCGCGTTCCCGCGGGTGGATTGGGTGCAGGGACGGATTGATCCTGCCGTGGCGTGGACGGCGGAGGAGGGGGCGTGGCGGGTGCAGGGCGTGCGTCCGGCCAACCAGCCGGCGCGCCGGCTCTTCACGTACGCCGCGTGGCAGCGCCGTGCGCCCGCCTGGCCCGGTTGGTTCCGGAGTTGGGCGGAGGGCCGGCCGCCCGCGGAGGCGGCGGGCGAGACCGGAGTGGAGCGACGCCGGCTGGCCCTGCGCCGGGTGCGGGAGGAATTGGCGGCCGGGCTGGGCCTCCCCGGCCGCGCGGGTGGGCGGTTCGACAACCTCGTCACCGACGCGTTGCTGCCGCTGGCGGCGGCGGAGGGTGGGGCGGGCCTTCACCCCTGGTGGTTTCACTGGTTTCTGGGCGATGCGCCCGCCGGCGTGCGCCTGGCGCTCCGCCGGCTCGGGGTCGCGGACGGCCGGACGCAGCCACAGTGTCATGGCTTGGCGCAGGGTTTGCTCGGCTGGTTGCTGGAGCGCGAAGCGGCCAAATGCTCCCTTGCCAGTCCCGCCGGGGCGCCCAAGCGTGGCGTGTTGCCATGAGTTCTGCCCTGAAGATCTACGACACGACCCTTCGCGACGGCACGCAGGGTGAGGGAATTAGCTTCTCGGTGGCGGACAAGCTGCTCATCGCGGAGAAGCTCGACCAGTTCGGCGTCGATTACATCGAGGGAGGCTTCCCGGGCTCCAATCCGCGGGACATCACCTTTTTCCAAGAGGCGCGGCACCTGCGCCTGCGCCACGCGCGGCTGGCGGCCTTCGGCTCGACCCGCCGGGCGGGTGTCCGGCCCGCGGACGACGCCCAGTTGCGGACGCTCCTGGACAGCGGGATGCCGGTCCTGACGATCGTCGGCAAGACATGGGACCTGCACGTTACCGAGATCCTGCGGACGACGCTCGAGGAGAACCTCGCGATGATCGAGGACTCGGTCCGCCACCTGGTGGGGGCGGGGCGGGAAGTGATCCACGACGCCGAGCATTTCTTCGACGGGTACAAGGCGGATCCCGATTACGCCTTGCGGACGCTGGCGGCCGCGGTCCGCGGCGGGGCAAGCAACCTCACCCTTTGCGACACCAATGGCGGCACGATGGTGGAGGAGTTCCGGGACATCGTCGCGCGGGTGGTGCGGGAATTCGGGGCGGAGCGGGTCGGCGTGCACTGTCACAACGATTGCGGACTCGGGGTCGCGCTCTCCCTGGCCGGCGTGACCGCTGGCGCGTCGCTGGTGCAGGGTACGATCAACGGTTACGGGGAGCGCGTCGGGAACGCGAACCTCACGACCATCTTGCCCAACCTGTTCCTCAAGTTGGGCTGCACGGCGCATTGCCAGCCGCAGCTGGCCCAGCTGCGCGAGCTCGGGCTCTTCTTCGACGACCTCGCGAACCTCCGGCCGGATCCGAAGGCTCCGTACGTGGGTCATTCCGCCTTCGCCCACAAGGGCGGTCTCCACGCCAACGCTGCGGGCAAGGTGGCCCGGAGCTACGAGCACATCGACCCGGCGCTGGTCGGCAACCGCACGCGGGTCCTGGTCTCCGACATGGCCGGCCGGACGAGTCTCACCCTCAAGGCCCGCGAGCTTGGCCTGGAGCTGGACGAGCGGCGGCCGGAGATGAAGGGGCTGATCGACGAGCTCAAGGATCGCGAGTTCCGCGGATACGAGTACGAGGCGGCCGATGCCTCCTTCCGGCTCCTGGTCGAGCGGCACCTCGGCTCCCGCCGCTCCTTCTTCGAGGTTGAGGGCTACCGCGTCATCATCGAACAGCACCGGGGTGAGCTGGTGGCCGAGGCGACCGTGAAGCTCAAGGTGGAGGGTCGAACGGTCCATACGGTGGCCGAGGACGCCGGTCCCGTTGGCGCCCTCGATCGGGCGCTGCGCCTCGCGCTCGAGGTCACGTATCCGGCCCTGCGCGATGTGGTGTTGCGCGACTACAAGGTCCGGATCCTCGAGGGGACCCGCGGGGCCGGGGCCCGCACCCGGGTGCTGATCGAGAGCGGGGATGGCGCGCGCATCTGGGGCACGGTTGGGGTGAGCGACAATATCATCGACGCGAGTTGGGAAGCCCTGCGCGAGTCGGTGGAGTTCAAACTTTCGACCGCGGTCGCCGGAGCAGCCTAACGCTCCCGGTGGGCGAGGCTGGCGACCAACGCGCGCAGGAAGGCGGAGTCCCCGGGGATGGCCGCCAGTTCGCGGAGAGCCGCCTCCGTCTGTTCGACGGCCAGTTGCCGCGCGGTTTTCAGCCCGTGCAAGCTGACATAGGTGGCCTTGCCGGCGCGGGCGTCCTTGCCCGGGGTCTTGCCCAGGGTCGCCTGGTCGGCGGTGGCATCCAGGACGTCGTCCACGATCTGGAAACAGAGCCCGAGGTGCCCGCCAGCGCGGCGGAGCGCCGCGAGGGTGGAGTCCGGGGCGCCGGCGACGAGCCCGCCCATCACCAGCGACGCCTCGAGCATCGCGGCGGTCTTGTTGCGGTGGATGAACTCAAGGTCGGCGGCGGAGACGTCCGGCCGCTGCTCGGCGAGCACATCCTCCATCTGGCCTCCGATCAGGCGGCGGCTGCCGGCGGCGTCGGCCAACTCCCGGATAAGGGCATGGGCGAGGCCGGGACGAGCGGCGTGCGCGGTGCTCAGCAGCACGAACGCGTGGGTGAGGAGGGCGTCTCCGGCGAGCAGGGCCGTCGCCTCATCGAAGGCCCGGTGCAGGGTCGGGCGGCCGCGGCGGAGGTCGTCGTTGTCCAGGCACGGCAGGTCGTCGTGGATCAGCGAGTAGGTGTGGACGCATTCCAGGGCGACGGCGGCGGGCAGCGCGTCGTCCGGCAAGGTCCCGCACATTTCGGCGGCGGCGAGGCAGAGGATGGGCCGGAGCCGCTTGCCGCCCGCCTCGAGGCTGTAGCGCATCGCCGCGTGCAGGCGGGCGGGCCGGGTCTCCGCGGGTGGGGTCAGACGATCGAGCGCCGACTCGAAGCGGTCCAGGTGGCGGGCGAGTAGCGGGGCGGGATCCATCGGTTCAAGGGGCCGGTGGGACGCCGGCGCGGTAGGTCCGGCCGCGCTGCAGGACCTCCGTCACGGCCGCCAGATCCCCTTCGGCCAGCGCGGCGCGGAGGCCCTGGAGTTCGCCGAGGTAAAGGTCGAGGGCCGCGAGCACCTCGGTCCGGTTCTGCGCGAGGATGGTGCGCCAGAGCTCCGGGTCGCTGCCGGCGATGCGGGTGGTGTCGCGGAGTCCCCCGCCCGCGAAATCGCGCCAGCCGGGATCGCGGCCGGCCAGGGCGGCGCAGAGGGCCGACGCGGCGAGCTGCGGCAGGTGGCTGATGTGGGCCACGATCCGGTCGTGCTCGGCCGGCGACACCGCGGTCACCCGGCAACCGAGCGCACGCCAGAAGGACGCCACCGTCTCGAGCGCGGCGGCGGGCGTTTCCGGCAGCGGCGTGACAAAGCAGGCCCGGCCTTGGAACAGGTCGGTCCGCGAATGCTCCCAACCGGTCTTTTCCGAACCTGCCATCGGATGTGCGCCCACGAAGACCGCCCGCTCGCCGAGCGCGGCGGTGGCGTCGCGGCAGACCGTCGCCTTCACGCTGCCGACGTCCGTGATGAGCGCCGCGGCGGGCAGTGCCGGGGCGATGCGCGCGGCAAGGGCCGCGATCTGATCGACGGGGCTGGCGATCACCACGAGGCTGGCGCCGGCGGCGGCCTCCTCCGGGGTGTCTGGCGCGGCGTCGCACCATGGCTGGCCGCGCAGGGCGGCGCGGGTTTCCGGCCGGCGGGCCCACAGCACAATGCGCCCGGCGAGGCCGGCGGCGCGAGCGGCGCGGGCCACGGAGCCGCCGAGCAGTCCGGGGGCGAGCAGGGTGAGTTGGGCGAAGGCGGCCACGGGGGCAGGCACGCAAAAACGGCGGCGGGTGTCGAGCGACGAAGGCCCGCTTAGCCCCGGCCGAGGCGCACGACGCGGACGTATTCCGCCGCGGTGACCGGCTGGACGGAGAGCCGCGAGAGCCGGAGCAGGGCCATGCCTTCCAAGGCAGGTTCGGCCTTGATCCGGGCGAGGGTCACCGGAATCGCGAGGGGAGCCCCGGCCTCCAACCGGACTGCCACCCAGTTTTCGCCCGGTGCGGTGGCGTCCGGGAAGGCCGTCTCCACGACGCGGGCGGTGCCGATCACCGCCTTGGTGGAGACGCTCTCATAGAAGAGGACATGGTCCCCCTTGCGCATCGCGAGCAGGTTCAGGCGTGCGGAGTAGTTGCGCACGCCAGTCCAGGCGGTGGTGCGTTCACGCTGGAAGTCGGACCAGGAGTAGGTTTCCGGCTCGGATTTCACCAGCCAGTGCTGGGGCGGGGCGGGGCGGGAGGGCATCCCCATCCGGTGCCACGGAGCGACGGCCGACGCCAGCGAAACCTCCGGTTGGGTTCGTCCTTGAGCGAGGTGCGGAGGCGGGTTGCGCTGGAGGGTGATGGAGCCCACGGAAAAGGAACGTCAGGCGGCGGAGCGGACGCGCGCTTGGCTGCTGCTCGTCACCGGCGTGTTGGTCCTGCTGCCGCTGGGGCTCCTCTTCGCGCGGCACGTGCTCGGCCGGTGAGCCCGGTTGAAAAATGGTGTTTACTTGCCGGGCGGTTTTCTCCGAACCTTGCCCTTCACGCGGGCCAGTAGCTCAGTTGATAGAGCGCATCGTTCGCAACGATGAGGTCGTCGGTTTGATCCCGATCTGGTCCACCACTTTTTCCTCGCGGCCTTGGGGCGCGCATTTGGCTTGGGGCCGGCCAGGGGTTGCGTCAGGTTCCTCCGCCGTGACCCCGCGCCGCAACGCCCGCGATTTTGGTCCGCGCGCGCGGCGGCCCTCGGCTGCAGGGCGCCGATTGCCCTCCCCGGCATGAGCGCGCCGACTCCGGAGCGCATGTTGCCGGCAGGGTGGCGTTCGCCGATCGCGGGGCTCGTCGCGGGCCTTGCGGCCGGAGTGGCGGTCTGGCTGCTGCCGCTGGCGGGATTGTCACCGGAGGGGCGGCGGGGCCTGACCTGCACGGTGGTCGCGGTGGTATGGTGGGCGGCGCGGGTGATGCCCCCGGGGTACACGGCGCTCGGGTTGCTGGTGGCGTTGACGGTAGGCCAGGTCGCCCCGACCAGCGTGGTGTTCGGAATGTTCGTCAGCCCGTTGCTTTACCTGGTGGTGGGCGGATACCTCCTCGCGGCGGCAGTGACCTCGTCCGGTCTCGGGCGCAGGATCGCCTATGCGTGGCTGGGCCGCTGGGTCACGGGTTACCCGAGCCTGATCGTCTCCTGCTACGTCCTCACCTTCCTGCTGAGCTTCCTGATTCCGCAACCGTGGCCGCGGGCGTTCCTTCTGATGGGGGTGATGACCGTGGTGGTCGGCGCCGCCGGGCTGTCCCGTGAACACGGGGCGGCGGTGGGACTGGCGGTGTTCGCGGGCTCCGCCCCGGTCTCGATGATCCTTCTGACCGGTGACAGCGCGATCAACGTGCTGGCGACCAGCCAGGCAGGCCTCGACGCCCCTGGTTGGCTCGGCTGGCTGCGGCTGATGGGGTTGCCTGGCGTGGTCGCCAGCGCCCTGTGCTGCGCGCTGCAACTGCGGCTCTTCCCCGGGCCGGCGGATTTCCGGCTCGACCGGGAGCAGGTGCGGCGGGCCTCGGTCGCCCTCGGGTCCCTCGCGCCGGCGGAGGTGCGCACGCTCGGCTGGCTGGCGGTCGCCACGGCCGGCTGGCTGACGGGGTCGCTCCACGGGCTGCATCCGGGGTGGGTGACGGTGATCGCGGCGCTCGGACTGGCGCTGCCTGGGGTAGGGGGCGTCCTCGGCCCGACGCATTGGCGTCAGGTCCCGCTGGAAACCCTCGTCTTCCTCGCCGCGGCGGTGGCCCTGGGGCGGACGGGCGGTCCGCCGGAGGTGGATTCGGTGACGGGCCTGAATGTCGGGGGCACGGGCCTGAACGCCTGGCTCGCCGCCCAACTGCTGCCGGCCACCCTCCCCGCGAACCCCTTCGTGCTCGCCGCCCTCCTCGCGGGCATCGCGATGCTGCTGCATCTCGCGCTCGGCAGCGTGGTCGCGGCGATGAGCATCGCCACGCCCGCCCTGATCGCGTTCACGGCCCCGGCGGGGATCAACCCGCTGGTGCCGGCCCTGATCACCTACACGGCCGTGGCCTGCCACTGGCTCCTGCCGTTCCACCACATGAACGTCCTCGTCGGCCTCGGCGAGGGCAACGGCGGTTACACCCAGCGCGAGGTCCTGCGGCTCGGGTGGCCGATGACCGCGGTCGTCTTCGTGGTGGTCGTCGGCGTCGAGGTGCCGTGGTGGATGTGGCTGGGACTGCTCTGACCCGGGGGGCAAGCCAGTTCAGGCCGCGAAGCCGTAGGGCGCGCGCCAACTGCCCTCGGCGAGTCGCCGGGCCGCCGCAAGTTCGACCGCGCTCGCCCCCTCGACCGCCGTGAGCGCCCCGGTCTCGGGCGCGACTTCCAGCCATGGACCGACGCGGAACCGCGCCTGCCCGAGGTCGAGTTGGTTGGCCTTCAGGTGCCCCGCCAATTGATCCACGACTTCCGCCGCGCCGGCGTGGGGACGGACCGCCTCGCGGCAGGCGGCGAGCGAGTCCTCGCGCCCGAGCCGCCACGAGAGGTTGCCGAGGTGGCAAACCGCCGAGGAGGCATGTCCTTCCCGCAGCGGGGCGTTCAGGTCCCCGCCGCGGCGGGAACGCACCGCGTCGAGAAAGTTCGCGAGATGCCGTCCACCGCCCTCCCCGGGGAATTGGCGGAGACGTTTGCCGGCGCGGTCGTAGATGACCCCGCCGCCCTTCAGGCCCACGAACGAGCCGCCCTCGCAGTCGAGCGCAAAGCCCTCCCGGATCCCGCGGAACGCATCCATCGCCTTCTGGCCCGCCTTCGCGGGCAGGTTGCGGTTCTCCACCAGCATCGGCAATCCGGGGTAGTCGACGAGCGTCAGCTGGGTATTCGGCGTCTCCGCGGCGTCATCGACCCCGAAGCGCCCGCCCAGGCAGCGCACCCGCCGGGGCAGGCCGGTGAGCCCGGCCATGAAGCGGCAGGCGTCGATCGGGTGCACGCCGCTGTTGCCCAGGTCGCCGTCGCCGGTCGACCAGAACCAATGCCAGTCGTAGTGCAGCTTCGGCCGGGTGAGCGGGTCCGCCGGAGCGGGGCCGCAGTAAAGGTCGTAGTCGAGGTCCGGGGGACGGTGCGGGGCCGCGCGGCCGATGCCGGGGCGGTACTCGTACCAGGCGACGTGGGCCGAACGGGGCCGGCCGATGTGCCCCTCGCGGATCCAAGCCGTGGCCGACCGGATCCCCTCGTCGGACCGGTATTGCGTGCCCGACTGCACGATGCGCCCATACCGCTCGGCGGCGGCGAGCATCCGCGGACCCTCGCCCAGGCTGTGGGAGACGGGCTTCTCGACGTAAACGTCCTTGCCCGCGCGGCAGGCCCAGGCGGTCAACACGGCATGCCAGTGATTCGGGGTCGCGATGACGACCGCATCCACGTCCGTCCGCTCGAGGATGCGTCGCGGGTCGGTGGCGCCCGCGACGGTCACGCCGGCCTCCTTCGCCGCCGCGACCTGTTCCGCGAGGCGCTGCGGGTCGACGTCGCACAGGGCGGTCAGCCGGGCGCCGGGGAACTTCAGCAGCATCCGCGCGTGGCCGCGGCCCTTGCCGCCGAGGCCGACCACCGCAATCCGGATGTCCTGGTTGGACCCCGCGGCGCCGAGGCGCAGGGCGGGAAAGGCGAGGGCGGCGCCGGCGGTCGCGCGGCGCAGGAAGACACGGCGGGGGAGGGTTTTCATCGGCTGGGGGAAATTCGGGAGGCGACCGGCCAGTGTTCACTCGCGGTGCGCGAGGTCCGGAACAGCTCCTCCGCGCGCGCGACGAAACCGGGCTCCTGCGCGGCGAGATCGCGGGTTTCACCGGGATCGCCGACGACGTCAAAAACCAGCACCGGATCACCCGGCCGTTCGCGGACGGCCTTCAGCCTGCCCTCGCGCACCGCTTGGGAGAACTCCCGCTGGTGGTGCTCCCAGTAAAGGTGGCCCGGCCGCTCCGTCGCCTTGCCGCGGAGCGCGGGCAGCACGTTGAGGCCGTCGACGCCGGGCTCGGGCCGGGTGATGCCCGCGAGGGCGAGGGCGGTGGGCAGGAAATCCCAGCCGCCCCAGGGGTAACTGCTGCGCCGCCCGGCCGGGATCTGCCCGGGCCAGCGGACGATCATCGGTGCGCGGAGCCCGCCCTCGAAGAGCGATCCCTTGTGTCCCCGGAAACCCGCGGTGCTGCCGAAGAAGTCCGAGATCCCGGCGCGGGCCGGGGCGCCGTTGTCGGAGCCGAAGAACACCACGGTGTGCCGTTCGATCCCCAGGGTGCGGATCCGGTCGAGGATTCGGCCCACGTCGCGGTCCAGCCGGCCCACCATCGCGGCGAAGGTGGCGCGGGGGAAGGGGACGTCGTTCTTGCCGCCTTGGCCGGCGGGCGGCTCGGGAAAGCGGCCGCGGTACTCGGCCAGCGCGTCCTCGGGAGCCTCCAGCAGGGAGTGCGGCACGGTGTAGGCCAGGTAGAGGAAAAAGGGGCGCGGGTGGCGGGCGTCGAGGAAGGCGAGGGCCTCCTCCGTCATCAGGTCGTGCGAGTACTGGACCCGCGCACCGCCGGCGTTGCCGGGCAGCGGAATCTCCTTTCCGTCGCGCCAGAGCTTTTCCGGGAAGTGGAACTCGGCGAGGTCGTTGTTGAGGTAACCGAACCAGCGTTCGAAGCCCTGCCGGTCCGGGGTGCCCTCGGTCCCAGGCTCGCCGAGGCCCCACTTCCCGATCATCGCCGTGGCGTAACCCTGATTCCGCAGCAGCTCGGCGACGGTCTCGTCCTCCGCGCGGAGCGGCACGCGCGCCAGCCCGGCGCGGCCGTGGTTGCCCCGGATGCGCGTGTGGCCGGTGTGCTGCCCCGTCATCAGGACGCTGCGGGTGGGCGAGCAGACGGCGGCGCCCGCGTAATAGTGGGTGAAGACGGTGCCCTCGGCGGCGAGGCGGTCGAGGTTCGGGGTGCGGATCAGCTTCTGGCCATACGGGCCGATGTCCCCGTAGCCGAGGTCGTCCGCCAGGATGAACACGATGTTCTGCCGCGGGTCCCGCGCCGCGTGGAGGGTGGCGGCGAGCAGCAGGAGGAGGGTCAGCCGGATCATCGCGCCGCCTCTCCGGCCGCGTAGGCCGCGAACTCCGCCGCCAAGCCGGCCGCGCGCTCGTCCCCGCGGTGGAACACGAGCCGGTAACGCAGCGTCAGTTCGCCGCCGGCGGGGATCACGTGGTCGCCGGCAGTCGGCTGATCCTTCAATTTCTCGAAATCGTGGCGGCCGAACGGATTCGCCGAGAGCAACCCGTAATCGCGGGCATGCCACCACGTCGGGTGCCGGAAGTTGCCCGGATGCTCCAGCAGCGCCACCCCGATCACCCGCCCGTCAGGCAGGGGCCCGTTGTAAGAGGCCCACGCGGCACGCTTGCCCCACGCGGGAACGCCGGCGTCCCCCTGCGCATTCACGAGGCGCCCGGTGCCGGGGCGCTTGGTCGCGCCCTTGCCGTGGGCCACCCGCAGGGCCTCGTTCACCCGCACGGCCATCGTGCCCTCCTCGGTGTCGCCCAGCGTTACCGGCCCGTGGGTCGCGAGGAGACGGACGTCGTAGTCGAGGCGGGTCACCGCGCCCGACCGCGCGACGCGCAGGGTGGTCTCGTCCGTGAGCAGCGGCTTTCCGTCCGCCGTCTCCCAGATGCTGCGGACCCGCAGCAGCCCGGTCGGGCCCTCGCGGGTCTCCACGATGCGCTCCAGGCGGATGCGGCCGGTCCTCCGCTCGGGCAACTCCCGCCAGAGGTCGTGGCCGTTGACCGCGCCGTGCGCGAACCAGACGCCGCGATGCCAGTCATGGTCCGGCACCTCGGCCGGGTTGTTCTTGAACGGGAAATCGCGGGTGTAGGCGGTGCCGTCGGCATCCAGGATCGGGTAGAGGCAGGGCTTCGGCCAACCCGCGTGCACATAGTCCGAGAAGTGCCGGCCGCCGATCTCGATGCGGACGCGATCGGCCAGTCGCGTGAACGTCACCGGGTCCCCGGCCGCAGCGGTGGCGGCCAGCGCGGCGAGGGGGGCGAGCAGTCGGGGCAGGAGTTTCATTTCGCGAGGGATTGACGCTTGGTCTCGGGGGCGAGCCAGATGACGAGGATGCCCGCGGCGTAGATGAAGGAGGCGGCCGCGCCGACGCGGGCGTAGCTGCCGCCGAGGGTGGTGAAGAGCGCGCCTGCGGCGAGCACGCCGAGGGCGGTGCCGAACCGGCCGACGTTGTAGGAAATTCCGCTGCCGGTCGCGCGCACCGCGGTCGGGAACAGTTCAGGTAGGTAAAGGGGCAGCCAGCCGAAGAAGAGCGTCGCGACCAGGCCCTGGGCGAAGACGATCGGCAGGAACGTCGGCTGCAGCGGCGCGGTCAGCTGGAACATCGCCCAGGTCAGGCTGAAGGCGCCGACGCTGATGAGGAAGTAGGAGAGGCGCCGGCCGAGCAGGGCCGCGATCTGCGCGCCGATCAGGCTGCCGAGGATCGCGCCCGCCGCCCACCAGCCCTGGGTCAGCGCCTTGTAGTTGGACTGCATGGCCCGGCCGACCTCATCCGCCCACGGGATCATCCACTTGCTCGCGGCCCATGCCCCGACGAGCGGGATCGAACCGAGCAGGATCCCCACGAGCGTGATGCGCAACAGCGGAGGGCGGAACAGCTCGCGCAGCGGGGCCGGCGGCTTCGGTTGCCCGGCCCGGACGCGGGTCGCCAGCCAGGTCGGCGACTCCGGCAGGAACAGCAGCACCGCGACGCCGAGCACGGCCGGGGCGCCGGCAAGGTAGAACAGCCAACGCCACGAGTCTGGGGTCACCGGACGGAACTGCGCGACCTGCGACAGCAGCAAAATCCCGGAGTTGATCGCGGCGCCCATCAGGCCGGCCACCACCGGACGCGACCGGTCGGGCCACGACTCCGCCACCAGCGCGACCGCGTTGGGCCAGACGCCACCGACGCCGAGGCCCACGGCGAAACGCAGCGCGAGCATCTGCTCCTGCGTCGTCACCCCGGCGCCCACGCCGGCGAAGACCGAGTAGAGCAGGATGCTGACGCCCATCGCGCGCGTGCGCCCGATGCGGTCGCCGAGCGCCCCGAGCAGAATGCCCCCGATGGCCGCCCCGCCCATCAGGGCCGCGGTATAGCGGGCGAACCAGTCGCCGCCCAGGGTGGGCGTGTAGGCGGCGCCCAGCAGCGATTGGGACACGGACAGGGAGACCAGCGGCATCAGGCCGAGCTCCAGGCCGTCGAACAGCAGGGCGCCGAAGGCGGCGGCGAGGACCGCGTAGCGGGCGCGCGGGGATAGGGGCGTGGCGGTCATCGGGCTTCGGGGGTGCCCGCGCGGGCGGTGAGGACGCGGATGATGGCGCTGTTGTCCAGCGCGCCGAGGCCCGCCGTCTCGGCCGCCTCGAGCACCGAGCGGTGCGCGCGGCTCAGCGGCATCGGCAGGCCCGCGGCTTCGCCCTGCTCGAGGATCAGCCGCACGTCCTTGAGGTGCTGGGAAAGGCGGGCCTCCGGGACGAAGTTGCCGGAGAGCATCCGCTCGCCCTTGCGATCCATGATCCGGGAGTAGGCGGGCCCGCTTTGCATTACGGCGAGGGCCTGGCGGGCGTCGAGCCCCAGCCCCTGCGCGAGGGCGAGGCCTTCGGCGAGCGCCGCGCGGTTCAGGCCGAGGACCACGTTCGTGACCAGCTTCATCCGCGCCCCGGCCCCCGCGCCACCGCAGTGGAAGGTCGCGCGGCCCAGCGGGGCGAAAAGCTCCCCGCTGGCCGCGAAGGCGGTCGCGTCGCCACCCACCATCAGCACGGCCGAGCCCTCCCGCAGTTGGGAGCTGCTGCCGGAAACGGTGGTGTCGAGGTACGCCACGCCCCGGGTCGCGAGCCTGGCGGCGAGCGCGGCGGTGGGCTCCGGGTCCCCCGTGGTCGTGTCGAGGATGACGTGGCCTGGCCGAACCGCGTGGTCGACTGCGGCCAGCACCGCTTCCACCTCCGCGTGGGTCGGCAGGCTGAGGAGGACACGATCGCAGCGGGCGAAGACCTCCGCCGCGTCGCTTGCGACCATGCCTCCGGTCCGGGCGAGGTCCTCGCGGCACGACGGCTCCAGATCATAGCCGAGCACCGGCAGCCCGCCGCCGCGCAGGCGATCCGAAAGCGCGCTGCCCAGCAGGCCGAGGCCAATCAGGCCGATCGGAGGGGAATGGCTTGCGGGGGAAACCATGGGCGCGCGGAACGTGGTCGCGGGGAGCTCAGCGGGGGTTCTGCCGCAGCGGCGGATCTCCGGCGAGCTCGGAAAGGTACACCTCCAGCGCCGGGTACACCGGGTCCAGCCGGCGACTGTGGCGGTCGTCGGGATTCCCCGGATCGAGACCGCGGGCCCGTTCCCAGTCGTCCGGCATCCCGTCGCCATCGGTGTCGCGCGGCGCGGGGGCGGAGCGCAGCTCCGGCCAGCCGCCGACCTGCGCCGGCGAGTCGATGATCCCGTTCCCGAAGGTGGCGCCGCCGCGCCGCGTGTCCGCGATGACCCGCGCATCAACGGCGTCCCGTCGGGGCCGCGTGGCGCCGGCCCCGTTCAGCACCAGCGCATAGGCCGCGGTGGCGGAATGGGTCGTGACCGGAGCGACCGCGAACGGCTGGTCGCGGCGGTTGCGCGCGGGCGAGGTTTCGCCCTCGAAGTCGACCCCGCCCGCCCAGTTGTCGGCGGAAATGACGGGGAATCCCTCCACCACGTTCCCCGCGATGTGCCAGCCGGAATCGTACCCGTACGCCGCGCGGGTGTCGTCGATCCGGGCGATCCGCCGGCGCACCGCGGGCAGCGTGGCCGGCCCTGGCTTGTAGTAGTTGTTCACGACGTTGATGCTGACCGGCTTCCCGTCGCAGGAGCGGTGCGCCCAGTTGTAGATCACCGAATTCCGGTGATCCATGAGCACGGTGCGCTCGCGGGCCTGGCCGGCCACGCTCGGGGTGCGCGCGGTGGCGTGAGCGAAGAGGTTGTGGTGGTACGAGACGTTCTCCCCGCCCCATGAGGCGCCGTAGCCGTGCGCACCCTTGGGATGGACGCTGCGGTTGAGCGGCTCCGCGACGATGCACCACTGCACCGTGAGATCCCGTGCGCCATGCCACGTATTCATGGCCTCGTCGACGGTCCAGCTGACCGAGCAGTGGTCGATGATGATGTTCCGGCCCCCGCGCACCTCGATGCCGTCGATCGCCTCGCCGGATTCCGCGCCCGGTCGCACCCGCAGATGGCGCAGGATCACGTCGTTCGCCCCGCGGAGCCGCAAGGGGCGGCCCCGCAGGCAGATCCCGTCGCCCGGGGCCGTCTGGCCGGCGATGGTCAGGTTCGAGTGCTCGATCAGGAGGTCCGACCGCAGGTCGATGGTGCCGGAGACGCGGAAGATGACCGTGCGATGCCCCGCGCTCACGGCCTCGCGCAGCGAGCCGGGGCCGCGGTCCTCAAGATTCGTGACGGCCACCACCGTTCCCCCGCGGCCGCCGGCCGCGAAGCGCCCGAAGCCCTCGGCACCCGGGAAGGCGAGCGGCGCTTCCGCTGCGGCCATCGGCGCGAGGAGCAGCCCGAGACTGAGGGCGCGGCTCCGGCAGGCGTGGAGGATTTTCCCGCCGACGCCGGCCCGGCGGTGCGGTTCGTACTGCTCCGGTCCTCCTCGCGGCCGGCCGTCCGCCCGGAGGGCCGCCGCCAGCCGCGTCCGGCGGCGCTGACGCCGGGTCAGGATCGGGGCTCGCGGGCTGGCGGGTTGGGCCGACTTTCTCACGGCAGGCTCCGGCCGAGGTAGATCGCGTCTCCGCCCCGCGCGAGCTCGCGGAAGCCCAGCCGGGCATAGAACGCCGCCGCCCGGTGATTGTCGGCCGCCATCGCGAGGTGCACCCCGGGCGAGCCGCGCACCGTCAACCGCTGGAGGAGTTCGGTCATCATGGTCCGGCCAAGACCACGCCCTTGCGCCCGCGGCAACAGGTCGATGTGCAGGTGTGACGGGAACCCCGCGTATGGCTCCGGGGTGAAAAGCTCCGGATGGTGATAGAGATTCCACAGCGCCTCGTCGCGACTCCACCGGCCCGCGGGACCGGACGGTGCAGGGCGGAGCTTCCGCAAGGGCGGCAACCACTCCTCGACGTAACGGCGCTGGAAGTCGCGCGTGTCCAGGGCGGCCAGGGCGTAGCCGCACACCCCCGCGGCGTCCTCGAGGACCAGGGCGAACTCCGGCGCGAAGGCGAGGTACGCCCCGACGTAAACATGGCCCAGGGCGTCCGGATCGGCGTGGAGGTGGGTCGCGTCGCGGCCACTGTCGCCGGTGCCGAGGCAAACCGCGTAGCAGGCCGCCCGGTCGTTGGGCTCCGCGAGCCGCAGGGTAAAGGGATCGAGCCGCCGGGGAATCATGGGTGGGGCTGCGGGGTGAAGCCACCGTCCGGACGCAGCGGCAGCATCCGCTGCAGGTCCGCCACCAGGCCGCCCCGGTACGTGCGCGGGCGGTGCTCCGCGGAGTGGAACGCGGCCCCCGCGGCCGGTCGCGTCCCGCGCCATTCAAGGTAACCCGCGATCAGGCCCGCCTCCTCCTTCAGTTCCCACGCGAGGCGATAGACGGTGTGGAGCAACTCGCGGTCCTCGAGGCGGGTCAGGTGCTCGAAGAGCGTCGCGATCCGGGCGCAGCCCGCCCGGGCGCGGGTCGTGGCCGCCGCATCTCCCTGCAACGCGGCCGCGACGTCGGCCCGCCAGGCCTCGGCGAGCGCTCCGTGGACGAAGGGCAGGTGCAGGCAGTCGCACAGCCACGCGAACAGGTCGGCGGGCAGGGGCGCGGCACCCGCCTCCGACCCCACGCACCGCCATTCCGGGCGCCAGCGTTCGCGCGCCGCGGCGTGGGCGCGCCCCGGCTCGTAATCGTCCCGGGCGACCCACTCCGCGAACGTCTCCAGCGCGAGGCGGTGGGCGGCGAACTCGCAGCTCGGATTCAGCAGGACGCCGGCGGTGGCTTCCCGCAGTGCCGCCGGGCGCCCCGCGTAGGGGCCGAGGTAGAGGCGCCGCAGGTCGTAGTCGTTCGCGAAGAGGTTATCCCAAATCAGCGGCGGCCGCCGCAGCACGAGCGTCAGTTCCCGGAGGTCCGCGGGCGTGATGGTTTCGGCGATGATCTCCGGTCCGGTCCACAGGACGTCGATCGTGCGGTCCAGGTGGGTGCCGAGGTGACGGAGGTAGCTGGAGGCCGCGACGTCGCCCGCCATCCGGCCGCAGTACGGGGTCGGGCAGAACAGGAGCCGCGCGTCGGGTTCCCGCCGGCGCAGCCGCTCCAGCAGGTGGTGCGCGAAGGCGACCTGAGGCTCCGCGTCGTGGGCGGTGGCGCCGAGGTGGCCCGACGCGGGGGCCGGAATGATGTCGTCGAACAGCACCGCGAAGTGTCGCGCGCCCCACGCGGCGAGTTGCCCGGCCTTGGCTTCGAGGGCGGCCAGCCCTTCCGGCTGCGCGAAGGCCGGGTCCAGTCCCGGCGCGAGCGCGTACACGAATTCCACGCCCGCCGCGCCGCACGCGGCGATCAGGTCCCCCAACGCCGCGGCCTCCCCCGCCGGGTACGGCTCGCGCCAGCGCGCGCGGTGCCGCAGGTCGTCCTTCGGCGCATAGAGGTAGGTGTTGAGGCCGAGGGCGCCGAGCCGCCCCACCAGGGCATGACGCTGCGCGGGCGTCCACGGCCGCCCGTAGAAACCCTCCACCACTCCCGCGAGGAACGGCGCGCGGCTCATCGTTCAGAGTCCGCAGGCCGGGCCGCGGCCACGCGGCGGCTCCTTTCCAGTGCCCGGGCGAACGGCAGGTACACGAGCGTCGCCAGCGCGAGGGAGACCACGCCCCAGACCGCGGCCCGCCAGTCGCCCCCCGTCACGAGGTAATGGCCGATCACCGGCGGGGTCGTCCACGGGATGTTCAGCACGGGGCGGGCGATCAGGCCCGCGGACATCAGGGCGTAGGTGCCGGCCGTGAGCAGCAGCGCGTTCAGGATGTAAGGGACCATCAGCAGCGGGTTGAGCACGATCGGCACTCCGAAGAAAATCGGCTCGTTGATCTGGAAGACCTGCGTGGGCAGCGAGACGCGGGCGACCTGACGGAGCCCGGGGTCCCGCGACCGCCAGAGCACCAGCGCCAGCCCGAGCGTGGCCCCGGTGCCGCCGACGTTCACGAAGGTCGAGAAGAAGCCGTTGGCGGTGATGTGCGGCGGCGTCCGCCCCTCGGCCAGCGCGGTCACGTTTGCCGCCAGGAACTGCAGGAACACGGGCGCGACCACGGCGTCGAGGGTGTTGTCGCCGTTCACTCCCACGGACCAGAGCAGCGTCACGAGCAGCGCGTAAACGAGGATGCCGGGCAGCGTGTCCAGCGCGAAGACCAGCGGCGCAAAGGCGGCCTGCACGGCCGCATTGAGGTCCAGGCCGAGCAGGAAGCGCAGCGCCCAGAATCCGGCCGCCAGCGCCAGCAGCGGCACGAGCGAGAGGAAGGACTCCGCCACGACCGCCGGCACTTCGCCCGGGAGCCGGATCACGAGCCCGCGCGCGACGAACCACGCCTTCACCCGCACCGCGACCAGCGCCACGACGATGGCCGTGAAGAGTCCCGCGGAGCCGAGCGCGGCCGGGTCGAGGCCCGGCGCCCCCGGCTTCACCTGGAGGAGCAGGAAACAGAGCGTGGCGAGGAGCGCCGAGCCCGCGGCATCGAGCCCCAGCCGGCCCGCGAAATCATGGGCGATGGCGAAGCAGGCGAACACGGCCAGGAGCCCGAAGGTGGCCGTGACGGGGATCTCGAGCACCGGCTTCCACGCCTCCGGCAGGGCCGCCCCGCCGGGCAGCGGCAGGTGCGTCAACACGAGAAAGAGGCCGCCCAGGATGGTCAGCGGGACGAGCGCCACCATCCCCGCGCGGATCGCCGCGAGGGCCGGGTTTTCCCCGATGGCCTGGAGTCCGCGCAACCAGCGCGCGCCGGAGGGGGACAGGGGCGCGCTCACGGCTTCGCCACGTATCCGTGGTGCAGTCCGAGGTAGTACGGCAGCAGGAAGACCGTCCCGGCGCCCAGCACGTCGCCGCGGCCGGCGTAGTCGAGTTGCCAGGGATCCGTGTTCCAGTGGTTGAAATGCCGGTTCTCCACCGGCAGCACCCGCCCGTCGCTTCCGTGGCCCCGGCCCGCGTTGCCCGGCTCGTGCGGGTCGCGCGCCTGCACCGCCGGCAGCGGCACCACGTCCAAACGGTGTGCGTTGCGCAGGGGCCAGTTGAGGCGGTCCAGCGGGAAACCCCGCAGGGTCGCGGCGGCGTCGTCGAGCCAGCCCGCGCCGGGCGAGATCGGGAACTCGCCCCAGAGATTGCGCAGGGTCCGCCCCTCGGCGTGCGCCGCGTAGGCGAAGGCGAAGAAGGGATTCCGCTCCGCCGCCTCCAGTCCCCAGTAGATGTGCCAGGCGGTCAGCGCGCGCTCCCGCAGGGCCGCGTCGCGCGTCGTCTGGAGCAGGGTGTAGAAACACATGAAGGCCATCTCGTCGTCGGACTGGTTGCCCGAGCCCGGGCCGGTCTGGAACTTCGGGTGGAACAGGTTCTGGGCGTAGCCGTGCCGCGTGATCAGGTCCGCCGCCGCCGCGGTGTAGCGGCCGTCGCCCGTGACGTGCGCCGCCGCGCTGAGGTAGGCGAGCAGGCTCAGCGAGTTCAGGCCCCGCTCGACGAGCCACTGCGGGTCGGCGTTCAGGCGCTCCGGGGCGTACATGCCCCAGCGCGTGGGCCGCCCGTCGTGGTCCCGCAGGGTCTGGCCATGGGCGAGCAGGTGGTCGGTCAGGGCGCGGATCACCTCGCGCACGGCCGCCTTTTCCTCCGGGGTCCGCGCCACCAGGTCGTGGTAGAGCGGATAGAAGAAGTAATGGCCGTCCAGCTCGTCGCTGCTGGTGTCCGCCTTCCAGTACCAGCGGCCGTCCGCGCTGCGCGGCCAGCGCGGCTCCAGGCGCTTCCACAACGCGTCCCGCTCCTGCATCGCGCGGTCGCGCTCCGCCTGGCCGACGTTGGGGTCCGGCCCATCCCCCGGGAGGATCGTGCGCGCGACAAAGCCGGCCGGCGGCGCGACCGGTCCACCCTGGGTCACGGTCTGGAGGAAGCGCAGGGCCGCGAACGCGGCGTCCGCGCGCGCCTTGGCCCGCGGATCGCCGGTGGCGGCGTAGGCGAAGCATTGCCCCGCCCCGTACATCGCGGTCCACAGTCCGTCGTTGTCCGAATCGTGCCGGCCCGCGCTCGCGCGGTCACCCGGGATCCGCAGGGGTGCCTCCGCCACGAAGCCAAACGGGGTCCGCCGGATGTGGCGGTCAATCTCCTCCTCATAATACTCCGCCTTCGCCGCGAGGGTCAGCGGCCGGCGCGCGATGCCGCCCACGCCCGCCGCGGTCGCGAACCACGCGGTGCCGTCCGGCCCGACCGCGATCGCCGCGATCCGGTCATCCGGCAGCCAGCGTGGTCCCTGGCGGTAGTGGAACTCGCGGCCATCCCAGCGGATCGCCCCGCGGTCCGTGCCGAACCAGACCTCGCCGTCGGGCCCGGCCGCGGCGCAGGTGAATCCGTTCCACGGCAGGCCGTCCCGGCCTTCGAGGAACCGCCATCCGCCCGCGGTGCGGACCCCCACGCCGGCGGACACCGCGAACCAGGGTTGGCCGGCGGAGTCGACCGCCACGGCCCGCACCTCGCCGACCGCCCAGCGCCGGCCCGCCCCGTCCAGCACCACGACCTCCTGCCACCCCGCCGCAGTCCGCTGCCAGAGACCCGCCCGGGTTCCCGCCCACCACGTGCCATCGGGTCCCCGCGCCACCTGCCAGGGCTCCCCCGGCGGCGGCCGGTCCGGCGGCGCCAGCGGGGCGGGAGGAGCGGCCAGCGCCCGCCAGGCGCCACCCTCCCGCTCGAACCACGCCTCCCCGATCCGCACCCGGGGCTCACCACCCGGACCCAGCACGACGGCCGCCACGGGCCCCGCAGGCCGGCCGGATTCCGCGGCGTGATGCAGCGCCACCTCCTGCCGAAAATCCTGGGGAATGGGCCGCGCGCCGGCGGCGAGGGCCACGACGAACGGCAGGCAGCGGCGGAGCAGGCGGGGAGGGGAGGGGCGCATGGGGGTACGGCCGACCCCGCGAGCAGGGCCCGCGTGGGCGCGTCTGGCAAGCGCGGGGCGCGATTGGCGGGACGGGCTTGCTCCCGCGCCGCTTCCGCCCACTCGTAGGCCAGCACCTGACACCCATGCGTCCCCCCCGCCTTCTCCCGCTCCTGTTCCTGCCGGCCTTGCTCCCGGGCCAGCCCGCCCCGGCGCCCCGCCCGCCGGCTCCGCCCGCCGCCGAGGCCGTGCAACTCGAGGCGTTCACCGTCACCGGCACCAACATCCGCCGGCTGGACGAGGAGAAGATCCTCCCCGTCACGGTGATGAACCTCGAGGACCTCGACCTGCGGGGCGTGCCCACCGCGGCGGAGCTCTTCGACACCTTCTCGATCGGCGGTCCCATCACGCTGGACGAGGGCAACACCCTCGGGGCGGACGCCCGCGGCGATAACTCCACGATCAACCTGCGCGGGCTCGGCTCGGGCAACACGCTCGTGCTGCTCAACGGCCGCCGCCTGCCCCCGCACCCCATCAGCATGGCCGAGAGCTCCGTCCCCTCGCTCTCCACCAACGTCAACAACCTCCCGATGGCCGCCATCTCGCGCGTGGAGGTGCTCCGCGACGGCGCCTCCGCGATCTACGGGACCGACGCCGCGGCCGGGGTGGTGAACTCGATCACCCGCACCCGCTTCGACGGCCTCTCGGTCCGCGCCCGCGCCAGCGTCACCCAGCGCGGCGGCGGCAACGACTGGAACCTCGAGATCACGGAGGGACGCAACTTCAACCGCGGCCGGAGCAACCTGCTGGTGACGCTCGACTACTACCACCGGGATTTCCTCTGGCTCAACCAGCGCAAGTTCTCCCGCAACCAGGACATCCGCGTGGTCCGCAACGTCCCGCCGCCCTGGGACGGCCGCCCGCTCCTCGACGCCGCCGGCACGGTGGTCCGCGACAACGACTTCGACAACCGCCTGAGCACCGATTCGAGCTACTACGGCGGCTTCGTCCGCGGTAACTGGGGACCCAATTTCAGCTTCGTCGGCGCGCGGCCGGAGGGAAACCGCGGCATCATCACGACCTCCGGCTCCACCAGCGCGACCCTCGCGACCAACGGCACGTTCTACCTGATCCCGCTCGCCGACGGGAACATCGGCTTCCGGCAGACGCTGCCCTCGCACAATATCGACGACTTTACGGTCAACTGGTACCAGAACCCCAACGACTTCAAACCGATCCTCCCGCGCACCGACCGCTTCAACCTGACCGCCGTGCTGCGCCACCGGCTGGGTCGCGACCTGGAGGCCTTCGGTGAGGTGCTCACCTACCGGGCGAAGTCGGTCACCGGCCGCCTGCCGTCCGCCTTCGACTCGAGCACCGACCATAACATCTTCGTCAGCGCCGATCATCCGTTCAATCCCTTCGGCAGCCGGTTCTATGATCCCCTCGGCCGCCCCAACGCCGACGGCACCCCGCGCCTCGCCGGCGCCCCCGCCGCGCTCCAGTTCCTCGGCGGGGTCGGCGTGATCCCGCGCGACTTCCAGCCCCGCCGCATCACCGTGAACTCGATGGCGATCCGGCTCGTCGGCGGTCTCCGGGGCAAGTTCGCCGCCGGCTGGGAGTGGGAGTCGGGCGTGATGTACGGCCGCAACTTCACCCGTGATGTCGAGAACTTCGCGGTCCGCGAGAGCCGCCTCCGGGCCGCCCTCACCACTTCCGATCCCGCCAAGGCATTCAATCCGTTCAGCTACACCTTCCGCCTCGTCCCCCAGGCCAGCACCACCAATCCCTACCTGCTCGTCGTCGACCGCCCCTACCGCAACCCCGAGGCCCTCACCGCCTCGCTCTACGACGATTTCGTCCGCGAGGGCCGCACGCAGCTCGCGAGCTGGGACCTGAAGCTCAACGGCCGCGTCCTCGAGCGCTTCTGGGGCGGCGCGGTCGGCCTCGCCCTCGGCGCCGAATTCCGTTGGGAGGACTACAAGGACTGGCGTCCGCCCTACGCCGCCTTCAACCCTGCGGACGCGCCCTTCAACGGGAACGCCTCCGACCCCAACAACCTCTTCTTCGGACCCAACGAGAACGATTTCATCGCGCTCAGCCCCAACCCGAACCTCTACAAGTCCCGCACCAACGCCTCGGTCTTCGCCGAGGCCCTGTTCCCCGTGGTCGGCAAGGCGAACCGCAGCCGCTTCGCCCGCTCGCTCGAGATCTCCGTCGCCGGCCGCGCCGAGCGCTTTTCCGACTTCGGGGACACGGTGAAACCCAAGGTCGGGCTCAACTACCGGCCGAATGAGTGGCTGCTCGTTCGCTCCACCAGCGCCGCCTCGTTCCGCGCCCCGAACCTCGTCCAGTCCAACGTCACCCCGCTCCAGCGCTCCGGCTCCACCTTCAACGATGTCTACCGCGCCGAGGTGACCGGCCTCAACCGTGACTCCAACGCGGTCCCGGTGGTCTTCCGTCAGGGCAATGCCAACCTCCAGCCGGAGACCGCCCGTTCCCTCACGCTCGGCACCGGCTTCACGCCGCCCTTCCTCAAGGCCCTCACCGTCACCGTCGACTACTGGCGGATCCGCCAGCGGGACGTGATCTCGGCGGTCAGCGGCACCGCGCAACTGCTCCAGGATGAGGAGCTTCTGGACGGCGCCGTCCGCCGCGCCCTCGCCGCCGGCACCCCGATCGAACGGATCGACCTCGGCAGCGGCACCGCGGGGTACGTCGGCAACCCGAAGGTCGTGCGCGACCCGGTCACCCCCGCGGACATCGAGGCCTTCGCCGCCTTCAATGCCACGCGCCCGCCGCAGGAACGCCGCGCCCCGGTCGGTGGGATTCGCTCGGTGGTCACGGACTACGTCAACCTGGCCGGACGCGAGGCCGAGGGCCTCGACTTCGGCTTCGAATACCGCCTGCCCCGCACGCGCCTCGGTCAGGGAACGGTGCGCGGGGACGCCTCCTATCTCCTCCAGTTCGACACCCAATCCGATCCGGGCGCGCCCAAGATCGGCAACATCAACCGCGACGGGCGGACCCGCTTCCGCGGCAATCTCGGCCTCACGTGGCGCCACGAGGGCTGGAGCGCCGGCTGGTACACCAGTTACTACGGTCCCTACGTCGACACCGGCACCGCCACCACCGAGGCGGTCTACGCCGCGTTGGGCCGGCCGGACTACATTTCCTCCTACGTCGATTCCGGCGGCGTGCGCCGTTACCGCTATCTCGTCTCCAGCCATGTCCTCCACAACGCCTACGTGAACTACGCGTTCCCGTCGCGCCGGGGCTCCCTCTGGTCCGACCTTTCGGTCCGCTTGGGCGTCAACAATGTGCGCGACACGGACCCGCCCCTCGCGGATTCGGACACCGGCTACCAGCGCGGCGCCGGCACGAACCCGCGCGGCCGCGCCTATTACGGCCAAGTCTCCAAGCGCTTCTGACGCCGGGTTAACATCCTGTCATCCGCGTCGCTCAAGGGAGTTCATCCGGCTGCCGTCACCTAGGCTGATGAAGGTGGCGTGCGGATGGCGTCTGGTGTTCAGTCTGGCGGTTCTTCCCGCCGCGGCTCGGGCGCACCTGATTGGGGAGCCGAGTCATGATGCGGCGGCCGCCCGCCTGGCCCTGGCCTGGCGGCCCGCGCCGACGCTGGCGCTGGCCGCTCCCTCCGGGGCCGCTGCGGCCGCCGTGCCGCTGGCCGCGGGCCCGGCCGCGGCGTTTGCCCCGTTTGCGCCCGCGGTGCGGGTGCGCGTGGCCGGGGATCACCTTCTCGTCGAGAGCGACGGATTGCCTGCCCACGGAATGATGGTCGGGATCACCGCGTGGCAGCAGCAGGTTCCCTTGCCCCAGCCTTATGTCGGCACCAATGCCTGGCGCATTCCCCTCCGGCCCGTCCCGGCCGCCGCCGGCACCCCGATCCGCGACCGCTTCCTGCGGGGAGCGATCGCGCTCGCGGTCAACGGGGTCCCGATCTTCAACCCCCAGAACAACCGGGGGGAGGTTTCCGCCGACATCGGGGAACTCGACCGCTGGGGCGGCCATTGCGGGCGCGCGGACGATTATCATTACCACGTGGCACCGTTTCATCTGGAGGCGACCACGGGCGTGGGCCGCCCGATCGCCTACGCCCTGGACGGGTATCCGATCCTCGGCTTGGCCGAACCCGATGGCACCCCGCCGGTCGGATTGGATCAATGGCGCGGGCACGAGACCCCCGCGCTGGGCTACCATTACCATGCCTCCGAAACCTACCCCTTCCTGATGGCCGGCTTCCGCGGGGTGGTCGTGGAGCGGGAGGGCCAGGTGGATCCGCAGCCGCGCGCCCAAGGGGTCCGGGAGGCACTCACCCAGTTGCGGGGCGCCCGCATCACCGGCTTCGAGGAAGTGACGCCCCGCTCCGCCTACGTTCTCCGGTACGAGGTGCGCGGCGCCCCCGGCTCGGTTTCCTACCAGCGGGAGCAGGAAGGCGTCTGGCGCTTCCGCTTCCAGGAGCCGGCCGGCGAGATCCGGGAGGTCACCTACCGCGCCAGTGAGCGCCGCGGCGGCGGCAAGGGCAAGGCTCCTTCCCCCCGTCGTGAGCGTTGAGCCAACCCATTTCCGCCCGATGCGCCCGCTGCTTGCCCTCCTGGCCCTCGCCACCCTGCCCGCCGGTGCGGCTCGCTCCGCCGCCCAACCCGCGCCCCCGCCCAACTTCGTGGTGATCATGGCCGAGGCCCAGGGCTGGGCGCAGACCTCCGTCCAGATGGACGACCAGGTCCCCGCCTCGCGGCATCGCTCCTTCCGCACCCCGGGCGTGGAGCGGTTGGCCCGCGAGGGAATGCGCTTCACCTTCGGCTACGCCCTCTCCCCCCGCTGCACCCCCTCGCGCGCGGCCCTCTTCACCGGCCGCAATCCGGCGGCGCTGCAGATGACTTTCGTCGGGATCGGCCGCTCCGCCGAGGGCGCCCGGAACCGTCTCCTGCCGCCGGAACCCGTGCTCGAGCTGCCCGCGGAAACGCTGACCGTGGCCGAGGTGCTGCGTGCCCGCGGCTACGCGACGGCCCATTTCGGGAAATGGCATGTCGGCCGCGCGGACCCCGCCCGCCACGG
>JBMTAG010000052.1:0-25277 GCA_049428505.1 Opitutaceae bacterium | reverse complement strand
CGCAACCAAGAAGGGGTCAGGTCCGGATTCCGGAAAAACCAGCGGGAAGCATGGGCTTCCGGGCGTCATTCCGCCGACCTTACCCTCCCCTCCGGGGGTCGCCTGCACTTCGGCGGAGCCTAGAACGAAAGCCGCAGCACCAAAGGATCCACCACAATTCGGCCCAACTTGTCCGGATTCCGGACGTGACCCCTTCGGCGCTGCGGCAGCCGCCGCACGGATGTGGCCGCGGGAGTTGCCGCGGACTGCGGGGAACCACCAGCCCGCGGCAGCTCTTCCCTCAGGACCAGGAAAGTCCTCTAGGGCGGCATCCGCGGCTGCAGCCGCGGCCACATCCCGAGCCCGCGGCCACAACGGGCCGGCTGAGCCGGCTCCGCCCCGCCTTGCCGCGCGGTCACCCACGCCCCACGGTGATCGCGCCTCCCCGCTCCCCGATGCCCCGCGCCGCCGCCCCCGCCCTCGTGTTCGTCAACGGCACCGTGATCCTGCCCGACCGCCTCGTGACCGGCGCCGTGGTCGAATGCGCCGGCGGGCGGATCCGACGGGTGGGCCGCGGCCGGATCCCCAAGGGGGCGGTCGTGGTGGACGCGCGCGGCGGCTACGTGGCCCCGGGATTCGTCGACCTCCATGTCCACGGGGGTGACGGCGCGGACTTCATGGACGGCACGGCGGACGCGGTGCGCACCGCGTGCCGGGCGCACGCGCGGCACGGGACCACCACGATTTTCCCCACCACCACCACGGGCGCGGAGGCGCAGATCACGGCGATGATTGCCGCCTGTGGCGCGGTGCGGCGGGACGGCGGCGTCGGGGCGGGTGCGCGGATCGCCGGCGTGCACCTGTACGGGCCGTACTTCGCGCCGGACAAGGTGGGGTGTCACCCGGTGTCCGGGCGGCGCGATCCGGAGGCGGCGGAGTACCGGCGGCACTTCGCGACGGGGTTGGTCCGCATCGCGACCTGCGCGGCGGAGCTGCCCGGGGCGCTGGCCTTTTACCGGGCGGCGCGGCGGCGCGGCTGCCTCGTGACGTGCGGCCATTCCAACGCCACCTGGGCCGAGATGGCGCGGGCGTACCGGGCGGGGATGCGGCACGTCGACCACTTCTGGTGCGCGATGAGCTCGGTGGCCTCGCTGCGCCAGCGTCACGGCACGCCGATGCAGGCGAGCATGGAGCAGTTCGTCCTCGCGGAGCCGGGGATGAGCACCGAGGTGATCGCCGACGGCTGCCACTTGTCGCCGGAGCTGCTGACCTTCGCGTGGCGGCAGCTCGGGGCGCGCCGGCTGTGCCTGGTGACGGACGCGAACCGCGCGCTCGACCAGCCCCCGGGCCGCTACCGGTTCGGCAGCGCGGAGGACGGCGAATGGATCGAGAGCGACGGCCGCGTGGGCTTCGTGCCCGGGGGCGGCGGCGCGCTGGCGAGTTCGGTGGTGGGGCTCGACACGATGGTGCGGACGATGCGGGCCGCCACCGGGGCGCCGCTCGCGGAGGTGGTGCGGATGGCGAGCCTGACCCCGGCCGAGCGGGCGGGGATCGCGCGCGACACGGGCAGCCTCGCGCCGGGCAAGCGCGCGGACGTGCTGGTGCTCGATCGGCGGCTCCGGGTGCGGCGCGTGTTCCTCGGCGGCGCGGAGTTCCCGGGCTGAAGGGGGGCTCTTGCACTTGGCGGTTAAGCGGCGGGGTGACCTGCTGAAAGATATGCCTTCAGCTCAGGAGCAGGGCCGCAAAAGGCGCAAAGGGGTGAATCCGCGGTCGAGGCCGTGCGTAGCGTCCATAGACGCCGCGGGGCCAAGAAGCGAGAGTCGCCGGGGCGGGGGTTCGAGCCGAAGCGCTTCCCGCTGCTCGGCCGTACCAGCCCGCAGGCCTTGTGCCTTGGTCCAGAGCCCTGCCCTCCGAGGCGCTCGCCCTGAGCCCTTCGCGGCGTCTATGGCCGCCACCTGGAGCCTGGTCCGGGCCCCGCGCCCTTTGCGCCTTTTGTGGCCCTCCTCCGGGCCGATCGGACAGAAGAGCTAAGCCGAACTTGCGGGGCGCGCCCGGACCCCGCGCCTCACCAGCGGACCTTCTCCGGGAAGTACTCGCGGATCAGCTCCTCGTAGTACGGCCGGAGCTTCGCCACGTCGGGCGCCTCGTGGCTCTTGGTGTAGAGGTCATAGGTGTTGAACTTGAGCACCCACGCCTTCATCGCCCGGTCCTTCGCCGTCGCAAACTGGTCGTACGCGCCCTCGCGGTGCCACGGGTAGAAGCTGTGGTACCGCAGCATGTAGAGGCCCTCCTCGGGGAGGTAGTCCTTGCAGACCTGGTAGATGTACTCGTCGTGGCCCCACGAGAGCGCCACGCGGTCGAGGCCGCAGCCGGGCGTGTAGATGCCGTCGGGCGTCTGGAAGCGCGGCTCGGCGGCATCGGGGTTCGCCGCGAAAAACTCGGGAAACACGTTCTTCGGCGAGAAGGCGCACCCGGTCGCGAAGGTGTCGCCCACCACGGCCCACTGCGGCTCGCCCCAGAGGCAGAGGATCTTGCCGAGGTCGTGGACGAGGCCCGTGAGGATCATCCAGCGCGGCTGGCCGTCGCGGCGCATCGCCTCGGCGGTCTGCAGCAGGTGCTGGAGCTGGGAGAGGTCGGTGTCGGGATCGGAGTCGTCGATCAGCTGGTTGAGGTACTCCATCGCCTCCCAGACGCTCATCTGCATCCGGTTCAGGCCGAGGTATTCCTTCCGCTTGGCCTGGCCGAAGGCGTAGGTCTGGTGGGTGTGGTTGAGGCGGTAGAACTCGCGGACGGTGGGCCGCGCGTCGGCCTCGTACTGCCGGAACTCCTCGGCGCGCTTGTCGGCCGCGACGCCCACGGGGGGCGGCCGCCGCGAGGCCGCGGCCGGGGCGGGCGCGGGCTCCGGGTACCGGGTTTTCAGGAAGTCCTCCCACTCATCCATGCTGGCCAGCGGTTGCGAGGGGGCGGGGGTCGGGACAGAACTCATCGGCGGCGGGAACGTGTTCGACCCGCACCAGAGTCCAGGAGCGTCGCCGAGGCAAGCCGCCGCTCGCCGCCGCCGGGGGTTGCGCGCGGCCGGCCCCCTCCTACGTTCGCGACCCGTGCCCCCCCGCCGCCCCCCGGTCGCCGCCGTTTTTCGCTGCCTGAGCCTCGCCCTCGCGGGCGTACTCCCCGCCGTCGCGGCGGCGGATCCGGCAGCCACGCTCGCCCGCGCCACGGCCGCGGTGCAGGCCGCCCTCGCCGCCCCCGGCGCACCGTGGACGCTCCGCGGCGCCACGCTCGAGGGCCACCGGCTGACGCTCGACCTCACACCCGGGCCGGCCGCCCCGGAACCGGGCACGCTCGCCTTCGAGCAGCACTCCCGCGGCCTCCATCGCGCCGCCGCCGGCCCGCTCGCGGAGGCGTTCCCCGGCTTCGAGCTCCACACGCTCCTGAACGGCGAACCGCTCGACCGCCTCCTCGCCGCCCGCGATCCCCGGCCCACGCTGCCCCCGGGCCCGCCCCGCGCCGCCCTCCTCGCGGGCCGACGGATCGCCGTCAGCCCCGGCCACGGCTACTACCAGAACGCCGCCGGGAACTGGGTCCTGCAACGCGGCACCTGGCAGGGCATCGTCGAGGACTTCGTGAACCACGATTTCATCACCCTCCTCCGCGACGAGCTCGCGGCCACGGGGGCCGAGGTGCTCTCCACCCGCCAGCTCGACCGCGGCGCCGGCACCGGCGAAAGCGGCTTCCCCCGCTGGCAGGAGGCCGCCCGCTACCACGTGAAGGCCCTCGGAGCCCCCGCCACGGTCTGGAACGAGCCCGGCTTCGACCACCTCAGCCAGGACATCCGCTGCCGCCCCCTCTGGGCCAACCACGTCGGCGCCGACCTGCTCGTCAGCCTGCATAACAACGGCGGCGGCGGCACCGGCACCGAGACGCTCTACGACACCAGCAACGGCTTTGGCCCCGAGAGCAAACGCCTCGCCGAGGCCGTGCACGGCCGCGTCATCGCCGCGCTCCGCCGCGACTACCTCGCTGCCTGGGCCGACCGCCGCGTCCAGGGCTTCAACGGCAGCTACGGCGAGAACCGCCTCGCCACCCGCCCCGCCATTCTGATCGAGGTCGCGTTCATGGACCGGCCCACGCCCGACAACGCGGCGATCCAGGACGAGCGTTTCCGCGCGCTCGTCGCCCGGGCGATCCGCGAGGGCGTGCAGGATTACCTCGACGGCCTCGCCCCCGCCGTGCCTGCGGACCTCGCGGCCACCGCCACCTCCGGCGGCGTCCGGCTCGCGTGGCGCAGCGGGTCCGCGCAGACCGCCGCGTTCCGCCTCGAGCGCCGGGTGGGCGAGGGGGCATGGACCGCCCTGACCAGCGTCGGCGCGGCCGCGACCGAGCACCTCGACGCCACCGCGCCGGCCGGCAGCACGCTCGCGTACCGGGTGGCGGCGGTGAACGCCGCGGGCGCGAGCTTCGGCTTCTCCAACGAGGCGACCCTGCTCGCCGCCGCGCCGCCGCCGGTCGGGCCGGCGAACCGCCCCGGCGCGTGGCTGGGCAACCTTTCCCTGCGCACCAACCTGCCCGCGGAACAGGGCGTGACCGTGGGCTTCGTCGTGGCCGGCGGAGCGCGGCGCCTGCTGGTGCGGGCGGCCGGCCCGGCCCTCGGCGCGTTCGGCCTGACGGGGGCCCTGCCGGATCCGCGGCTCGACCTTTACCGGGGAGCCGAGCGCGTGGCCGGCAACAACGACTGGCCGGCGGCCCTCACCGGCACGATGGCGGCGCTGGGCGCGTTCCCGTTCCCCACGGCGAGCCGGGACGCGTCGCTGTTGGCCTCCGTGGAGGGACCGCACACCGCGGTCGTGGCCGGGCCAGGCGGCGGCGCCGTGCTGGTCGAGGCCTACGACAGCGGCGGGCAACCTGAAGGGCGGCTCGTGAACCTGTCGGCACGCCACCGCGCGGGGGCGGGGGCCGACGTCCTCATCGTCGGCTTCCACCTCGCGGGCCAGGGCCCCGCCCGTGTCCTCCTGCGGGCCGCCGGCCCGGGCCTCGCGGCCTTGGGCGTGCCAGGCACCCTCGCGGATCCGCGGCTCGAGGTTTATGACGAACGCGGCGTTCGGCTCGCGGAGAACGACCAGTGGGACGCCACGCTGGCACCGGTATTCGCGGCCGCGGGGGCCTTTTCGTTTCCCGCGGGTAGCCGCGACGCGGCCTTGGTCGCGACCTTAACCGCAGGCCGCAGCTACACCGTCCAGATCTCCGGCCCCGGCACCGGCGAGGCCCTCGTCGAGATCTACGCCTTGCCCTGAGCGCGCTTCAGCTCCCCGGGCGGACACGGCAAAGCCGGAGGGGCCCAACCACGGTACCCCTCCGGCCAATACCTTGCGAAAGGCTCAGCCGACCGACTGGGCGAGCCGGAGGACCAGGGGCTCCCGCCGCCGCCGCCGGCGGTTAACGACGAACCAGCCGCCGATCAAGGCGCTCCCCGCGAGTCCGAGTAACTCCATCACGGGCACCCCCTCCTCGACGGCGACGACATTATTCAGGGTGACCGGAGTCGTTTCGTACACTCCGGACGTGGCCGTCCAGGCGAAGTTGACCCCGCGCACCTGGGTCAGCGTGCGGGACGCCAGGACGTCGAGGTTGAAGTAGCCCAGCGTGCGGGTGTAGCCCGTGGCCTCGACGTAGCCGTCGCCGAAGATGCGCAGCCACGGAGCATTCACGTCGATCGTGACCGAGGTCAGATAGAAGTTGAAGTCGCCGGCGGTCCAGACCGCGTACGCGGCCCCGGGTGGCGTGGCGAAGGTGAAATCGCGCACCTGGGCCGCGGCGCCCAGGATCGGGACGAAGCTTCCCGTTGCCGTCGCAACCGTGGCGTTGCTGGACACCACCGGGGTGTCGTTCGGGTCCCCGTCGTTGAAGTCGAGGCCGGTGGTGTTGTAGATCGTGAGCGGATCGGCCGTACCCTGAAGGTAAACCGCCTGATTGCCCGAGAAGGTCAGACTGCCGGTGAGGGCGGGCAGGACCGTGGTCGCGGTGGCCGTGGTCCAGCCGAGCAAGCCCGCCGCCGCCAAGCGGCGGATGGTTTTTAGGTTCATTTGTGATGTGGGTTAAGGAAGGTTCATTGCGTTGTACCTTCGCCTTAGCTCCACCCGTGCCAGCTTGCTGTAGCGATCTTGAAAGAGACAGAAACTATTGATAATCAATATTTAACAGTTACTCCGTGCTTTTGCTTAGGTAGGATTACGCCCCTCCGGCGTGTAAGCTTTACAGACAAGAGGGAGTGTAAATCTTACAGTAAGTCGGCGTCCGACCGCATCGGCGCGTTGGCGCGCGCGCTAACCGAAAACCGGCCGCTGGAATCCCTGCGGCACGCCCGCCGCGCTCAGTCCTTTAGGACAATCTCGAGGTCACCCACGCCCACCCGCGCCTCGATCGGCTGCTGGCCCCGGCCGGTGCCACTGAACTTGCCGCCGACCCCGCCGCTGCGGACGACGCCCTCGATCCCTTGGAGCGAAGCGCTGCCCACTCCGGTCTTGCCGAAAACCGCTCCCGTTTCGCTGAGCTTGGCCTCGATGCGCGCATCGCCCGAACCCAGACGCAAGTCGACCGCAGCACCGGGCGCCTTGAGGCTGACGTCCCCTACCCCCACGTCCACCTCGAACCGCCGCGCCGACGCTTCGATCCGAACATCGCCCACACCGAGCTTGATCTCGACGGCGGAAAGCCGGCGGGCGGGCAGGCGCACCCGCCACTTCTCGTCGATATTCTTCGATTCGACCGAGAGGATCAATTGGTCGCCGCGCACCTTGGACGCGAGTTTGAGTTGCTCCACCTCGGGCAACGGGGAGAACAAGCCCGTCGTCCGCCGCGGCCGCAGCGTGAGCTCCACCACCAGCTGGTCCCCTCCCCCCGCCTCCACCGTCACGCCGCCCACCCCGGCCTTAAGCAGCACGGAACTGAGATCCGCCGCGGGAAAACTGGCCGTGCGCACGACTTCCTCCGCCGCGGCAAAGAGGCTGAGGGAAGGGGCAAGGACCATGAGCCAGCCGGCCAGCAGGAACGGGGAGCCATGGAAGATGCGCATAGGGGACGGGGACCTGACCCAATCAGGATCCGCACCGGCCAACTAGGCGGCAGCGCAGGCGAATTGCAATCACGCGTGCGAGCCCGGTTGACCGGGCGGCCGGGGCGCGAAACTGGATTTGCCCCCGGCGGCGCGGCGACCAGAGTTCGCCGCAACCCGATGCGCTCCCCCGCGCTGCTTCGCCTCGCCCTGTTCGCCGCGGCCGTCCTGCCGGGGAGTGCGCCGGCCGCCGCTCCGGCGGGGGCGCCGGAATGGGTGACCCGCGCGGTGGCGGCGCCCCGGGTGTCGCACCACGTCTTCCGGAGTATGGCCGCGGGCGGGCCGGTGAGCTACCACCTCTACACCCCGGCGGCGCATGGGGAGGACGGCGCGCGGCGCTTTCCGGTGGTGTACTGGTTGCACGGTTCCGGCGGCGGCCTGCCGGGGATTCCGCAGCTTGCCCGGCTCTTCGACGCGGCGATCACGGCCAGGCGGCTGCCGCCGTGCTTCGTGGTGTTCGTCAACGGCCTGCCCGGGGGAATGTACCTCGACTGGAAGGACGGCTCCGTTCGGGTGGAGTCGATGCTCATCCGCGACCTGCTGCCGCACGTGGACGCAACGCACCGGACGGTGGCGGCGCGCGGGGGGCGGGTGATCGAGGGGTTCAGCATGGGCGGCTACGGGGCCGCGCGGCTGGGGTTCTCGTACCCGGAATTATTTGCGGGCGTGTCGCTCCTGGGCGCGGGGCCGCTCCAGCCCGACTTCACGCGGACGCCGCGGGCCGGGCCGAAGCAGCGCGACGAGATTTACCAGCGCGTGTACGGCGGGGACGCGGCCTTCTATCTGGCGCGGAGCCCGTGGGCGATCGTCGAGCGCCAGGCGGGGCGGCTGGGGGACGTCATCGTCCGGCAGGCGATCGGCGACCGGGACGAGACCTTCGCGAACAACGTGGCGTTCCACGAGCGGATGCGGGCGCTGGGCGTGGCGCACACGTGGAGTGTGGCGCCAGGCGTGGGCCACGACCCGACGGCGCTGATCCGGGCGCTGGGCGACGCCTTCTGGGCCTTCCACCGTACGGCCTTCGGCGCGGCGGCGGCGACCGACGGCCAAACTCCTTGATGCACCCAAACCCATCCCACTCCTCGCCATGCTCCCGCCGGGCCGTGCTCGCCGGTGCCGCCGCCAGTCTCGGGCTCGCCGCCGCCGGCCCCCTGCTGCGCGCGGCCGCCCCGCGCAAGGAGCGCGCCGCCGGCAAGGCCGAGACCCCGCCCCCCACCCGGCCCCCGCTCGAACCGATCGACGTCGCGCGCCTGCCCGCCGGCTGCGACCGCTTCGACCTCTTCCTGCTCCTCGGCCAGTCCAACATGAAGGGTCGCGGTGTGATGCCCGCGGAACCCCTCCGCGACCCGCGGATCGTGATGCTGCACCTGCGCGACGACGCCTGGTACCTCGCGCGCCACCCGCTGCACCTTGTCGGCGACGCGCGGACCTTCGCGGGCCACGACAACGCCGGCGTCGGCCCCGGCCTCGCCTTCGCCACGGCCGTCGCCGCCCGCACGCCCCGCGCCCGCCTCGGCCTGATCCCCTGCGCCGTCGGCGGCTCGTCCATCGCCCTCTGGCAGCGCGGCGCGCGGCTCTACGATCAGGCCATCCGCCGCGCACGCCTCGCCCTCGCCCCCGCGGGCACCGTCCGCCCGCGCCTCCGCGGCGCCCTCTGGCTGCAGGGTGAGGCCGACGCCACCGACGCCCGCTTCCCCGGCCATGAGGAGCGCCTGCTCCGGCTGGTGGACGACCTCCGCGCCGATCTGGGCGAGCCCGCGCTGCCGTTCGTCGCGTGCACCATCGGGGAATTGCGGCCCGAGGCCGAGGGCCGGCGCGTGGCGGAGATGAACCGCCTGCTGCTCTCGCTGCCGCGGAAGCGCCCGGGCACCGCGTGCGTCGACGCGCGCGACCTGGTGACCCACATCGGGGACCAGGTGCACTTCGACACCGCGGCACAGGAGGAGATCGGCCGCCGCTACGCCGCCGCCTACCTCGCGCTGCCCGGCGCGGGCTGAGGGCGGGGCTTTCTCCTTGTCTGGCGGTCCGGACCGGCGACGCTCCCGCCGCCCCCGATCCCGATGCCCCCGTCCGAATCCGAGAGCGCCCGCTGGTTCCGCGAGCACGTGCTGCCGCACGAGCCGATGGTACGCGGCTGGCTCCGCGGACGCCTGACCAGCGAGACCGACGTCGATGACGTTGTCCAGGAGGCCTACGTGCGACTCCTGCGGGCGCGGGAACGCCAGCGGATCGAGGCTCCCAAGGCGTTCTTGTTTACCATCGTGCGCAACCTTGCGCGCGACCACGCCCGGCATCGGGAGGTGCTGCCGCTGGAACCTTTAGCGGAGGAGGGGGAGTCGGCCGTCTTCACCGAGGAAGCCGGCCCGCCCGAAACCGTCGCCCAACGCCAGGAACTCGAACTCTTGACCGAAGCCATCCAGTCCCTGCCCGACCGCTGCCGGCAGATCTTCACCCTACGCAAGGTCTACGGCCTGCCGCAGGCCGAGATCGCCCGCCAGCTCGGGCTCTCGGAAAACACGGTCTCGGCCCAGCTGACCATCGGGGTCCGGAAGTGCATGGCGTTTCTGGACCGCTACCGGCGGGAGCGGGAGGGCCGCGGGCCATGACCGACGAGACCGCCTTCCCCCGTGAACCACGCGACCCGGCCGTCGAGGAGGCGGCCGCGGGTTGGCTCGTGCGCGAGGACCGCGGCCTCACGCCGGCCGAACAGGATCAGTTCCTGCAGTGGCTGGCGGCCCGGCCGGAGCACCGCGAGGCAATGGACCGGCACCGCCGCCTCTGGCAAAGATTCAATGCCCTCGACCGCTGGCGGCCCGCCCACAGCAAGGCGCCGAACCCGGACCTGCTCGCGCGTCGCAGGCCGCGGCGGCTCCACTGGGTCCTGCCGGCCGCGGCGGCGGCGGCGGTGGCCCTCGTGGTGCTCCTGCGCGATTCGCCAGCCCCCGCGAGCACCGGATCCCTCGCCCTCGAGGCGACCGCCTACCGGCGGGAGATCCTGCCCGACGGCTCAGTGCTGGAATTGAACCGCGGCGCGCACGCCGTGGTGCAGTTCTCGCCGCTCGAACGCCGGGTGCTGCTGGCGCACGGTGAGGCGCAGTTCGCCGTGACCAAGGATCCCCGCCGGCCCTTCATGGTGCGGGCGGCGGGGGTCGACGTGCGCGCCATGGGCACCGCGTTCCACGTCCGGCTCGACGGGGAGCAGGTGGAGGTGCTCGTGACCGAGGGCCGGGTCCGGCTGTCCCAACCCCGCCGCGCACCCGACCCCGCCACGGGGGAAGCGCAGCCCACCCCGCTCGCCGAACTGGTCGCCGGGCAGCGGACGGTCGTTGCGGCGGCCCCCGTCCTGACCCCGCCCCCAGTGCTGCCCGCTTCGCCCGCGGAGGTCGCCCGGTTGCTCGACTGGGCGCCCCGGATGCTCGAGTTCGACGCCACGCCGCTCTCGGAAGTCGTCGCCGCGTTCAACCAACGCAACGCGGTCCGGCTGGTGGTGGCCGACGACGCCCTGCGCGGGCTGCCCATCGTGGCCACCATCCGATCCGATAATCTCGAGGGCTTCGTGCGCCTCTTGGAATCGACGCTCGGCGTGCGGGCGGAACGCGTGGAGCCTGGCGTCATCACCCTGCGCGCGTCCCGCTGAGTCGCCCCGACCGGGCCCGAAACTTCCCTTAGCGTGAAACGCGCACCCGTCCGTCTCCCGAGGTGGTCCGTGCCGTCCCCATGCCCCCCTGCCCCCACCCGACCGGCCCGTTGGCGCCGGCCCCGCGCCTGGCTTGCCGCCCTGCTCTGGCCGCTCGCCCTGCCGGGGCTGGAACCCGCGCCCCCGCCAGACGCGCCGGCCGCGGAGGCCACCCTACCGTTCGACGTGCCCGCCGGTCCCGCCCGCCTCACGCTCAAACGCATCGCGCAGCAGGCCGGCGTGGAGATCGTGTTCGGGGCGACGGTGGCGGAAGGCGTGACCACGCCCGCCCTCCGGGGCGAATTCCCCCCGCGCCGCGCCGTCGAGCGACTGCTCGAGGCCACGCCGCTGCGGCTGGTCGAGGACGCTCCGAGTGGGGTCTGGAGCGTCGTCCGCCTCCCCCATTCCTCCCCGGCCACTGAGGCCGCCCCGCCTTCCCCCGCCATGCCCCCCCGCCCCACCCTCGCCCGCCTCGGCACCTGGCTCGCCCTGCTCCTCGCCCCCGCCACCCCGGGCGCCGCCGCGGAGTCCGCCGCGCTCACCGGCCGCGTCCTCAACGCCACCACCGGCCAGTACCTCAACAACGCGCGCGTCAGCGTCCGCGGCACCGACCTGATCGCGTTCACCGACCAGACCGGCACGTACCGCCTGCCACGGGTGCCCGCCGGCGACGTCACGCTCGAGGTCTTCTTCACCGGACTCGAGCCCCAGACGGCCGTGGTGGCCGCGCCCGCCGGGCGGGCCGTGACCCGCGACTTCGACCTGCGCCGCGCCGCCGCGGGGGACGGCGACGTGATCCGCCTCGACGCCTTCACCGTCTCCACCGGGCGCGAGACCGACGGCCAGGCGATCGCGATCAACGAGCAGCGCTTCGCGCCCAACATCAAGAACGTGGTCGCCGCCGATTCGCTGGGGGACGTGATGGACGGCAACATCGGCGAGTTCCTGAAGTACGTGCCCGGGGTCACGCCCGAGTACGACTACGAGGACGGCACCACCGTGGCGACGGTGTCGATCCGCGGCTTCGCGCCCCACATGGTGGCCGTGGCCAACGACGGCGCCCAGATGGCCAACACCTCCAACGCGATGGGCGACTCGCGCGCGTTCTCGTTCAACCAGGCCTCGATCAACAACGTCGCCCGGATCGAGGTGGCCAAGGTGCCCACGCCGGCCCACCGCGCGGACTCGCTCTCGGGCTCCGTCAACATGGTCAGCAAGAGCGCGTTCGAGCGGAAGCGCGCCCAGTTCCGCTACAACCTGAACCTCGCCGCCAACAGCGAGAACTTCGATCTCCGGCGCACGCCGCACACCACCGACGAGCGGGTGCGCAAGCTCCGCCCGGGCGGCAACTTCGACCTCACGCTGCCGCTCGGCCCGCGCTTCGGGCTCGTCCTCACCGGCGCGGCCACCGAGCGCTACGCCAAGCTCCACTACTCGTACCGCACCTTCAACGCCACCGCCGCGGGCACCGGCGCCACGCCCGCCCAGCCCTTCCTGCAGACCTACCGGCTCCTCGACTCCCCGCGCACCCTCGTGCGCCAGTCGCTCGGCCTCAAGGCCGACTGGCGCGTGTCCACCCACGGGATCCTGTCCGTCGGCGGTCAGGTGAGCGGCTTCCAGTCGACGCGCATCGCCACCGAGTTCACCGCCGGCGCCGGCACGGCCGCCACCCCGACCGTGACCGGCGGGACGCCCCTCAGCTACGGTCCCGACTTCACCGTCGGCGCGACCGGCCGCGGCACCGTCACGCTCGGCGGGGCCACCTCGACGCACATCATCACCGGGGCCGCGGCCGCCAACGCCCGCTACCGCTACGACAACGGCCTGTGGAAGGTGAACCTCGCCGCCGACCAGTCCCGCGCCGAAGGCGGCTACCGCGACCAGTCCAAGGGTCACTTCCGCCAGATGGCGATCGGCCTGCGCAACCCCGCCCGCCTCGAGTTCCGCCAGCTCAACGGCGTCCGGCCCGAGAGCATCCGGATCCTGGACAACGCCAACCGCGAGGTGAACCTGTACGACATCGCGAACTACCAGCTGAACACGGTGAACTCGACCCCGCGGCGGACGCGCGAGGACTTCCGCTCCGCGTCCGCCGACGTCGGCCGGCGGCTGCCGTGGTTCGGCTTCCCGGTCACCCTCGAGGCCGGGGCCCAGCGCCGGACGCAGACCCGCGACCTCCGCCGCCGCAACGAGAACTGGACGTACAACGGCTTCAACGGCGACCGCTCCCCCGCCCCGTTCGTCTCCCCGGTCTACAAGGATCAGTACCACTACTTCGGCTTCCGCAACCTGCCCCACGTCTCGCCGCTCCTCGCGTATCAGGCCTACCTCGCCAACCCGGGGCTCTTCACCAAGAGCCCCGCCCAGCTCGTGACGGAAGAGACGTTCCGCATCACGAACTCCCAGCGGTTCGAGGAGACGGTCTCCTCCGCCTACGGGCAACTGGAGCTCAGCCTCCTCCGCTCCCGCCTGCGCGTCCTCACCGGCGTCCGCTACGAACGCACGGAAACCGCCGGCCTCGGCGCGCTCGTCAACCCCACCGCGGTCTGGGCCCGCAACCCCGACGGCAGCTTCGCCCGCAACGCCGCCGGGCAGCGGATCCGTCGCCCCGAGGCGGGCGCGGCCAATTCGCTGGAGCAGCTCCGCCTCACCCACACCGAGCGCGGCTTCCGGGCCGACCGCGGCTACGACGGTTACTACCCCAGCCTGCACCTCAGCTACACCGCCACCGAGCGCCTCGTCGCCCGGGCCGCCTACGCCCGCACCTACGGCCGCCCGAACCTGAACAGCGTGATCCCCACCGCCACCGTCGACGAGGCGGACCTCGACGGCGACCAGCTCGGGGACCCCGCCGTCGTCCAGGGCAACATCACCGTCACCAACACCGGCCTCCGCCCGTGGACCGCCGACAACTATGATCTCTCCCTCGAATACTATACCCCGGCGGGCGGGATCTTCGGGGTGGGCTACTTCCACAAGGAGATCCGCGACTTCTTCGTGAACACCGTGCGGATCGCGTCGGCGGCGGACACGGAGCTGTTGGGGCTCGACCCGCGCTACGTGGGCTGGCGCGTGAGCACCACGCTCAACGGCGGCAACGCGCGGGTCTACGGCGCCGAGTTCAACGTCCGCCACTCGCTGGCCGCCCTGGGCGCCTGGGCCCGCCCGGTCAGCGTCTTCGCCAACGGCACCAAGCTGGCGCTCGAGGGCCCGAGTGAGGCCGCGTTCAGCGGCTTCACGCCCGAGAGCCTCAACTGGGGCTTCAGTTACACCCGCCGCCCGGTCAGCTTCATCGCGAAATGGAACTACCGCGGCCAGCGGCGCCTCGGCGCCCAGCCCCAGCTCGGCGCCGGCGCCTTCGAATGGGATGACCGCCGCGTCACGCTCGACCTCAACCTGGAGTACCACCACCGCTCCTGGCTCCAGCTCTACGCCGCCGCCCAGAACGTCCTGAACGCCCGGACCGTCACGCTCCGCTCGGGCCCGCAGACCCCCGCTTACGCCCGCAATTACCTCGTTGGCGCCTTCGGCGTCGGCCTCACCCTCGGCCTCAAGGGCAGCTTCTGACCCGCCCCCTCCCCCGTTGATCACCCCCTCGATGCGCGCACCCCACCCCTCCCCGCAACCCAGTCGCCGCCATTTCCTCCGGGCCGCCGCCACGGGCGCCGTCGCCGGCCCCGTCGCCCTCGCCCTGCCCGGCCGCGCCGCTCCGGCCGGCGCGGATGCCGCCTTCCCCGCCTTTGCCCGCGGAGAGGTCCTCCGCACCACCGCCGAGGCCGTCCGCCCGGACCGCCTCCGCGAGGCCGCCCGCGACGTCCCGGTCGCCGGCCGCAGCGATGTCCTCGTCGTGGGTGCCGGCCCCGCCGGCATCGGGGCCGCACTCGCCGCCGCCCGCACCGGCGCCTCGGTCCGGCTCCTCGAGTCCGCCGGTTGCCTCGGCGGCGTCTGGACCGCCGGCATGCTCACCAAGATCATCGACGGCGGTCGCAAGGAGGGCGTGATGCGGGAGATCCTCGCGGCGATGGCCGCCCGCGGCAGCGACGTCGCGCGGCAGACCAAGGGTGAGATCTATGACCCCGAGCTGATGAAGCTCGTGCTGGAGGAGCTGTGCGCCGCCGCCGGCGTCGCCATCCAGCTCCATACCCGCCTCACCGGCGCGGTCGTCGACGGGCGGAACCGGTTGTCCGCCGTGTTCACCGAGTCCAAGTCCGGCCGCCAGGCGTGGCTCGCGGAGAGGTTCATCGACTGTTCGGGTGACGGCGACCTCGCCGCCCACGCCGGCTGCCGGTTCGACGTCGGGATCAACGCCCAGTGCGAGTGCCAGCCGATGTCGCTGATGGCCCTCCTCACCGGCCTCGATCCGGCCGCGGTCGCGGACTACATCCGCGAGGTCGCCGGGGAAAAGGCCAAGCCCAACCTGCTCCGCCTGATGCGCGACCACGGGATCCAGCCCTCCTACAGCGGCCCGACGCTCCGGCGGCTCCACGCGGGCATCTACTCGCTGATGACCAACCACGAGTACGGCGTGCCCGCCTACGACGCCGCCGCGATCACCGCCGCCACCCTCCGCGCCCGCCGCGAGATCCACGACATCGTGCGCGACCTGCGCCGGATCGGCGGCCCGTGGCGCGACGTGGCCGTCGTCGCCACCGCCGAGCACATCGGCGTGCGCGAGGGGCGGCGGATCCGCGGCCGCGCGACGGTCACCGCCGCCGACATCAGCGCCGGCCGGAAGCATGCGGACGGCGTGTGCCGGGTGAATTTCGGCTTCGACGTCCACAACGTCCGCCCCGGGGTGATGTTCGACGGCACCGACGAGGTCGCGGAGGAGGTCCGGCGCCGCCGCGCCGCCGGCGCCAAGCCCTACGACATTCCCCTCGGGGCCCTGATCGCGGCCGACGTCGATGGCCTGATGATGGCCGGCCGCTGCATCAGCGGTGATTTCATCGCGCACTCGAGCTACCGCGTGACGGGCAACGCCGTCCCGATGGGCGAAGCCGCCGGCCTCGCGTCCGCCGTCTCGCTCCGCCGCGGCCGGCTCCCCCACGAGCTCGCCTGGGCCGACGTCAAACCCGGCTGAACCGATGCCCACGCCCCGCTGCCTTCCCGCCCTGCTCCTCACCCTGGCGCTCCCGCTCGCCCTCGCCGCACCGGTGGAAGTCGTCGTCTACGGCGCCACCCCCGGCGGGATCGCCGCCGCGATCGCCGCGGCCAAGGGCGGCCGGTCCGTCCTCCTCGCCGAGCCCACCCTCCGGATCGGCGGGATGGCCACCAACGGGCTCCAGCATCCGGACTTCCGCGCCTTTGAGGCGCTCACCGGTGCGTTCCGTGAGTTCAACCGCCGCACGCTCGAGCACTACACCCGCACCTATGGACCCGAGTCCGCGCAGGTGCGCGACTCCTTCCGCGGGACCCACGCCGAACCCAAGGTCAGCCTGCTCGTGTTCCAACGCCTGCTGGCGGAACACCCGCGGATCACCGTGCGAACCGAATGGACGCTGGTCGACGCCCTCACGCGGGGCCCGGCGGGCGACCGCGCGGTGCGCGCCGTGCGTTTCCGCGACGCCGCGGGCACCGAGCACACGGTCGAGGGTCAGGTCTTCGTCGACGGGTCCTACGAGGGCGATCTGATCGCCGCCGCCCGGACCCCGTACCGGATCGGCGTCGAGGGCCGGGAGGAATACGGAGAGTCCGCCGCGCCCGCCGACGGCAGCGGGGACCTCCAGGGCTACAACTTCCGGTTCGTGATGACCGACGACCCCGCGAACCGCGTTCCCGTCGCCGCGCCCCCGGGCTACCGCCGGGAGGACTTCCTCGGGGTCGCGCAGCTGGTGGCCGAGGGGAAGATCAAGCGCGCCTTCGGCGGCTACCGCGACACCGACAACCTCGTGAAGGCCCAGATCCCGGTCCTGCCGAACGGCAAGCGGGACATCAACGATGTCTCGCGCGGCCACGTGCGGTTGTCGCTTCCCGGCGAACAACTCCTCTGGCCGGAAGGCGACCCCGCGACGCGCCGGGCGATCTATGCCGAGCACCTGCGCTGGAACGCCGGGTTGATCCACTTCGCCCAAAACGATCCCTCCCTGCCCGCCGCCTTCCGGGCGGAGGCCAGCCGGTGGGGCTGGTGCCGCGACGAGTTCGTCGAGACCGGCCACGTCCCCCCGCAACTCTACGTGCGCGAGGCGCGCCGGCTGCTCGGGCTGCGGATCTTCACCCAGCACGACACGCGGCCCGCCGAGGGCGACGCCCGCGCGGTGCTGCACCGCGACGCCGTCGCGATCGGCGACTACGGCCACAGCAGTCACGGCGTCCGCCACGAGGGCTCGCGCTTCGGGGGCAAGCGGTTCGGCGAGGGCCTCGGGGTGACCTACGCCCCTTACCAGATCCCCTACGGGACGATCGTGGCGAAGGACGTCCGCAACCTGCTCGCGCCGGTGCCGGCGAGCGCGACGCACGTCGGTTTCTGCGCCCTGCGGCTGGAGCCGATCTGGAGCTCGCTCGGCCAGGCCGCGGGCCACGCGGCGCACCTCGCCCTCGCGCAAGGTGGCACCCCGGACGCACGCACGGTGCGGGTGCCGGAACTGCAGCGCCGCCTGCATGCGGATGCGTCCGCGACGATCTACGTGGGCGACGTGCCCCCGGAAGCCCCGGACTTTGCCGCCGTGCAATGGTGGGGCACCGCCGGGGGCCTGCACGGGCTGGCCGCGCCGCCCTCGGGCTCTCGGCTGGGCCGGCAGATCGAGGGCCAGCACAACGAGGGCTGGCTGCACCACGAGGCCGGGCTCGCCCGCCCGCTCGACGCGGCGCTCGCGACGCGGTGGCTGGCACTCGCGCGGGAACTCGGCCTCGCCGCCAGCGCGCTGCCACCCGCGGACGGCCGTGCCACCCGCGGCGACTTCATCCGGGCCGCGTGGCGCGCCGCCGCCGCGCGCTGACCACCCGTTACCCTCCGCGTGGTACCCGCAACCACCGCACCGGGCCGTACCCCTGCCACGACTCGTACGGTCATTCCCGCAGCATGGGCCACGGAGCCGGGTCCACCGGCGGAGCCCTCAACCACGGGAAATGCGCGCATACCTCCTCGTTCAGGAAGTCATGCCCGTCCGAACCATCCGTCACGAAGACTTCCGTTGGCGGCGGCCGGCAGCTGAATGCCCCGCGGCCATCACCCGTGGGTGCCCGCAGTCACTCCCGCCCGTCGGCATCCCGGCTGCTTTCAGCGCCGCGGGCCGGGCTCATGCGTGATCGGAATGCGCCGGGCCCGGATCGTGGAGTGTCGCCGCGAGGGCCGGGAGCTCCTGCACCGGCACCGCCGTGATCTTATCCGACAGGGCGTAGCGCGTCTCGCCCGGATAAATCACCCACAGGTGTTCGAGGCCGAGGTCGGCCAGCGCAGTGTGCATCGACTTGGTGGTGCCGGGAGCGTCGCTGTACTTCACCTCGAAGCCGTGGCGTTTGCCCCCCAGCATGACGAGCAGATCGAGTTCGGCGCCGGCATGCGTCGCCCAGTAGTAGGTGTCGCGGGAGTCCAGCAGCGCAATGAGCTGCTCCAGGACGAAGCCTTCCCAGGATGCGCCCAGCTTCGGGTGCCCGAGCAGCGCCTGTCGGTCGGCCAGGCCATGCAGCGCGTGGAGCAGGCCCGAGTCGCGCACGTAGACCTTCGGCGCCTTCACCTGACGCTTGCCCAGATTCTCGAACCACGGCGGCAGCACGCGTACGACCAGGGCTCCGGCGAGGAGATCGAGGTACCGCCGGGCTGTCTTTTCGTCACTGGAGAGCGCGCGCCCGAACTCCGCCCCGTTCCAGGTCTGGCCGTGGTAGTGGGCGATCATGGTCCAGAAGCGGCGCAGCGTCTCTGCCGGAATCCGGATGCCCAGCTGCGGGAGGTCGCGCTCCAGGAAGGTGCGGATGAAATCCTGCCGCCACGTGAAGGCGGCGTGGTCGTCAGGGGCGAGGAACGAGCGGGGAAACCCGCCGCGCACCCACAAGGGAGTCCAGCGCCCGGCCCCCAACTCCTGCAGATTGAAGCCGGCCAGATCCAGGATTCCCACCCGGCCGGCGAGCGATTCGGAAAGTCCCCGGATCAACTCCGGGGAGGCACTGCCGGTCAGCAGAAACCGGGCCGGTGACCCCGGCCGGTCGAGCAACACCCGCAGCACGGGAAAGAGTTCCGGCATGCGCTGGGTCTCATCGATCACCACCAACCCACGCAACGGCCGCAGGGTTTGCTCCGGCACGCTCAGCCGCTGCCGATCCGCCGGACTTTCGAGGTCGAAGAAGGTGACCTCCTTCTCCTGGGCAGCATAGCCACGGGCCAAGGTGGTCTTGCCGCACTGGCGGGGACCCTCAATCGCCACCGCCGGGTGAACCGCATAGGAGGCTCGAATGCGCGCCAGAGCTTGGGACCGAACAATCATCGACCCCATTTATCATTGAAATTCCGGCACTCAATTCCGGATTTTCGATAATTTTGGCCTGGGCGGGATTTAGCCGTTGGGTATCAGGAAGATCCGCAGGATAAGAATCTGTTCTTGGGCCTCACACGGCGGCGGCCAGCGGCTCAAAGCCGCGCGGCCAACCGTCGTGGGTGCGGCCGTCCAACTGGCGCCCACCCTCCTTCTTGGTACACCGCCGGCCCGCCTCGTCGTGGCAGCCCCACTGCTTGAAGAAGAAGGGCACGTCCCCGGCGGCGCACTGGTCGCGGAGCGCCCGCACCCACGCGGCCGCCATCGGCCGCGCGTCGTGCCCGGATTCCCCACCCGCGATCACCCAGTGCACGGGCGGTCGCGGCCCGGCGGCGGTCACCCGCAGGTCGACGGCCTCCAGCAGCGGCTCGACCGACAGGAACCGCACGACCGCCGGCAGGGCGCACAGCAGCGGGATTCGTTCCTCGGCCCGGCGCTGATCCTCGACCGTGGTGCCCAGCCAGACGTGGCCGGGCGCACGGCCCGCCAGCCATTCCTCCACCTGGCCGCGCACCGCGGCGTCACCAAGCAACGGGAGCGCCGCCTGCAGGCGGGAATGGAAGTTGCGCGGCCGCTTGGTCAGCAGCTGCCAGTTGAGGTGCGGGGTGGCGAGGACCAGCGCCAACAGGTCGGCCAACCAGGCGGCGGGCACCTCGTCGTCCAGCCAGTCGCCGAGGCTGGCGCAGAAGACCTTGGGCCGTTCGCCGGGTCGCGGCGGACCGCGGCGGGCGGCGGCACGGTTCCAGCGGCGGGGTTCGGCCCAGGTGGAGGTGCGGTGCCGGGGCGCGCCGGGGCCCCAGTGGCTGCCGCCGGCGAAGCGCTGGTCGCGGGCTTCGGCATAGCAATGGAGGCAGCCGGGGCTCACGCGGGCGCAGCCGATCCAAGGGTTGAAGGTGTGGGTGGTCCATTCGATGTGGGAATTTTTCACGGAGGCGGGAGGTTGGCGGTTGCACCCGGGAGCGCCGGATGGGATTGAGGCGCCCACCTTAGCTCCGGCACCCGGCCAAGGACGGTCCAAGGTCCGGCGAAAATTGCGGCGGCGCCCGGCGCCCGTCGTAAAATGGTCCACCCCGCTCCCCCCGCCCCGGAACCCCCGCGGGGCCGTCCGGTGCCTTGACCCCGGTGCGCCGCCCGTCGTGAATCCTGCACCCCCGAACGCCGCGCGCCCCCCTGCGCGTGCCCGCGATCACCCCTTCCGATGCTCCGCTCCCGCCTGCCCGCCCCCCTGCTCCTCCTCGCCGCCGCCCTCGGCGCCCAGACGGCCCCCACGCCGCCCGCTCCCGCCGCACCCGCCCCCGCCGGCGGCACCGTCGTCCTCAACCCGTTCACCGTCGATGCCAGCACGGATGTCGGCTACGCCGCCGCCAGCACCCTCGGCGGCACCCGCCTGAAGAGTGAACTCCGCGACGTCGCCTCGCAGATCGACGTGATGACCGCCGAGTTCCTCGAGGACATCGGCGCCCTCACCCTCGACGAATCCCTCCGCTACTCGCTCAACATCGAGAGCAGCAACGAGAACTTCTCCCCCGGGACCGACCCGAACACCAACAGCGTCTTCTCCTCCGCCTACGGCAGTCGCACCCGCGGCCTCAGCCGCTCCAACAACACCCACGATTTCTTCGAGACCAACGTCCCGCTCGACACCTACAACACCGGCAAGCGCTTCACCCTCGTCTCCGGCTCCAACGCCATCCTGTTCGGCGCCGGCTTCGCGGGCGGCACCAACGACGTGGCCTTCGACCGGCCGGACCTCCGCCGCTTCTCCGGCAGCGCCGTCGCCCGCGTCGACTCCAACCGCGGCCGCCGCTTCTCCCTCAACCTGAACCAGCCCCTCGTGCGCAACCTCGTCGGGATCCGCGTCGCCGGGCTCGCCGCCGCCGCGCGCGACCCCCGCGCCGGCGTCGGCGCCCGCCCGCCGCGCCCCGACGCCTCGAGCCTGGTGCAGCCCTTCGCGCGCCTCTCGCTCCGCGCCTGGTACGAGAAGTACGACTCCCGCCAGCGCAACGCGGCCAACACGCTCACCGGCGACCGCGTCACGCCCTGGCTCAGCCTGGCCGCCCGCCCCACCTTCAACAACGCCGGGCTCACCGCGACGAGCACCGTCGCCCAGTTCAACACCGCCCTCGCCGCCGGCGGCCCCGCGCTCGCCACCGCCGCCGAACGCCTCAACAACGTCGCCGTCACGCTCCCCTACGGCCCCGACGGCACGCCCGGCGCGATCCGCAACTGGACCAACACGGCGACCTCGCGCCGCCCGCTCGACGGCACGCAGGACCCGAGCATCACCAGCCCCGCCATTTACCCGCTCGAGGCCAGCGTGCTCGGCAACGCGCTCCAGCGCTGGTGGCGCGGCGACATCCGCGGCGTCCTGTTCGAGTTCAGCCCGCTCCGCGACCTCCACGTCGAGGGCGGCCTGAACCGCGAGGTCTTCGACACCCGCTCCCTCAGCTTCATCTCGGGCAACAACGCCGACCTCCGCGTCGACCTGAACCGCTTCCTGCCCGACGGCGTCACGCCCAACCCCAACCTCGGCCGCACGTTCGTGGAGGACGACATCACCGGCAGCGCCTGGCGCAACCACCGCGACGAACGGCGGCTCCAGGTCGCCTACGGCCTCGACCTGCAGCGCCGCGCCGGCTGGACGCGCCACCTCGGCACCCACCAGTTCGCGGTGATGTACACCGGCGCCGAAAACATGCGGGTGCAGCAGAACACCAACAGCCCGCGGATCATCTCCGACAACACCTTCGAGGGGCTCACTTACCCCGCCGGCACCACCGCCGCCAACGACACCATCCGCAACAGCCGCCGGCTCCGCGCCCGCTTCTACCTCGACTCCCCCGCCAGCCCCGCCGGCGGCAACGCCTCGGTCCGCGCCCCGTTCCAGCTCTGGGGCCCGGACACGGTCGTCGTCGGCCGGGACGCCCAGGGCCGCGACGTGGTGGTCAACACCGGGATGAGCAGCCCGTACGGCGCGCAGGTCGCCACCTCCAACGGCCGGAAGACCGAGGATGCGGGCCAATACGCGTGGCAGGGCAGCCTCCTCGGCGGCCGCCTGAACGTGACCCTCGGGGAACGGTTCTCCCGCGCCGGCTTCGCCCCTTGGGTCGGACAGGGCGGCACCGGCACGCGCCCGCCGCGCCGCTACAACGCCGACACCCGCACCTTCGAGGAACCCGTCAACCGCGGGGGCGTCCTCACCTTCGCCAGCACCGGCAAGGCCGTCGGCAACGCCGGCTTCGAGCCGTGGGACGTGATGCTCGCGCGCGGCGGGGAGAACGACTCGCTGGAGGCCGCCTCCCGCTACGAGGTGACCTCGCGGCTGCGCGGCTTCGTCGCCCATCCCTTCGGCCGCCAGGGCTTCCTCAGCCTGCACTACACGACCTCGTCCTCCGCGTTCGTCGCCGACTTCACCCGCAAGAACCCCTACGGCCAGGAGGCGCAGCTCGACGACGGCACCACCCGCGAATACGGCCTCTCGCTGCGGTTCCGCGACGACCGCTTCGTCCTCCGGCTCAACGCCTACGAGTCGGTCTACCTCGGCGTCTCGGGCGGCTCCGGGGTCACCGTGCCGGCCCCGCCCGCGGTTGGCGGCGCTTCGGGCATGGACCGCACGAACATCCACTGGTCGGCGATCCACCTGGAGAAGTCGGCCCAGAACCACGCGCTGCTGCGCTCCGGCGGCCGTTATGAGACCTCCACCCTCGGCGCCCCCGTGCTCGGCGGCACGGCCAACGGGATCGCGGCCGACAGCCCGTTCCGCTACCTGCAGCAGGACGTGCTCGCCTGGCCGAGCGATCCGGCCGCGAGCGGCGCCTTCGGGCTGAAGTACACCCTCAACTCGGACCGCACCGCCAAGGGCACCGAGGTGCGGCTCGTCGCCAACCCCGTCCCTGGCTGGAGTGCCAGCCTTAGCCTCGCCCGCAATCAGACCCGCAACGAGCGGATCGCCGCCGACTGGTTCAACTTCATCGGCTACCGGATCAAGGACTGGCTCGCCGCCGCGACCGACGCCGCCGTCCCGCAGCGCGGCGGGGGCAGCGGTCCGACGCAGCTGCACACCGCCGCGAACACCAACGCGAACGAGACGATGCTGGCCTACCTGCGGAGCAGCGCGCTGGGCTGGTTCTTCCTCCGCGAGAGCGAGGGGCAGGCCGCGAGCCAGGAAGTGGAGTGGCGGGGCAACTTCACCACCGCCTACCGCTGGACCAGCGGCCCGCTCAAGGGCCTCCGCGCCGGCGGCAGCCTGCGTTACCGCGGCGACCGCATCCTCGGCTACGGCACCCGCGCCGTCGCCGCCGCCGACCTGCGCGATCCCCTGCTTGCCACCCCCGGCCTCTTTCCCGCCGGCTCGACCGTCACCGTCGCGGACGTGAACCGCCCGCTCCTCGGCGGCGCGACCTGGAACACGGACGCCGTTTTCGGCTACGCCACCACGCTCCCCGGCCGCCGCGTCCGCTGGGGCATTTCGCTGAACATCCGCAACCTCCTCAACGACGACCGCCTCATCCCGCAGGCCGGGTTGTCGTCGGCCGGCGTGCCGGTCGTCTTCCAATATCCCGAGCCGCGGATCTTCCTGTTGACGCAGACGTTCGACTTCTGAGGCGCGATCCCCCGGGGCCGAAGGGCTCCGAACCAGGACGGCGAGGCCCTCCTGCCCGTAAGCCGCCGCGGTCGGAAGCGCTTCGGCTCGAGCTCCCGCCTCGGCGGCTCGCGCACCTGGGCGCTGGCGGCGTCTATGGACGCCACGCACGGCCCCGATCGCGGATGCAACCCCTTGCGCCTTTTGCGGCCACCCTGCTCCGGACCAATACTCCTCCCGTTAATCACCGGGGGGAATTGGCTTCTCCCCGCCGTCCGCGCGCCCTTCACTGCACCCGCTGATGAAACCCGGCCTCCGCCCCGGCTGCACGGGGGAACTCTCCTGGACCGTCGACCCGACGATGACCATCACCCTCGGGAGCGCGCCGGCGGTCACGGTCTTCTCCACGCCCAACCTCGTCCTGCTGCTCGAACGTGCCGCCCGCGAGGCCCTGCGGCCCTACCTCGAGGCCGAGGAGGAATCGGTCGGGATCGAGGTGCAGGTGGAACACGTCGGCCCCGCCGCCCTCGGCGAGGAGGTGCGCGCCGAGGCCCGGGTGACGGAGTGCGACGGCCGAAAGGTGGCCTTCACCCTGCGCGCCACCGCCGGCGGCCGCGAGGTGGGCCGCGGGACGCACCGCCGCGCCGTGGTGCCCCTCGCCAAGCTGGCCGAGAACCTGCGCCGCGTGACCGGCGGGCCCGCCCCGGCCACGACGCCCGACGCCCCGCCGGCGCCGGAGCGGGTCCGCTTCTCGGTGGCGGGCGGCATCGCGACCGCGGTGTTCCATCGTCCGGAGGCGCTGAACGCGGTCGACGCGCGGATGACCGCCGAGTGGGAACAGATCGTGGCCTGGCTGGCCGCGAACCCCGAGGCGGCGCGCGTGCTGGTGGTGACGGGCGCCGGCGCCGCGTTCTGCGCCGGGGACGACCTGAAGGAGCTGCCGGGCCTGGGGGAGGAGGAGGCGCGCCAGTTGAGCCTGCGGCAGGCGCGGCTCTGGCTGGCCCTGGAGCAATTGCCGCAGCCGGTCATCGCGGCGGTCAACGGCGCGGCGCTGGGCGCGGGCTGCGTGGCGGCGGTGGCGGGGGATTTCCGGATCGCGGCGCACGGGGCGACCTTCGGGATGCCCGAGCTGCGGGTGGGTTGGCCGCCGGGCTACGGCCTGGCGCAGCTCGTGGCGCTGGTGGGCAAGGCGCGCGCGCTGGAGTTGTGTTTGACCGGCGACCCGATCTCCGCGGCGCGGGCGCGGGAGTGGGGCCTGGTGCAGGAGGTGGTGCCGGCGGCGCAGCTGCTGCCGCGGGCGCGGGAGTTGGCGGCGCGGTTGCTGGCCCAGCCGGCCGAGGCGCTGCGGGCGACCAAGCGACTCCTGCACGCGACCGAGGGGGCGTTGCCGCGCCTGACCCACCGGGCGGAGACGGAGGCGTACGTGCGGTGCCTGTTCCAGCCCGACGCGCGGGAGGGCCTGGCCGC
>JBMTAG010000051.1:0-25370 GCA_049428505.1 Opitutaceae bacterium | reverse complement strand
GGCAGGGGCGGCTCCGCCTCGTAACGCGTCGGGTCCGGCAACCCCGCCTGCGCGAACGCCTCGCGCCGCTCGACGCACGTCCCGCACCGCCCGCAATGGATCTCCCGGCCTTGGTAACACGACCACGTCCGCCCGAAATCCACTCCCAGCCGTCCGCCCAAGGCCGCGATCGCCCCCTTGTCCATCGCGATGAACGGCCGCAGCAACGCGATGCCCGCGTAGGTCCCCAGTCGCATGGTCTCGCCCATCGCCCGCATGAACTCCTCCCGGCAGTCCGGATAAATCGCGTGGTCGCCCCCGTGCGCCGCGATCACGAGGCCCTCGGCGCCCGCGCTCTCCGCGAACCCGCATGCCACCGACAGCAAGATCGCGTTGCGGAACGGGACCACGGTCTGCCGCATCGTCGCGTCCGCATAGTGGCCCTCCGGGATTTCCCCCCCGCCCCGCAGCAGGGCCGAGGAGAACAGTCGCGGCAGGAAATCGAGCGTCGCCACCTCGTGCCGCACCCCGAGCAGCCGCGCCTGCTCGGCCGCGTACGGCAACTCCCGGGCATTGTGCTTCGCCCCGTAGTCGCAGCTCAGCGCGGCCACCACGGTGTGCTCCCGCACCGCCCAATGCAGCGCCGTCACGCTGTCCATTCCCCCCGAGCAAAGCACGATCACCTTCATGCCCCCGCTATGGCGGTTCCGCCGGGGCTTGTCGCCACCGGAATGACCCATGGCTTGGCATCGCGCGACGGAGCCGCTTAGGGTGCGCGCAATGCTCCTGTTCCATGACCCGCGCTGCGCCGAGTACGGCTCCGCCCAGCGTCCCGAGCAGCCCGCCCGCATCCTCCGCTCGGTCGCCCACCTCCGGCGGGCGCAACCCGGCTGGCGCTGGCGGGAACCCAGCGCCGAGACCGCCTCCGACTCCGTCCTGCACCTCGCCCACGTGGAGTCGCTGGTGCGTTCCCTCGACGCCGGGCGGGACTTTGATGCCGACACTCCCTGGTTCCCCCGCATCGGCGAACACGCGCGCCGCGCGGTCGCCGCCGCGATCGAGGCGGCGGAACACGCCCTTGCCCACGGGCCCGGATCACCCGCCTTTTCCCTGATGCGCCCACCCGGCCATCACGCGACCGACAACCGGGCGATGGGCTTCTGCTACCTCAACCAGGTCGCGCTCGCCGCCCTCGTCGCCCAGCGGCGGTTCGGGGCCGCCCGGGTCGCGGTCTGGGATTTCGATGCCCACCACGGCAACGGCACCGAGGCGATCTTGCTCGGCCGCGAGGACCTTTTCTTCGCCTCGGTCCACCAATTCCCCGGCTATCCCGGCACCGGCACCAAGGACATCCGCCCCAACGCCCGCAATTGGCCCGTCGCCCCCCACACGCCGCGCCCGGAACACCTGGCCGCCTTGCGCGCGTCCCTCGACGCGGTGCTGGCCTTCCGCCCGGACCTCATCCTCGTCTCCGCCGGCTTCGACGCCTACGCGCAGGATCCGCTCACCGCGATGACCTTGGAACGCGAGGACTTCGCCACCCTCGGCACTTGGCTGGGGGAAGCGCGCCGGCCGGCCGCCGCGGTCCTCGAGGGCGGATATCACGAGGACCTCCCATTGTTGATTGAAGCTTTCCTGTCGGCTTGGGATAAGGCCGCCCAGTCCAGATGATTTCCCGCCTCCTGCCGTCGCCCCTGCGCCGTCTGTTCGGTGCCCCTGCTACCCCGCCGACCCCCCGGCCCGCCTCCTACCTGCTGCTTGACCAGCCGGGCTCCCTCGGGCCGCTCCTGACGGCGCTCGGCCGCGTCAACGAGGTCTCCCTCGATACCGAGGCGGACAACATGTACTGCTACAAGACGCGGGTCTGCCTGATGCAGTTCCTGGTCGGGCAGGAGGTCTTTCTGGTGGATGTGCTGGCCCCGGGCCTCGCGCTCAGCCCCCTGTGGGAAGCGTTGGCCGACAAGCACTTGGTGATGCACGGGAGCGACTTCGACCTGCGGCTCCTGCACGACCTCTGCCGCTTCCAACCCCGCAGCCTCTTCGACACGATGCTGGCCGCCCAACTGCTGGGCCGCGAACGCTTCGGCCTGGCCTCGCTGCTGGAGCAGCACTTCGGCGTGGCCTTGGACAAGGACGGCCAGAAGGCCAACTGGTCCAAGCGCCCGATCACCCGCAAGCTGCTCGATTACGCCGCCCTCGACGTCTGGCACCTGCCGGCGCTGCGCGACATCCTGTCCCGGGAGCTGAAGAAGCTGGGTCGCCTTGATTGGCTGGAGCAGCAATGCCGGGCCCAGATTGCGGCCGGCGCCGAGGGGTTCGCCCCCGCGACCGAGCACGATTGGCGGATCGGCCGCAGCGAGCGCCTGCGGGGTCCCGGACTCACCGTGCTGCATGCGATCTGGCACTGGCGGGAACAGCAGGCGCGCCGCCTCGACACCCCCCCGTTCAAGGTCTGCGGCAACGCCCTTCTCCTCAAGATCGCCGAGGCTGCCGAGGCCGGGGAGACGGGGCCCGCCATTTTGGCGCAGGTCCACCTCGGCAAGCGCCACGAACGCCTGGTGGGCTCACTTTCCGCCGCCCTGCAGGCTGGGCTGGAGCGCGATCCCCAGACCCTTCCCCGCCGCCCCGGCCGCGATCCCAATCACGTTTCCCTCACCCAGGCGCAGGTCGAGTTGCAGGACCGCATCAAGGCGGACCGCGACCGGATCGCGCAGCAGTTGCGGATCGAGGCGACCCTGATCGCCAACCGCGCCCAGCTCGGTCGGATCGCGCGCGATCCCCGCCAGTTGGCCGAGTTGCTCCTGCCGTGGCAGGCGGCCCTGCTCCGCGATCAGCCCTCGCTCAAGGCTGCCTCCTGAGCCCGCGAATCCTTCGCTTGCGAAACTTCCCCCCGGAAACCAGCGTCCTTCCCCCCGCGCGTATGAAAAAGCCCCTCGCCCTCGCCGCCCTCGCTGCCGCCGCCCTGCTGGGCTCCGGCTGTGCCACCCGCACCACCGCCACCGGCGGCAAGGAGACGAACGTTCTTGGCGGGGCCGTCGTGATGGCGACCGACTCCTTTCAGCCGGTGACGCCTGCGACCGTGAACACCGACACCGCGAAGCTCGTGGGCAAGAACGGCCCCTCCGGCCGCAAGGTCTCCCTTTTCTGGGGCCTGCTGACCTTCAACGACTATTGAGGCGGGGGCTCTGCCGGCGGCGAGGGAGGCGCATCAGATCCGTTGGTGCGGACCGGGGCGACGCGCCCCGGCTGCAGGGGAGCCACTGCAGAGCGGTCCCATCCAGCGCCGCCCTTGGCCTGATGGATCGAGGTTTGGTGTAGCCGGGGCGCGTCGCCCCGGCAGTCGCGACCGAGACGCCGCAAACGGAGCATGCACGCTCCTTGGGAACAGGCTGTGCCTGAGGGGGGTCTTCCGCCCCGGTCCTTCGAACGCCCGCGGCCTTTTTGCTTTCCTAGGTTGCCCGGCTTCGGCCCGCGCGCAGGCTCGCGCCCCGGATGACGCCCCCCAGCGCGAATATCGTGCAACACCTGGACCGGGCCGCCGAGGCCCGGCCGCAGGCCGCCGCGCTCAAGGTGCCCCGGGGGACCACGCGCGCGGGCGACCTCGATTACCTCACGCTCTCCTTCGCCGAACTGCGCGCCGAAGTGGCCGCCTGGCGGGTGCGCCTGGAAGCGGCGGGCACCGCCCCGGGGGATCGCACGCTGGTGATGGTGCCGCCCGGCTTGCCCCTGATTGCGGCGGTGTTCGCCCTGTTCCATCTGGGCGCGGTGCCGGTGGTGATCGATCCCGGGATGGGCCGCGCCGCGTTCCTCCGCTGCGTCGCGCGCTCGAGACCCCGGCGCCTGGTGGGCATCCCGCTCGCCGTGCTGCTCAGCCACCTGTTCCGCGGAGCCTTCCGGTCCGTCGGATCCCGCATCCTCGCGCGGAGTGCGCTCACGGCGCGGCTCACGGGCCCGGGTGGGGCGCCGCCAGTGGCCCGGCCGGCGGGGCCGGCCCGGCCCGAGGATCTGGCGGCCATTCTGTTCACGTCCGGCTCCACCGGCGCGCCCAAGGGCGTCTGCTACGAACATGGGATGTTCGCCGCCCAGGTGGACCTGATCCGGCAGGCCTACGACATCACCCCGGGTGAAATCGACCTGCCGCTGCTCCCGATCTTCGCGCTGTTTAATCCGGCCCTCGGCATGACCACCGTCGTGCCGGAGCTCGATCCGCGCCGTCCCGCCGCCTTCAACCCCGCCCGCATCGTCCAGGCGATCCAGCAGGAACAGGTGACCAACTCGTTCGGCTCCCCCACCCTCTGGCGCCGGATCGCGCGCCATTGCGAGGAGGCCCAGGTGACCTTGCCCAGCCTCCGCCGGGTCCTGTGTGCCGGCGCCGCGGTGCCGGCGGACCTCTGGGCGGCCGCGCCGCGCTTCCTGCCCCGCGGCCGGCTGCAGAGCCCCTATGGCGCCACGGAGGCCCTGCCCTTGACCACCATCGACCACGCGGAAGTCGCGGCGTTGGGCGCGGAGCCGGGGCGCGGGGCGTGCGTCGGGCGGCCGTTGCCCGGGATCGAGGTGCGCATCATCGCCCCGGCGGAAGGCCCCGTCGGCGCGGACGCGGTGGCGGCCCCCCGGCCGGCCGGGGAGATCGGGGAGATCATTGCCGCGGGACCCGTTGTGACCCGGGCCTACGACGAGCTCCCCGAAGCCACGGCGCACGCGAAGATCTTGGAGGGCACGCGCGTCTGGCACCGTCTCGGAGACTGCGGGTATCTGGATGGCGCGGGCCGCCTGTGGTTCTGCGGCCGGCGGGTGGAGCGGGTGGAGACGGCGGAGGGCACCTTGTATCCCGAGCCGTGCGAACAGGTCTTCCGCCTCCATCCCCGGGTGGCGCGTTGTGCCCTGATCGGCCTCGGCGAGCGGCCGGCGCAGCAACCGGCCCTCGTGGTTGAGGCGGGGATCGCGGGGGCGGAGGCGGACGCCTTGGCGAGGGAACTGCGGTCCTGGGGGGCTGCGCATCCCGTGACGGCCGCGATCCGCACCTTCTTCTTCCATCCACGCTTTCCGGTGGATGTGCGCCACAACGCCAAGATCCACCGTCTGGCCCTGGCCCGCTGGGCGGCCACGGCGCGGGGGCATTTGCCGGCCGCATGGGACCACGGGCGGACTGGAGGAGCATTGGACCAGGATGGGAGGCAGACCGAACGATGACCATGCTCCTGCCCCCTTCGCCGACCGGTCCGGTGCTGGTCACCGGCGGCACCGGCTTTCTCGGGCGGCGGTTGGTGCTGCGCCTGCACGCCGCGGGACGCCCGGTGCGGGTGCTGGCCCGGCGGCCCGATCCGGGGCTGGCCGCCTTGGGCATCCCGGTGGTTACGGCGTCGTTGCACGATGCGGCGGGGTTGGCGGCCGCCTGTGCCGGGGTCGAGACCGTGTTCCATGTCGCGGCGCGGGTGGGCGTGTGGGGGCCGGCGGCGGAGTTCCAGCGCACCAATGTCGAGGGGACAGAGGCACTCTTGGCCGCGTGCCGCGCGCAAGGGGTGGCGCGGCTGGTTTACACCAGCAGTCCGAGCGTGGTGTACAATGGGCGGGACTTGGCGGGGGCGGATGAGTCCCTGCCGCTGACGACGGCGTGTCCGAGTCCCTATCCCCTGACCAAGGCGGCCGCGGAGCGGCTGGTGCTGGCGGCGCACGGTCCGGCGCTGCGCACTACGGCGCTCCGGCCGCACCTGATCTGGGGTGAGGGGGATCCGCATCTGGTGCCGCGGGTGCTGCAGCGGGCGCGGGCGGGCCGGTTGCGGATCGTCGGGTCGGGCCGCAACCGGGTGGACATGGTCCACGTGGACAACGCGGTCGATGCGCACCTCTTGGCCGAGTCCGCCCTGGCCGCTGGTCGCGGGGCGACGGCGGCGGGGCGTGATCCGGGCGGCCGGGCCTACTTCATCACCAACGCGGAGCCGGTGGTCCTGTGGGAGTGGATCAACACCCTGCTGCGGGGGCTCGCCCTGCCACCGGTGACGCGGCGGGTGCCGTTGGGCGTGGCGTGGGCGGCCGGGGCGGTGGCGGAGGCGTGGTGGCGGGCATTCGGACTGGTGGGCGAGCCGCCGGTGACGCGGTTCGTGGCGGCCGAGTTGGCGAAGGATCATTGGTTTGATCCCGGCGCGGCGCGGCGCGACCTGGGCTACGAACCGCGCCTCTCGATGGCGGCCGGCACGGAGCGCCTGCTGGCGCACCTGCGGTCTCAGCAGGTGGGTCCCCCGGAGCCGCGTGAAGGGCCGGACCCCGGCTGACTTCCTTACCTTTTCGAGATATCAGTTCGAAGATGCAAGGAACGTGAAACCCCTCGTCCCGCGTCCGCCGCATCGCCTGACGCGGACCAATCCCGTTCGCGGCACGCCGGAGACAAGGTCGACGGTAAGATCCGAGCCAACTACTGAATCGGTATGCCCGCGACTACCATCAAGCTAGAGGCAGATTTGGTGAAGAAAGTCACGGCCTTGAAGCCGAAGGAGGAAAGCGTTTCGGGGTTTGTGCGGGAGTTGATCGAGAAGGAGCATCGGGTGCGGGCCAATCGCGCGGCGGCGTTGGCTTACCGGCAGTTTCTCGACGATCACCCCGCGGAGCGGGCGGCGATGGAGCAGTGGGAATCCGCCCGGCTGGTCGACGAGCCCAAGGGCCGCAAATTATGAAGCGGGGCACGGTCGTGTGGGTGGATGTCAGCGACACGCAGCCGCCCGAAGTGGGCAAGGTGCGGCCCGGGATCATCGTCTCGGGCACCGTGCATAACGAGGTGCTCGACACTGTCGTCGTGGTTCCCACGTCCAGTGTCCCGCCGGAGATCCGGCCGCTGCGGTTGGCGGTGGGCAGGTTTGCGGGCCAAGGCAGTTTCGCCGTCCTCCCCGGAATTCGGCAGGGCAGCAAGAGCCGGCTCCGGGGTACCCTCGGGGAGCTGAGCCAAGACCAACTGGCCGAGTTGGACGCGTGCCTCGAAGCCTACCTGCGCTAGGGTCAGTCCGCGGAACCCGGAACGGGCGGCTTCCGCCCGCCGTAACTCAAAGCCCTACGGTCCCATGCCGTCTGGAGTTCACTCCACGGTCGGAAAGCCTAGTCGCTGGGCCGCCGCGAGCATCCGTGAGTCCTTCGTGAAAAGGGGACCGGCCGTGACCGATTGGTAGGTCGCCAGGTGGATCGCGTCCAGCGTCCGCAGTGGCACTTGGGGATGTACCGCCAACATCACCGCGTTGGCCTCCCGGATGAGAATCCGGTCGAGTGGGATGAGGTGCAGCGCGCCCGCAGCAACATCCTCCTGCAAGGCCGCCCATGCGGCAACCCGCTGCGCCGCGGTGAGCATTCGGCCCCGCTCCTTGGCGAGCAGCGCCGACCAGACTTCACCCAGCGCCAAATCCGAAGTCACCAGCGTTGCTCCGATCAACCGCGCGTCCACTTCGTCCGAATCGGGCTCGGACGTGTAACGCTTCACCAGGACGGAGGTGTCGAGGTACATCCGGTCGAACGCTCAATCCCGGCCGTCGCGCGCCGCGCGGATCGCCGCGGTCGAGTCCGGGCCCAGGGGCATGGTGGCCCGCAACGCCGCGCGCGACCGGGCGGGAATCCCGACGATCCGTGGCCGGTAGCGCACGATCATCGCCTTGGGGCGGCCGTCGCTGGTGATCACGATGTCTTCGCCTTGGTGGGCGCGCTCCAGCAGGGCGGACAGTTGGTCCTTGGCCGCCCGCACGCTGATTTCCACGGGGGCGCCGTGAACCGCGGCCGCTTCACCCAACATCCCGGTCGTGGGTCCCGTTTCGCCCTTCGGGGCAAGGCGTTTGCGTTTCATGTGGCCACAGGTGGCCTCAAGCCGCGGCGATCACAACCCTTTCCGTTCAACGCGCCGCGCGGGGCGTCCTTTCGGTAAATCAATGATCCGTGGCCTCACCCCAGTTTCGGGCCGACTCCACCGCTTGACCGTGCTTCGGCCGCCACCATTTTGGTTGCACGATGCCAGCCATCACGTTGAAGGCGCTCCCCGACCGCTTGCACCGCCAGCTCAAGGCGCGGGCAGTACGCCATAAGCGCAGCCTCAATCAGGAAGTCCTCGCGCTGCTGGAGGAATCGGTCGCCCCGGCGCGGCGACTGGATGTCGACGCACTGCTCGCCGAAAGCCGGCGCTTTCGCGCGGGGCTGAAGTTCACGGCCACGGCGGAAGAGATCGACCGCTTCAAGCGCGCGGGCCGGCGGTGATCGTCGTCGATACCAACATTCTGGCCTACCGCTGGCTCCCCGGCCCGCAGGCCGAGCGGGTGGAGCGCCTCGTGGTGCTCGATCCGGACTGGGCCGCGCCGCTGCTTTGGCGGTCGGAGTTCCGCAACGTGCTTTTCGGGTATGTCCGTTCCGGCCAGCTCTCGACCGCCGAGGCGGAAGCCGCCCTCCGGCTGGCGCGGCAGAGTCTCTGCGCCGGCGAGCACTTGGTGGAGGACGAGGCCGTTTTGGCGCTGGCCACCGCTTCGCGCTGCTCGGCCTACGATTGCGAATACGCCGCCCTCGCGTCCGCCCTCGGCACGGTGCTGGTGACGGAGGATAAGGCCCTGCGGAACGCCTTCCCGCGCCTTTGCCGCTCCCTGGCGGAGATGCTCGGCTGAGGGGGCCAACTCCGCGTTCGCCTCCGCGCCCGGGGTGGCTTTGCTAGCGGACTCAGGATGCTGATTTCCGAGATCTTCCATTCCCTGCAGGGCGAGGGCGAGCTGACCGGCGTCCCCTCGGTCTTCATCCGCACCAGCGGCTGCAATCTCCGCTGCGCCTGGTGCGACACGCCCTACGCCTCCTGGAATCCCGAGGGCGAAGCGCGCTCGGTCGGGGCCCTGCTCGAGGCCGTCGCCGCCTACCCGGCCACTCGCCACGTGGTCCTCACCGGCGGCGAACCGATGATCGCCCGCGATGTGGCCGAACTCGCCGCTGGCATCCGCGCCACTGGCCGCCACCTCACGATCGAGACCGCCGCCACGATTCCCCCCGCCGGCATCGCCTGCGACCTCGCCTCGCTTTCCCCCAAACTCCTCAACTCCGCCCCGGACCCGGTCGAACACGCCGCCTGGCGCAAGCGCCACGAGGCCACCCGCTGGCAACCCGACGTCGTCCGCGCCTGGATCGACCAGTACCCTTATCAGTTCAAGTTCGTCGTCTCCCGGCCCGCCGACTTGGAGGAAATGGAATCGATGCTGGGCGCCCTCCGCCGCGACATTCCGCGCCATAAGGTGCTGCTCATGCCCGAGGCCACTTCCCCCGAACAGATGCGCCGCCACGCCGCTTGGCTGGGCGAGCTCTGCAAGGCCCGTGGCTACCGGTACGGTCATCGCCTCCACCTCGAGCTCTATGGCCATCGCCGCGGCACCTGAGCCCCCGCTGCCCGCGCCGCGCCGGCTCTCGGAGGAACTGGAGCTCATCCTCCGGGAATTCGACGTGGAGAAAGTCACGCTGCGCGAGGTGATGACCGTGCTCCACGGGCGCGGCTTCATCCTGTTGATGCTCCTGCTGTCCCTGCCGTTCTGCACCCCGATTCCGCTGCCGGGCCTCTCCACCCCGCTGGGCTGCATCATCCTGCTCATCGCGATCCGCCTCGCGCTGGGGCAGAAGCCGTGGCTGCCGGCGCGGTTCCTGGATCTCCGCCTCCCGCCCGCGACGTTCCGCCGCGTCTTCGCCTTCACCCGCCGGCTGGTGCTCGGCTTCGAACGCCTGTTGCGCCCGCGCCTCCCCTGGGTTTCCGCCAGCCCCCGCCTGCAGCAGCTGCACGCGGTGCCGATCATCGTCTGCGCGATCTACCTGCTGCTGCCCCTGCCGGTGCCGTTCAGCAACGTCATCCCGGCTTGGGCCATCATCTTGCTGGCCGCCGGCCTGCTGGAACGCGACGGCGCCTTCATTTTGGCCGGCCACGGTTTTGCCGCGCTGGCCACGGTCTTCTTCGGAGCGATCGGAGTCCTCGGCGTCGGCGCCGTGGACGTCATTTGGCAGTGGGTGACGCGGGCTCCGGCTTAGCCGGGATCAGCAGCGAGATCGCCACCGAGGCGCCGAGGACGCCGGCGATGATCCCCAGCGACCACGTGATCGGGAACTTGCCGCCATAGAACTCGTTCAGCCACGACATCTTCAGGCCGACGAAGATCAGCACGATGCCCAGGCCGTACTTCAGGTAGCGGAACTTGTGCACCACCCCGGCGAGCAGGAAGAACATCGAGCGCAACCCGAGGATGGCGAAGATGTTCGAGGTGAACACCACCAGCGGCTCCTTGGTGATGGCGAAGATCGCCGGCACCGAATCCACCGCAAAGATGATGTCGCTGAACTCGATCGCCGCCAAGGCCACCAGCAGCGGCGTCCCGTGGCGCACCCCGTTCTCCATCACCAGGAACTTCTGGCCGTCGAACCGCGGGGTGATGGGGATGAACCGCCGCAGGAGCCGCAGGAGCGGGTTCTTTTCCGGATCCATCGGCTTCTCCGGCGCGAACAGGATCTTCAGTCCGGTCAGGATGAGGAAGCCACCGAACACCCAGATCACCCAGTGGAACTTCATCAGCACCGCACCGAGCGAGATGAAGATCACCCGGAAGACCAGGGCCCCCAGGATCCCGAAGAACAGCACCCGGTGCTGGTACTGCGGCGGGATGCCGAAAAAGGTGAACACCACCACGAAGACGAAAATATTATCCACCGACAGGGACAGCTCGACGACATAGCCGGTCAGGAACTCCAGCGCGGTCTGCCGCGCCAGCCCCGTGGCCTGCTCCGCCGTCATCCCCAGGGCCAGCAGCCGCGGATCCTGCGGCAGCTTCCATTCGGCATACCGCCACAGGCCAAAGCAGAAGATCAACGCGAGAATGCACCAGACGATCGACCAGCCCAGGGCCTCCTTGAACGAGACGGTGTGCGCCTGCCGGTGGAACACCCCCAGATCCAGCGCGAGGAGTCCCAACACCCCCACGGTAAACAAGGCATAGAACCACCAGTAGTCGGTGAGGGGAAACAGGCTGAATTCAGGCATGGGCTCGAGAGGACGAGGGAAAGCCGGTTGCATCAGAGCACAACCTGCCGGGTTTGGAAAACCGCGGCGGGTCTTCCAACCGCGGCGGGCCGGCTCAGCGGGGGCCGTCGCGGAAGAGTTCCCCGTTGATCACGGTGGCGGTCACCCGGGTGGTGTACTCGAAGGGATCCCCGTCGAAGAGCGCCAGATCCGCATCCTTGCCCACCTCGACGCTGCCCACCCGCTCCGCCACCCCCAGAATCCGGGCGGCCTCCAGGGTCACGCTGGCCAGCGCCCGGTCGAAGCCCAGGCCCCGGCCCGCGGCCACGGCGGCCTCGAACAGGACGACCCGCGTCTTGGGCACGTAGGATTCATAACCGCTTTGCAGGGCGAAGGGGATGCCGGCCGCCGCGAGCTTCGCCGCGGTGTCCATCGCCAGATTCTCGGTGTCATCCCCGGCCCGCGCCATCGTCGGGTGCAAAATCACCGGGAAGCCCGCGGCCTTGATCTCCGCCAGCACCAAGGGCGCGTCCGCGCAGCCATCCAGCACGAGGCGCAGGTTGAATTCCTGCGCCAAGCGCAGCGCCGCGAGGATGTCGGGCACCTTGTGCACGGTGATCAGCAGCCGCTGGGAGCCGTCCAGCGCTCGCCCCAAGGCCTCCAGCCGCAGGTCCCGCGCCGGCCGCTTGGTCTCGTCGGCCAAGCCGCGCTTCCGGACGTATTCCTGGGCCTTGATCAATTCGGCCCGCAGGAGCGCGACCGCCTTGGCCCGGGTGCCGGGCGCCTTGCCCTCCGCCCGGTTCAAGCCCGCCCCGCCCAGCGCGGCGGTGATGAACGCGGCCGGCTGCAGGACCTCCCGTTCGCGGGCACTGCCGGACGTCTTCACGACCATCGTCTGTCCAGAGACCAGCATCCCCGGCGCATGGCCGGTGTTGACGGTGGTCACCCCGAGGCTGCGGACCCAGGTGACCAGCGGATCGCCTCCATTGTAGGCGTCGATCGCCCGCAACTCCGGCTGCACGGGCGCCGAGCGCTCCAGCATGTCCTGGTCGTGCGGCTGGTTCAGCAGGCCGGAAAGGCCCACCGTCGCGCGCGCATCAATCAGGCCCGGAGTGACGACCGCGGCGGTCACGACCTGATGGTCCGCCGAGAACATCCGGTCGGCGGCCGGACCCACGAAGGTGATGCGGCCATCGCGGATCAGGATGAGGGCGTCCTTTACCGGCGGTCCGGAGACGGGGTAAAGGAGGCCGGCCTGGATGGCCAAGGGCATCGCCGCGGGGGCGGCGGCCGGGGCGAGCAGGAGCAGCAGGGCGAGGCGGGCGGCGCGGTTCATTGCTGGAGGGCGCCGTTGGCGGCGAGGATGATGTCCCAAGCGCTGGTGTAACAGCAGAGCGGAGTGCGGCGGGGATCGCCCGCGCCAGGTCCGCCGAGGGCATAGGTGCGGTCGGCGGGATCGGAGAGGTTGAAGACCCGCCGGCCTTCCACCCATGTTTCCTCGATTCGGGTGTAGACGCTGAAGGGGTCGCCGGAGAGCACGATGAAATCGGCATCCTTGCCCACCGCGAGGGTCCCCACGCGGTCGTCGAGCCCGAGCATCTTGGCGTTGGCGAGGGTCACCGCGCGCAGGGCGGCCGGGCGGCTCATCCCGGCCCGCACCGCGATGGCGGCGGACCGCAGGAAGTGGCGCGAATCGATCACCGGGTCGTCGGAGTGGAGGCCCACCTCGGCGCCCGCCTTCTCCAGGGCGGCCGGCGATTCAAAGCTGAGGTCGCGGGTCTCCAGTTTGCCGCCGGGGGAATCGAGGACGATGGCCGAGGCGGGCACGCCGGCCGCGGCGATCTCGGGCGCGACCTTCCAGGCCTCACTCACGTGGTGCAGGACCATCTTGAAACCGAACTCCTGCCGCAGGCGCAGGGCGGTGAGGATGTCGTCGTGCCGGTGGGAGTGGAACTGGACGATGCGCCGTCCGGCCAGGGCCTCGCCGATCATCTCCAAGCCGAGGTCACGCGCCGGCAGCTTCTCGGGGTCCCCTTTGGCCCGGGCGATCTTCGCCTGATACTCCTGCGCCTTGATGAACTGGTCGCGGACCATCGCGGCCGCCTTGGCGCGGGTGCCCGGGAACGGCCCGGCCGCGGCCCGCATCGGATTGGTGCCGTTGGCCATCTTCAACCCGCCCGCGGGCGAACCGTCCGCGAGGCGGATCAGCAGGTCATCGATGATGCGGCCGTCGCGGAGCTTCAGGTACAGGGTCTGGCCGGAGATCAGTTGGCCGGAACCGGGCATCACGTTGGCCGTGGTGATGCCGCCGGCCTGCGCGCGCTGGATCGAGGCGTGGCGGGCATCGAGGGCGTCGAGGACGCGCACCTCCGGGTGCAAGGCCCCAGAAGCATCCCCGCCCTGGGCGCCGCCGATGTGGCTGTGGGAATCGACGAGGCCCGGCAAAATGACCTTTCCGGGCGGCAGGGCCCGGACTTCGGCGCCGGCCGGCACGGTCACGGTCCCCGCCGCACCCACGGCGACAATCTTTCCGCCTTGGACCACCAGCACGCCGTCCGTGATGGGTTCGCCGGTAATTGGGTAGATGCGGGCGCCGGTCAGGGCGAGGGGCCGTTCCTGCGCGAGAACCGAGGCGGCGAGGGCCAGGGGCAGGAGCACGGAGGCGGCCGGGAGGAAACGCATGGGGCGGGACGATGCCGGTTTCCGCCCCGGGGTCAAAGGCGGCTTCGATCCGCGGCGTGTTTCCCGCCCGGCGGGGTGGGCGGTCCACACCGCCCAAACCGATGGGCACAAAAGGCGCAAACTGCGCACAAAGACCACGCCTGCGTTCACGCGGCGCGCACTTCGGCTGCGTCATGGGCTGGATGGGGCCGGGGCGCCCCGTTTCCGACAGACGAAAATTCCTGCCTAACTGCTGCGCCACTCCGCCAGCAGCCGTGCCTTCCGGGGAACGACTCCCCGATTACACCAAGCCGCTGCAGGCAAACATTCCGCGGCGTCGCTGGACGCCACGCCGGGCCTCACCGGGGATTCGCGGCCGCGTCCCGCGTCAGGGTCAGCACGCACTCCAGATGCCGCGTCTGCGGGAAGAGGTCGAACGGCTGGGCGGTGCGCAGGGTGTAGCCGGCGGTCAGGAAATGGCGCAGGTCACGCATCTGCGTCGCCGGATCGCACGAGACGTACACGACCGCCCGCGGACCGAAGGCGAACAGTTGCCCCAAAAACGCCTCGTCGCAGCCCTTCCGCGGCGGATCGATCACGACCACGGTGTCCTCCGGCCGAAACTGCGGGTCGAGGCCCGCGAAGAGGGTCGCCGCGTCCCCGGCCAGAAACGTCGCGTTGGCGATGCCGTTGTCCCGCGCGTTCTCCCGCGCGAAGTGCACGCTGCTCGCGCTCACCTCCACGCCCGCGACCGCCGTGAAGGCCGGGGCCGCCGCCAGGGCGAAGAGGCCGCTGCCGCAATAGGCGTCGATCAGCCGCGAGGCTCCCGTCGCCGCCGCCTGGTCCCGCACGTGGCGTACGAAGGCGGGGAGAATGAAGGGATTGTTCTGGAAGAAGTCGCGCGCGAGGAACCGCAGCCGCAGCGGGGGCCGCTCGCCGGTCGGATCGAGCGGGATGACTTCAGTAATGACGGTATCGTGGTCGGTGGTAACGGCGCCGCCCGCCTCGCGCAGAAGCAGCGTCGCGGCGCGGACATACTCACCTTGGCGGGCGTGAACCCCGGCGCGCACGGCGGTCAGGCGCTCGTTGATGCCCGGCGTGGCGAGGAGGCATTCCGGGACGTCCACCAGGTCGAACCGGGTGCCTTGCCGCAGGAAGCCGATCGGCACCGGCCCCTCCTTGCCCGGCCGCGGCGGCGCGAAGTGCGGGGTGATCTTGGAGCGGTAATGGTACTCCTGCGGGGACGCGACCACCGGGGAGACGGGAAAGCCGGGGATGCCGGCGAGGTGATCCAGCAGTTCGGCCACCTGCCGCTGTTTCCAGGCGAGTTGGGCGGGATACGCGAGGTGCTGGTACTGGCAGCCGCCGCAACGGCCGAAGAGCGGGCAGCGTGGGTCCACGCGTTCCACGGAGGGCGTCAGCACGGCCACAAGATCCGCTTCGGAGAAGTTACGGTGGTTGCGGAATACCCGCACGCGCACCCGTTCCCCGGGGAGGGCGAAGGGCACCATGATGACCCAGCCGTCGCCCGTCGCGGCCCCCTCCCCCGCCGGCAGCGCCACGCGGCCCAGGCCGGAACCCAGATTGGTCAGGGTGGTGATCTCCAGCTCCAGCTCCGCGTGGTACGGGAAGGGACGGTCGTTGAACTTGCGGGACTTGGCCACCCCCGGACCGAACACGCCCCGGCGCACCGCGGCGAGGAAAAGGATTTTGTCTTTTGGCCCCCGTTCCCTGTCCTGCCTGCCCGTGGCCGCCGAAGTCATCTCCAGCCTCCAGAACCCGCGGGTGAAGCAACTCGTGCGGCTGCGCGACCGCCGCCCGCGCGACGAGGCCGGGGTCTTTCTGGTCGAGGGCTACCGCGAGATCCGGCGCGCCCTGGAGAAGGGAATCCGCCTCACCGAGCTCTACCATTGCCCGGATTGGTACCTGGGGGAAAACGAGCCCGCCCTGCTCGCGCAGGCCGCCGCCGCCGGCACGCCCTGCATCGCGCTCAGCCGTGAGGCCTTCGCCAAGGTCGCTTACCGCGAGCGTCCCGACGGGCTCCTCGCCGTCGCCCCGCAATGGCGGCTCGGGCTGGAGGACCTCCCCGCCCCGGCGCCGGGCCGCGCTCCGTTCCTGCTGGTGGTCGAGGGCATCGAGAAGCCCGGCAACCTCGGCACCATCCTCCGCAGCGCGGACGCCGCCGGCTGCGATGCGGTGATCGTCTGCGATCCGGTGACGGATCCCTTCAATCCGAACGTGGTGCGCGCCTCCACCGGGGTGCTGTTCTCGGTGCCGCTGGTGGTGGCGGAAAGCGAACCGGTGCGCGCCTGGCTGCGGGCCCGGGGGATCCGCACGGTGGCCACCACCCCGGCGGCAACGCAGCTGTATTCGGACGCGGACCTGCGCGGTCCGCTCGCGGTCGTGATGGGGAGCGAGCAATACGGGCTCAGCGAGTTCTGGCTGCGGGAAGCGGACCTGCCGGTGCGGATCCCGATGGCGGGTCAGGCGGATTCGCTGAATGTCGCGATGGCGACGATCATCACGCTCTTCGAGGCGGTCCGGCAGCGCGGGGCGCGGTAGGGGCGGGTGGACGGTGGACTGTCGGTCGGTGGACGGTGGACGGGTTTGAGCTGTGGCTGCGGCAGTTGCCGCAGATTCAGGCGGAAAATCCTTTTGTCTGGCCTGGGGCACGCCTGCGGCCGCGCGGCCAAAGGTGGGAATCCGCGGCTCCAGCCGCGGCCACAACTGGCGCGGCCAACAGCGGTGCCGCCACCCGGAGCACAGACTCCTGCGTCCGCCGCCTAGCCGCCGATGGTGCTCATCTCGACCTTCGGCCGAGTCTCACCGGCGGCGAGGAGTTCCGCCCGCTCGTCGCTGTAGCGGTCGAGGCGGCCCGTCCAGATGCGCCGGAGGTAGGCCTCCAGCGCGGCATCGGTCATCCCGGGGGAGCGCGCCGCCGCCAGCACATCCCAACCCAGGGCCGCGAACAGGCACGTGTACAGGCGGCCGTCCGCCGTGAGGCGTGCCCGGTGGCAGTCACGGCAAAAGGGTTCGGTAACGGAGCTGATGATCCCGATCTCGCCGCGGCCGTCGCGGTAACGGTAGCGCGCCGCGACCTCCCCGCGGTAGGCGGGGCCGGCCGGCTCGAGGGGCCAATGTTCCGCGATCCGCGCCACGATTTCCCGCGCCGGCACCACGCGCTCGGCGGCCCAGTGGTTCGTGTTGCCGACGTCCATGAACTCGATGAACCGCAGCGGATGTCCGCGCTCCCGGAAATACGCGGCCAGGGCCGGCAGTTCCCCGTCGTTCACCCCGCGTTGCACCACGCAGTTCACCTTCACCGGCAGGCCGGCCGCCGCGGCCGCGTCGATCGCGCGCAACACCCGCCCCACCCGGAAGCCGCGGCCATTCAGCCGCCCCGCGGTGGCGTCGTCGAGGGAGTCCACCGAGACGTTCACCCGGTCGAGGCCCGCCGCCCGCAGCGCCGGGGCCAGTTTCTCCAGCAGCCAGCCGTTGGTCGTCAACGCGACCTCGGGCAGGCCGACCTCCTGCTTGAGGGCGCGGATGAGGTCCGGGACGTCCGGACGCAGGAGCGGTTCGCCGCCGGTGAGGCGGAGCTTCACCACACCGAGGGCCTGGAAGGCGCGCGCGAGCCGCACGATCTCGGCCAGGGTCATCAGCTGGGGGTCGCGGAGAAAGGCGTGGCCGGGGCCGAAGACCTCCGCGGGCATGCAGTACGGGCAGCGGAAATTGCAGCGGTCCGTCACCGAGACGCGGAGGTCGCGGAGGGGGCGGTGGAAGGCGTCGCGGGCGGGGACCATCGGGGCGTCGGCGGTCGCCGGTGGAGCGGAAACCGGGGGCACGCGGCGTTTAGATTTTTACCGCCCCGGGAATGCCGGCATCGAGGGTCACCAGCTGCGCGCCGTGGCTCGCGGCCAGGCCCAGCAGATGGCCGTCCGTCGTTTGCTTCGCGGCCGTCACCCAATCGGGCAGGTCGGCGGCGGACTGATCGTCGAGAATGAACTCGTGCCCCGGGCGGGCGGCCCGCAGCTGCCGCAGGGCCTGTTTGACCTGGGCGATGGAGGGCGCGGAAAAAGGCGGTTGGAGGGAGATGCGGACAAAACCAAGCTCGGTGATCGCGCAGGTCGCCAAGGTGTCTTCCGGGCGCAGGCCTTTCCACCACCGATACACCCGCTCGTGGTGCGCATGCTGCGGCCAGGCCAGCGCCAGCAGCACGTTGATGTCCGCGAGCAGCTTCACGGAAAGTCCGCCAGCGCGGAGCGGACCTCCGCGGAAGAGACAGGGGGGGTGTCGGCGGGGACCTTGAAGAGCGGCAAACCCGTTTCCGGATCGGTTACCAGCCGAACCCGCCGCGCCGGTCTCGCCGGGAAAAGCACGGCGCGGACGTGGGCGGAAACGGTGCGTCGGGCCGAGCGCGCCGCGGCGCGCAGCGCGCGTGATTCGGCCGGGGAAAGTTTGACGGTCACGGAGGGCATCGCGGGAAGACGTGTTACGCTTGGGCGCTGAAGGGTCAAGGGAGCCCCCCTCGTCCATAAGTGCGGCTTGCGCCGCCGGGGAGGCAGCAGAAGCTGGAATCGGCGCGGCGTAAAGCCGCTCCACCCCCCTGATGCTGACGCCCGCCGAAGCCCACCGGCTCATCCTCGCGCAACTGACGCCCGCCCCGCGGGAGGATTGCCCGTTGGCCGCCGCTGCCGGGCGCGTGCTCCGGATGGAGATCCGCGCCGACCGCGACCTGCCGCCCTTCGACCGCGTGACGATGGATGGCTACGCGCTCCGCTCGTCCGCCCTCGCCGCCGGCGTCCGCCGCTTCACGGTCAGCCGCGTCCAGGCCGCGGGAATGGTCCCCTTTCCCCTCGGACCCGCTCCCGAGTCCGCCGTTGAGGTGATGACCGGCGCAGTGCTGCCGCCGGATGCCGATTGCGTGGTCCCGTACGAGCAGACCCAGCGGGAAGGCACGGGCATGGAGGTCCATGCGGAGGCCGCGGCCACGCCCGCGGGTGGCGCCGTGCACCGGCGGGGCAGCGACCACCGCGCGAACGAGGTCCTCCTCGCTCCGGGCGTTCGCCTCGGGGGCAAGGAGATTGCCATCGCCGCCTCCTGCGGCCACCCGTGGCTCACGGTCAGCCGCCAACCCCGCGTGGCCGTCCTCGCGACGGGAGATGAGCTGGTGGATGTCGCTTCGGCCGCGGCTCCCCATCAGGTGCGGCGGAGCAACGACTATGCCCTCGCGGCCGCCCTCGCGCTCCGGGGTTATCCGCGGGTCGAGCGGCACCACGTGCGCGACCTGCGCTCGGAGGTGGAACACCGCCTCTGGCACCTGCTGGCGGAATACGATGTGCTGGTGATCGTCGGCGGCGTGTCCCAGGGCCGCTTCGATTTCGTCCCGGCGGAACTGGACCGGCAGGGCGTGCGCAAGGTGTTCCAAGGGGTCGCGCAGCGGCCGGGCAAACCGTTCTGGTTCGGCGTCAGCCCGCGGGGCGTGCCGGTCTTCGCGCTGCCGGGCAATCCGGTCTCCGCCTACACTTGCCTGCACCGTTACGTCGTGCCGGCGCTCGACCACGCGGCCGGGCTGATGCCCCCCGCCCCGCGGATGCTCCGGCTCGCGGCCGGCGTCACCTTCCGCCCGCCGCTCGCCTGGCTGCTGCCCGTGCGCGTTGCACCCGGCCCCGAGGGCGCGCCCGTCGCATGGCCCGAGCCGGCGAACACGTCCGGCGATCTCGCGGGCCTCGCCGGCACGGATGGATTCCTCGAACTGCCCGCGGGCGAGACGGATTTTCCCGCCGGCTACGCGGCTCCCTTCTTCCCTTGGTGAATCCCACCCCATCCTTCTCGCACCTCGATGCCGCGAATCGTCCCGCGATGGTGGACGTCGGTCCGAAGGCCATCACGCGGCGCTTCGCGCACGCCGTCGCCCGCGTCACCCTGCCGGGCGAGCTCGCGGCGCTGCTGCGTGACGGGGAGATCGCCACGCGCAAGGGGCCGCTGTTCCAGACCGCGAGCCTCGCCGGGATCATGGGGGCCAAGCGCACCGCGGACCTGATCCCGCTGTGTCACCCGCTCGCGCTCGATGACTGCCAGGTGGAGGTGGTGCCGGATGCGGCGCGGGGCGAGATCGCGATCCATTGCCGCGTGCGGGCCGAGGGGCGTACGGGCGTCGAGATGGAGGCGCTGACCGGGGCCACGGTGGCGGCGCTGACGTTTTACGATATGGCCAAGGCGGTGTCGCACGGGATCGTGATCCGCGAGGTGCGGCTGCTGGAGAAGACCGGCGGGCGCCGCGACTACCGCGCGCCGGAGGAGGCGGGCCGATGAACGAGCTCACGATCGAGTATTTCGCGCTGCTGCGGGAGCAACGGGGTCAGGCGAACGAACGTCTCGCCACCGCCGCGGCCACGCCCGCGGCGCTCTATGCGGAACTGCAGGCGCGCCACGGGTTCACGCTGCCGGGCGATCGCGTGCGGGCCGCCATCAACGGGGCCTTCGCCGCCGCCGATGCGCGGCTGCGGTCCGGCGATCACGTGGTCTTCATCCCGCCGGTGGCCGGCGGCTGAACCTGCGCCTCCGATGTTCCGCATCTCCCCCACCCCGCTCGAGCTCCCCGCCCTCCGCGCGCCGCTGGCCGATGCGCGCGCCGGCGCCCTGGTCACCTTCGAGGGCTGGGTGCGCGACCACAATGAGGGCCAGGCGGTGCAGTCGCTGGAGTACGAGGCTTACGTGCCGCTGGCGGAAGCGGAGGGGGAACGCATCCTCGCGGAGGCGCGCGCGCGCTTCGGGTTGCTCGGGGCCGTCGCCGTCCATCGGGTTGGTCACCTCGCTTTGGGTGAGCTGGCGGTCTGGGTGGGCGTGACCGCGGCGCACCGGGCGGCGGCGTTCGAGGCCTGTCGCTACATCATCGACGAGGCCAAGGCGCGCCTGCCGATCTGGAAAAAGGAGCATTACGCCTCCGGCACCACCGCTTGGATCAATTGCGCGACGCGCAGCGGGCCGGGTTGAGGTGGCGAGCGTCGCCGGCGAGTTCGCACTCGGCAGAGTGACGGTGCGCTAGACGCTGGTCTGATGGGGCCACGGCAACTGCCGCGGCCACACCCGAGCCATTGCTTCAGTCCGGCTGCGCCAGCTGGCCGCAGCCCGCCGCGATGTCGATGCCTCGCCGTTGCCGGATGGTGCAGGGCAGGGAAAACTCCTCCGCCAACACCCGCTGGAACGCGCGCGCCGCCCCCAGCTCCGCCGGGGCCCCGCCGTAACCGTCCGTGGGGTTAAGCGGGATCAGGTTCACCTGCGCCGGCAGGCCCTGCAGGAGCCGCCCCACCGCGCGCGCGTGCGCCGGCGAATCATTTTTCCCCGCGATCAGCGTCCATTCGTACAGGATGCGCCGGCCGGTCGCGGCGCTGTAGGCCGCGCAGGCCGCCATCAGTTCGTCCAACGGCCAGCGTTTTGCCGCGGGGACGAGCGCCGCGCGTTCCTCCTGGGTCGCCGCGTGCAGCGAGACCGCAAGGTGCGGCGGCCGGGGCTCGCGCGCCAACCGCAGGATCGCCGGTGCGACGCCCACGGTGCTCAGGGTGATGTGGTCGGCCGCCAGCGCGAGGCCCGCGGGATCCAGCAGGATCTCCACCGCCCGCATCACCGCCTCGTAGTTATGGAGCGGCTCACCCATGCCCATCAGGACGATGTTGCGCAGGCGATCCCCGCCCTCGCCGGGTTCCGCCCGCGCGGCCCGCGCCACGTGCACCGCCTGCGCGACGATTTCGCCCGCGGTGAGGTGGCGGCGAAACCCCATTTGTCCGGTCGCGCAGAAGACACAGCCCATGGCGCAGCCGGCCTGCGAGCTCACGCAGGCGGTGACGCGCCCCGGGAAACGCATCAGCACGGTCTCCACCGCCCCGCCGTCCGCGAGGCCGAGGAGAAACTTGCGCGTCCAGCCGTCGGTCGAATCCGTGCGCGCGGTGGTCGGGAGCACGCCCGGTGCGGCCGCCGCGGCAATGTGCGCCCGCACGCGCTCCGGAAGCTTCGGCATCGCCGCGGGGGTAACGTCCGCCGCGAGGTCCAAATAGAGGTGCGACCAAAGTTTCGCCGCGTGCGCGGGCGCCAGGCCCCAGCGCACGCATTGCAGGCGGAGCTCCTCGCGGGTGAGGCCGTAGAGGTCGATCCGCTCCGCAGTCATCAGGGGATGGGTGCCGGCCGCAGCGAGGCCAGCGCGTCCGCGAGCGGGACGTCCTGCCGCCGCCGATCGAGGAAGAAGCTGATGGTCTTGAACCCGAGCGACTCCAGTTGACCCAGGGCCTGCTCGTAACGGTCGGCGACCCGCGCCGGCCGGTGCGCGTCCGAACCGAGCACCACCGGGATGCCGCGCTCCCGGATCATCTGCAGCATCTCGGGCCCGGGGTTCATCTCGGGCAGCGCCTTGTTCAGGCCGCTGGTGTTCAACTCCATGGCGACACCCGTGCGCGCGATGCGGTCCAGCGCGCGCTCGATGTCCGGCCGGATGCGCGCGAAGTCCCACGCCGCCGGCGCCTCGTTCTTCACCAGGTCCGGATGAGCGAGGGTGTCGAAGAGGCCCGTTTCCGCCGACTCCGCCACGTGCTTGAAGTATAGTTGCTGATACGCGTACGGGTCGCCGGTGAAGTACTTCGCCTTGTAGTGGGTCACCTGCATGTGCACCGAACCGAGCACATGGTGCAGCGGCACCCGGGCGTGCAATTGCTCGGCCCACGCCTCGACTCCGGGGAAATAATCACTCTCCAGCCCGAGCCGCACATCCACCCGGCCGGCAAATTCCGCGCGCGTCCGGGCCACCAGGTCCACGTAGGTCTCGAATTCCTCCGGCGCCATGCGGTGATCAATCCCGAGCCCACCCGGCAACGGCGCGTGACAGGTGATGATGATCCCCCGCAGGCCCCGCGCCTCCGCCCGCGCCGCATACTCCGCCGGCTGGCCGAACGCGTGCTTGCAGAGGGGCGTGTGGCAGTGGGACTCGTACAGCAACGGGACGGACATCGTCCCATTCCGGCGCAGGATCGGCTGGGAATCGAGCACTTCCTCCCCGCGTCTGCTCCCCTGCCCTGCCCCGCCCCGCGCCCGGTTGACTTGCCCCGGACCGTCCCGAAACCTCCGCCCGGATGTCCCCGACTCCCGACACCGTGGCCGCCCTGGCCACCCCGGCCGGCACCGGCGCGCTGGCCCTGATCCGCGTCACCGGTCCGGCGGCGGGCGCCGTTGCGCAAGCGGTGCTCGGTCGGGAACCGGAGCCGCGACGGGCGCGCCATACCCCGTATCGGGATCTGGCCGGCGTCGAGATCGACGACGTCGTGGCCACCTTCTTTGCCGGGCCCAAGTCCTACACGGGCGAGGATGTCTGGGAACTCACATGTCACGGCAACCCTTACATTGCCCAAAGGATCCTCGAAGACCTGGTGGCGCGGGGCTGTCGCTTGGCGGAGCCGGGTGAGTTCACCCGCCGGGCGTTTCTCAACGGCAGGATGGATCTGAGTCAGGCGGAGGCGGTGATGGAGGTCATCCACGCGCGCGGGGAACGGGCGTTGGCGGCGGCGCGGCACCACCTGCAGGGTGGTTTGGGACGGCGGGTCGAGGAGATCGTCGAGCGCGTGCTCGGCGTGCTGGCGCGGCTGGAGGCGTACATCGACTTTCCGGAGGAGGATCTGCCGCCGGAGGACCGTGCCTTGGTGACGCGCGAGTTGGAATCAATCGACTTGATGATCAACCGGTTATCATCGACTTCGCGCTACGGGGAACTCCTGCGGGAAGGGGTGCGGACGGTCCTGTTGGGAGCTCCGAATGCCGGCAAAAGCAGCCTCCTGAATCGCCTGCTGGGTGAGGAGCGAGCGCTGGTCAGTCCCGAGCCGGGGACCACGCGGGATTATCTGGAGGAGCGGTGGATCGTGGGGCCGCACTGCCTGCGGCTGGTCGATACGGCGGGACTGAATTTGGCGCCGGCGCCCGTGGAGCGGTTGGGCATGGCCAAGACTGTGGAGCGGGCGCTGGGGGCGGATTTGTGGATCTTGGTCCTCGATGCGACCCAGCCGGTGGCCCCGGAATTGCCGGCGGAACTGCAGGCCAAGGGGCGGGAGTTGCCCGTGATCGTGGTGCAGAACAAGGTAGACCTTGCCTCGGCCGGCTCCCCCACTCTGCCGTGGCCTGGCGCGAGCGTGGTGCGGACGTCGGCGTTGACCGGCGAGGGTCTGGAAGCGTTGCGGGCGGAGATCATCCGGCGGGTCGATGCCTTGGGTTACGATCCCGGCGAGTTGGTGGCGGTGAACGCGCGGCACGCCGTGGCCTTGGCCGAGGCGGCGGCGGGCGTGGCGGCGGCGCGGGCCCAGTGGCGGGAGCACGGCCCGGTGGAGCTCGTGGCCAGCGAAATCCGCGGCGTGCTCGATGCCTGCGGGCGCATCACCGGGCGGATCGACCACGAGCGGATGCTCGACGCCTTGTTCGCAACCTTCTGCATTGGTAAGTAAATAATATACAATTACCTATAAAATTCCAAGGTACGATTGGACGCGCGGTTAACGCACAACTGGACGGAGGTCTGATGTACAACTGGACGCTCGAAACGCCCACCCTGCCAAGCGGTACTGGTGGCCGTACGATGGACGTGGTAGCTTCTGGTCGCGGCGGCGGTCGGGCGCGAAATTCCCGCCCGAGGGTTGCGCCCCGGGCGGGAAGCGCCTGAGAGTCCGGGATCATTCGCCATGTCAGGAGCAGACGAAACCTTTGATGTCATCGTGTGCGGCGCCGGCCATGCCGGCGTCGAGGCGGCCTTGGCCGCGGCGCGGATGGGGGCGTCGACCCTGTTGTTGACCGGCAACCTGGACACCGTGGCCCAGATGAGCTGCAATCCGGCGATCGGCGGCCAGGCCAAGGGCCAGATGGTCCGGGAGATCGACGCGCTAGGCGGCGAGATGGCCATCAACACTGATCTGACCGGCATCCAATTCCGGCTGCTCAACGAGTCCAAGGGCCCGGCCGTGCAGTCTCCCCGGGCCCAATGCGACAAGAAGGCGTACCAGTTCCGCCTGAAGCACACCTTGGAGCTGCAGCCGAACCTGCGGCTGTTCCAGGCGACCGTGACCGGGTTGATTTACCGGGAGGGCAGGGTGGTGGGCTGCCGGACCAACCTGGATCTCGAGTTCGCGGGCCGCACCGTGGTCGTTACCACCGGGACCTTCCTGCGCGGCCTGATGCACATCGGCCAGAACAAGAATGAGGGGGGGAGGCTGGGGGATTTCAGCGCCCGGACCCTGTCCGCCAGCCTGGCGGAGGCCGGAATTGAACTCCGGCGCCTGAAGACTGGCACTCCGCCGCGTCTTCTGGGCCGGAGCCTCAATTTCGGGGCGATGGAGGAACAGAAGGGCGACGCCGATCCCACCTTCTTCGCGTTCCACGACACCCGCGATCCGGACCCATTGTTCCACGTGGAACAATCCGGGGAACAACGGCTCGGCTGGGCTCCGGGCTCGGATCCGGTCTCGTGTTGGATGACCTACACGACGCCCCGTACGGCCGAGCTGGTCCGCGCCAACCTCCATCAGTCCGCGATGTACAGCGGGGAGATCGAGGGGGTGGGGCCCCGGTACTGCCCGAGCATCGAGGACAAGTTTGTCCGGTTCGCCGATAAGCCCCGCCACCTGCTGTTCCTGGAGCCGGAGGGGAGGGCGACGAACGAATTCTACGTCAACGGCTTATCCACGAGCCTCCCGTTCGCGGTCCAGGTCGAGGTGGT
>JBMTAG010000050.1:0-25407 GCA_049428505.1 Opitutaceae bacterium | reverse complement strand
CCCGCCGAGGTCGCGGAAAAAGTCCGCCGCCGGGTCGGGCCCCGTGGGCAGCCCCAGCACTTCGGCGCAAGCGGCCTCGAGCGCGCGTTCAAGGGGGGTGGTGGCCGCGGTGCCGGCCGGTTGCGAGGCACTCGGAACCGCGGCCGCGACCTGGGCCGCGAGGGCGACGCGGTCCAATTTCCCGCTGACCGCGGTGGGCAGCCGCTCGAGGAGGGCGAGCTGCGCCGGGACCATGTAATCGGGGAGCGCCGCGGCGAGCGCTACGCGCAGGGCGGCGGGCGCGGGCGGATTCCGCGGGTCGGCCGCCACGACTCCAGCGACCAGCGTCTGGACGCCGTGGGGCGAATGCACGGCGCAGCCGGCGGCGCGGACGCCGGGGAAGGCGCTCAGGCGGGCCTCGATCTCGGCGAGTTCCACCCGGTAGCCGCGGAGTTTCACCTGGGCGTCGATGCGCCCGAGGAAGAAATGGCGTCCCGTGGCGTCGCGGCGGACGAGGTCGCCGGTGCGGTAGATCCGGCCGAGGCGCGGGTGCACCGGGAAGCGTTCCGCGGTGAGCTCGGGGCGCCGCCAGTAACCGCGGGCGAGCCCGGTCCCGCCGAGGCACAGTTCGCCGGGCGCGCCCACGGGCACCTCATCGCCGGCGGCGTCGAGGATCCAAGCGCGGGCGCCGCGGACCGGCCGGCCGATGCCGACCGGCTCGCCGGGCACGACCACCTCGCGCAGGCAGGTGACCGTACACTCGGTGGGTCCGTAGTCGTTGATCAGCGTGCGGCCGCGGGCCCAGCGGTCCGCGAGTTCCGGAGGCAGGGCCTCGCCGCCGACAAAGATCATCCGCAGCCCGGGCAGTTCGCGGGCGGGATCGAGGCAACCGGTGGCCCGGAGCAGCGTGGGCGGCGGGCAGAAGACCGTGATGCGCTCGCGCCGCAGCCACTCGATCAGGTCCGGACCGAGCCGCACCGTGGCGTCGTCCATCGGCACCAGCGTGGCGCCGGCGGCGAGGGCGAACCAGATCTCCTCGACCGAGGAGTCGTAGGCGACGGAGGAGTTCTGCGCGACGCGGTCGCCGGGTCCGAGGCCCCAGCGGGCGAGGTCATCCGCGACCAGGTTGGCGATGCTGCGGTGTTCGATCATCACCGCCTTGGGCCGGCCGGTGGTCCCGGAGGTGTAGATCAGGTAGGCCAGCCGCTCCGGCGGCACCGCGGGGAAGGGGTCAGGATGAAACTTGCAACCGAGATCACCCTCGCCGGAGCCCGCATCGGGCGGTTGCAGGTTGCGGCCTGACCCCTTCGCAGCGGAGGCCACCAGCGCCTGCACGTCGCGCACGGGCCGCGTGTTGCCCAGGGCGCCGAGGCGGGCGGCGCCGGCGGGGTTGGTGAGGATCGCGCGCGCGGCGGAATCCTCCAGCAATTCGGCGAGGCGGGCGTCGGGGAAGCTGGGGTCGAGGCAGGTGTAGGCGGCGCCGGCCTGGAGGATGCCGAGCTGGGCGGCGTAGAGGTCCCAGTGGCTGCGGGGGAGTAGAATCGCCACGACGCCCTCCCCGCGGACGTGCTCGCGCAGGGCGGCGGTGACCGCGTCGGCCGCGGCGGCGAGTTCCGCGTAGGAGAGCGTGACGCGCGCCGGGTGGCCGGGTCCGGGGGGAACGTCGATGGCGGGGTGGTGCGGCCACCGCTGGGCGGCGCGCGCGAAGCATCCGTGGAGCAAGGCCGGGACGCCCTCGGGCCCGGCGGGGGGAGCGGCGGCGGACGGCGGCGGGATCATCGGGGCGGGGTGGCGGGCGGAGGGGCCCGGGGGCGAGCGAGCACGACAGGCCATTCGTAGGGCGAAGACCACGCAAAACTCCCCGGCGCGAACACGAAGGTGGCTTGTTCCCCGCGCTCCCCGTGGTCAGGCTGACGGCGATGCAGTTGCGGTTCCAGAAGACCTCGGTGGTCGAGCAGGTCGCGCGCGCCCTCCGCGAACAGATCAGTTCCGGGGCGTGCCGCGGCTGGCTTCCGACCGAGCGCGCGCTCTGCGAGCAGCTCCGGGTCAGCCGCCGCACGCTGCGCTGCGCCCTCGATCAACTGAAGCGGCAGGGGCTGATCTCGGCCCGGGTCGGCGTCGGCACCCGGGTGCGTGAGACGATGAAGGCGGTCGCGGCAGCGCCCGCGGGGGACGGCTCCGTGGGGCTGCTGATGCCGGAGCCCATCGACGTGCTGCGCCCGTATGTGACGCTGTGGATCGACCTGCTGAAGACCGAGCTCTTCGCGGCGGGAATCTCGCTCCGGGTGCACGCGGGACAGCGCTACTTCCAGCCCGGGGCGGCACCGGCACTGCGCCGCCTCGTCGCCCAGCACCCCCACGCCTGCTGGGTGCTGGCGCTCTCCAACGCAGGCCTCCAGCGGTGGTTCGCGGATCAGGGCGTGCCCGCGATCGTCGCGGGCGCGCCCGCCCCGGGCACCGGCCTGCCGGCGGTGTGCCTCGACAACGGCGCGCTCGGGCGCCACATCGCCGGAAGGATGCTGGCGCTGGGACACCGGCGGCTCGTGATGTTCTCGGAGCCCAGCCCGTCGCCCGGAGCCGCCGCCGCCGAGGAGGGATTCATGGGCAGCATCGCCCGCGCCGGCGGTGGAGCGACCGGCGAGGTGCTGCGCCCGGAAAGAACCCCGGCGGGCTATCGCCGCGCGGTGGAGCGCATGCTGCGGCTCCGGCCCCGCGCGACCGCCGTGGTGTCGCTGAACCCGCTGCTCGGCGCGACGGTCGTGACCGCCGCGATGCACCAGGGGCTCCGCCTGCCGGAGCACCTCTCCTTCGCCACCACCTACGGCGACCCGTTCATGCGCTTCCTGTCACCCGAGCCGACGCGCTACACCTACCAGCCGGCGACGTTCGCCCGCAAGCTGGCGCGCAGCGTCCTGCAACTCGCGCGCGGGGAGCAGCCGAACGTCCGGCACGCGCGCCTGATTCCGACCTTCGTGCCGGGCGAGACGCTGGGGCCGGCACCGCGGGCCTGACCCGGCCGGCCACCCGCTCAAAGGGTCGTCTCGAGCACCCAGATCGGACAGGGGCCCCGGCTCAGGCCGTGGTAGTAGAACACCAGCGCCCGGCGGCCCTCGAGCGGCAGCAGCCAGGCGTAGCCGAAGTCGGTATTGCGATCGCCCTCGAGCTTCGGGAGCTCGACCAGGGTGCGCTCACGTTTGAACGCGAGGGTCTTTGCCGGTGCGCGCCAGAGGTGGGCCGCCCCGGGCGCCGGCCGCTCGAAGGTGATGCCCAGGATCTCCGCCGGGGCGTGCGGATTGACCATCGCGAACGGATGCGCGAGCGAACTCGCGTGCGTTTGCACCGGCCCGAGGTTCAAGAGGTCCGTGACCCAGGTCTGTCCCCAATCGTCCGATACCGAAACGAATTGGCGGGTCGCCGCCGGGCCCCGCCCGCGGATGAAAACGAGCAGGCGGTTCTCGTGCCGGACCAGGACGGGTTCGCCGGCGTTGAGGTTATTGATCATCCGCGGCTCGCCCCACGACCGGCCATCGTCGGTGGAAACCGACTGCCAGATCCCGAGCCGGTACGGCTTGGAACCGTCGCGGTAATGCCCGGTGACCATCAGCTTGCCACCCGGCAACTGCACGATCGTACCCGTGGAAGAGCCGGTCTTGTTGGGGCCGAGGCCGGAGGTGTCGACCGGCTGCCAGGTGCGGCCCTGATCCGCCGAACGCCAGCCATAGATGTGGTTCGAGTCCTTGCTGTGCCCGTGGGCGAGCAGGAGCACCGCCCCGTCGTGGGCGAGACCCAGCGCCATGTTGCCGCTGTTGCCGTACTCCTTCCCGGGGCCGAACTCCTTCAGGACGTTGGGCGGGGAAAAGGTTCTCCCGCCGTCCGTGGAGAGCGAGACCGCCGGGCAGCTCTCGCTCCCGTGATGCGTGCCGGCGAGATAACCGAGCACGATCGTGCCCTCGGCCGTGCGCACGGCCTTGGGCCAGGCGAGGTGCTCAAAGCGGGCATTGGCCGGCGGGGGTACCGCGATGCGGACCACCTCCCCAGACGGGGAGCGGCCGGCCCAGGGGGGCAGGGACTCCGCCGCCCGCGCCGACATCGGCAGACCGGAGGCGGCCAGGAGCACGAGGCGGGCAATGAGGGAACTGGTTTTCATGGGCAAGGAAGGGAAATGGACGGGCGACCTGCCCTCACCCGCGGATCCACTGCAGGGGAACGCGCACCAACGCCGTTCCGGTGAGGCCCTCCAGCACCCCCGCGCCGCTGCTGGTGCGCAGGGTGATCCAGACCTCGTCGCGGTGGTAGAGGACGCTCGGATAGTCGGTCGACTTGCCCGGGTCATGGACGAGGACCTTGCGCCGCGCCAAGGGCCAGGAGCGCCCCCCGTCGTCGCTGACACAGACCGCGATCGTATGGCGTCGTCCCATCAGGAACTTGTCGTGCTCGTAGTTGGGCGTCCACACGAGCAGCAACTGGCTGGTGCCGGGGATGCGCGTGAGGTTGGCGGGGGCGAGAGGGCTCGTGACCTCGAGGCTCCGCGGGGCCGTCCAGGTTTCCCCGCGGTCGGCGGACTCGGAGAAGAACTGCGTGCCCATCGCGGTGCGCATCGTCATCAGCAACGACCCATCGACCCGTTCCGCGATGCCGGGTTCGTGCGGACCGGACTCGAGGCCGATCTTGCGGCTGGGCTGGCCCTTCTCGTCGAGCCAGCGGACAAACGGGAGCTGGAGCTTCGCCGGCGTCATCCGCCACGTGCGGCCATGGTCGTCGGACCAGGCGGTCTTCACGTGCAGGTGGTGTTTGTCCCAGTCGTCGCTGCAATGCAGCGGCGCGAGCAGGCGTCCTCCCTCGAGCACGGTGAGGCGGTCGTTGCAGCCGGTCATGTAGGGGTCGCTGCCGTCGGAAACCAGGACGGGCTCCGACCACGTGCGGCCCTCGTCGGAGGAGCGGATGAACCGGCGCGAGGCCTCCTTGGTGCTGAGGCGGTGACTGAAGGCCATCCCGATCTCGCCGCTGCCGAGGCGGCGCAGGGCGGGCGACAGGGAGTTGAGCCCCCCCGGCGGCGTGGGCACCACGACGCGTGACTCGCCCCGCGGCCGGCCCTCGGGATCCAGTTCCACCGCGGAGATGAAGCCCTTCGCGTTGTCGCCGCGGCCCATCAGATCGCACCAGGCCACGAGGACGTCGCCGTTGCTGAGCGTGACGGCGCTCGCCTCGGAGCGGCGCTGGTACCGGGCGTCGGGCGGGGCGATCCAGGTGGGGGGAAAGGCATAGTACGGACGGGGGGCCCGCAGGGCCAGGATGTCATCCAGGGAGGGCGGGGCGGCCGGGGCGGCGCCCGCCGGGGCGGCAAGGGCGAGGAGGCCGCCGATCAGAGGCAGCGCGAGGCACCGGGGGGATTTCATGGGGAGGGGGAAAGGCGCCAGGCTTCGCCGAAGTAGTAGGTGTCGGCGTCCTTCAGCTCCTGCTTGTGATGGCTGAAATGGGAGCGGCCGGTCTCGCGGAATCCGGCCGGCCAATCGAGCTCGACCCCGAGGCGGACGAGTTCCCGTTGGAAGTCGGCGAGGCGGTCCGGCGTCCGGCGCACCTGCCTCGGGGCAAGTCCCCGGGCGACGCAGAACGCGGCGAGCGCGCCGGCTGCCTCGCCGATGTTCCATTCCGCCGGATGCAGGCGGAAGGCCCCGTTGGTGACGGCGGTGACGCCGAGATTCTTGCAGGCGGGCAGGAGATTCTCGACGCGGACCGGGAGGAGCGCGCCGAGCGGGATCTGTTGCACCCAATGCCTGCCATGGTTGCTGGCGGTCATGCTGCCCTGCTGGCCACGTTTCGCGGGCTTGTGGATGTCGATCCGGTAGCCGCTGACGCCGACGCTGTCCGGATACTTGACCGGCCCCGACTGCGCGAGCGGCTGGTCGTTGCGGAAGTGCTGCTCGAGGATCGTGAACTCGGCCCGGAGGCGGCGTGATTCGCGGATGTACGGGTACTGGGCCAGGCCGTCCTCGGTGCCGAGCGCATCACCGCGCAGCCGCAAGCCCGGGAATCCCTGGCGGCCGGTCTCCGGGTCGGATGCCTCCGTCTGCAGCCAATAGACGCCGCTGAGCGTGAAGCGGCGCGCCTCGTCCAAGCTGCGGCGGCGCTCCTCCGCGGAAACCCCGAGCAGCACGCCGCGGCGATACTCGTTGATCCACATGACCGAGGTAAGGTCGCCGGGGAACGCGCCGGGCTCGAAATTGCCGGCGCACAGCAGGCGGCGGAAGTTCCACGCGCTGAAGCGGTAGGCCCCGGGTCGGGTGGGCTCGCCGTAGTAGTCGCGCTCGACCCCGAAAAGGTCGCGCAGCCGGAAGTGGCTCCGCCAGCGGTCGTAGTCCGCGGGCCGGTCGATCACGTGCTCCTCGCCCGGGCGATGATCGAGCACCGCGAGGTGGGTGAAGGCCATCTGATCCCGGGGGTTCGCGGGGCCCTCGAGGGCGTTGTACTCGCCCGTCTCGGCCTGCGACTCGGCCCCGACCACGGATTCGACGCCCCCCAGCTCCAGCAACTCCCCCAATTCGGTGGCGTCGAGGATGTAAGGGGCCTCGAGGGTGAGATCGCGATTGGACCGCTCGTCCCGCACCGTGACGGCGCGGGCGTGGTCCCTCTCCATCGCCACGGCCACCGGACGATGCCGGGTGAGGATCGTGATCCGCCCCGCGGCGAGGTGGGGCGCGAGCATCCCGTAAAGCACGGCGAGACCCACGCGGGGCTCGAAGCAGAGCTTGCTGACCCAGCCCGCGCCGGGATTGAGGAGCGGATCCCGCCGGGCCGCGGCGGAGAGCGGGTAGTGGCGGCGGTAGTAGTCGCGGACGCCCTCGCGAAACGCGGCGTAGGTGCGCGTCCGCCCGAACTTCTCCATCCAGGGATGCTCGTCGAGCGGCACCCCCTGGGTCGTGGCCTGACCGCCGATCCAGTCGGTCTCCTCGGTGAGAATCACCGAGCGGCCCATCCGGGCAGCCGCGAGCGCGGCCGCGACGCCGCCGAAGCTGCCGCCGATCACGAGCACGTCGGCCCGGAGGCCGTGGGCGGGGCGCGGCGGGGGGGCGGCCGCGCCGGCGGTCCGGAGCAGGGGGCCCGGGGCCAGCGCCGCCCACGGGGTCGCGGCGGCCGCCCGGAGGAAAGCACGACGGGAGGTGCAGGGCGGCGCGGGGGGATGCATCGCGAGGTCTGGGTCAGGGGTCGGCCAGGGGAACGGGTGCGGATGCGGACCGACCGCTACCACTCGCCCTTCCGGGCGAATTTGGCGCGCGCGCTGCTCCCGAACTGCTCCGCCGCCTGATCGAGCTCCGCGCAGATCCGCCGGAGGGACTTGCCCGCGCCGCCGCGGGCGGCCGCGATGAGCGTCTGGCACTCGTTGGCGTCCATGAAGCGCGCCGCCTCGAGCAGGCGCGCCTCCTCCCCCTCCGGCACGGCGAGAAAGCCGTGCTTGTCGGCGTGGATCAGCTGCCCGGGGCGGATTTTCCGGCCGAACACCTCGACCTCGCAGTCCCAGCGCACCGGAAACGAGTGGGCATGCCCGACGGCCAGCCGGCGGGCGAGCGCCTTGAAGCCGGCGTTGGTCATCTCGTCGAGGTCGCGGATGGCGCCGTCGCAGATCGTGCCCACGCACCCGAGGGCACGGTGGACGTTGCTGTTCACCTCGCCCCAGAAGGCACCGAAGGTCGCGGGCCGGTCGAGATCCTGCACGACCACGATCTTCGGGCCGGGGCGGCTGGCGACGTAGCGGCGGTATTGCGACCAGGCGCGCGGATTCTGGCGCGGGTGGTCGGGGTTGCCCGGCTGGCAGACCACGGTGACGGCGTAGCCAACCATCGGGCCCATCTGGGGCATGAAGTCGCGCGTCTCCTCAAGGTTGAACGCGTCGGCCGCAGCGTTGTGCCGGGTGAGCTGTTCCCAGCCATTGTAGATCGTCGGCGTGTTCCAGCGCTTGAGCTCGAGCAGGTCGCCGGGGGGCAGGGAATTGATGGATCGGCTCATGGTTACCTTCCACTCCCGTAGAACCACGCCACCGGAATCGGTAGAACATACTCCTGATGGAAGGTTTGATCCCCGGTCCGCAAACCGGCGAAATACCCCACGTAGGCCACCTGCTCGTCAAAGTAGATCGACGCGTAATTCACGCCCATGCCCGCGAGCGGCTCGCCCGCCCGGACGATCTCCCGCCCCGGGCCCCAACTCCTCCCGCCATCCTTGCTGATGGCGGACGACAGCACCGCCCGACGCCCCACCAGCGGGTGCGCCGCATCGACGCAGCAACTGTTCCAGATGAGCAGCAGATCGTCCGTTCCCGGCACCCGCACCAGGCGCGCTGGAGCCTCGGGCGACACGACCGGCGACGGATAGGGTTTCCCCCAGGACGCGCCACCGTCGTGTGACTCGCTGTAGTATTGCCGCCCCGCCACCGTACGCGCGATCAGCAGCAGCGATCCATCCGCCCGCTCCACGACGCTCGCCTCCGCGTACACCCCCCCGCCTGGCTTCACCCTGCCCTTGTAACCGGCGATCACATCCTCGACCGTCAGCACCGATGGCGCGAGCACCCACGACCGCCCGTGATCATCCGAGTACGCCACCCGCACCCCAATTTTGTACGGTTCCTCGCTCAGGATGTTGTGCAGCGGCTGGATGATGCGCCCGCTTGCCAGCACGAGCAGGCGGTCGTGTGCCGCGGTCCAGTAGCCGGTGGTTGGCGACACGAAAATCTCGGCCGACCACGTCTTGCCCTCGTCGCGGGTATACCGGAACACCCGCGCCGCGCGCTTGACCGACTTCACCCAGCTCCCTGCGGCCGGCTGCTCGAGATCCACCGTGTCCATCAGGTTGTAGCTCGCGCCCAACTCGCCGTTCGCGAGCCGGACCAAGGCCGGATGCTGCGCGGTCCGCCCGCTCGAACTGGTGAACAGCGACTCCGGCGTCCCCCATGACTTTCCGTCGTCGTGCGACGCCGCCCACGCGATGACCGTCGGGGCGTAGTGCGTGTGCCAGTTCTTCACTTCCGGCGGACGCTCCCTCCGGTTGTAGGCATGCACCAGCGTGCCGTCGCGGAGACGTACGGTGGTTCCTTCGCTCGTGTAGGGAAAGCGCGTCGTGGCGGGCTCCATCGGCACGGCCTTGGGCAGCGCCGCCGGCGCATCCGAGGCCGCGGCCCCGACGCGGGGTGGAGGTGATGCGGCCGCCGGCGAGCGCAGCGGTGCCAGTGAGGCCGGCAGTGCAAGACCGAGGCACAGCCAGAGGTTGCGATTCATCAGCGGGCTGGGAGGGGGTGGAATTCGATTACTGGAGACTGTAGGATCAAAACGTACCTTTCACTCCCAGTGTGAAGTAGGCGCCCAGCGACTGCCGGGCCTGGCCACGGGCGTGTTCCGGCGTGTCGGGGGCGTAGCGATACGTCATGGGTTCGAATCCATGGAGGAGGTCGTTCATCTCCCCGTAGACTGCCCAACGGCGGCTGAGACTGTACTGGGTACTCACCGCCCAACGCATTCGGGACGACTGGTAGTCGTAGGTGTCGGCGGGGATGCCCGTGGCCGCGTTCGCAGCCACGAGTCCGCGGCGGGCCGCCGGCAGATGGGTGAAGGAGAGCTTGAGGAAGAACCTCGGCCGGACGAAATTTACGCCGCCGGCGGAGATGCTCTTGTTGAAGGAGCTGAAATCCGCCGTATTCGAGCCGCCGAGGTTGAGCTGCGTGGTGCTGACGAACACCTGCAGCCCGCGCGCCCAAGTGGGCAGAAACGTCAGGTTCTGCCGGTAGTTGAATTCGAAGCCGTCGATCTGCGCATCGCCGACGTTGGTGCGCGTGGAAATTTCGTAATTCAGGAGGATCGGATCGTTCTCGAGCCCGTAAAGCTCGAGCAACTCCGGCGTCGCCGGCGTGCGCACCACACCGAAGAAGTTCTTGATGCTTTTCCGAAACACCCCCACCGAACCGACCCCGCCCTTAATCTGGTAGCTTTCGAGTGAGACATCGAAGCTGTCCGCGGTCCAGGGTTTGAGACTGCTGTTGGAGACGGTGATCGTGGGATTGATCACATCGGGCTCGGTGACCGTCGTGCCGGGCATGATGAAGTTGGCGTTGGGCCGCCCAAGATTGCGGGCGTAGCCGGCCCGAAGCAGCAGGTTGTCGGAGAGGTTGTATGTCACGTTGAGGCTTGGATACCAGCCGCTGTAGTTGCGCTCAGCGTGGGCACCCCGCTCCACGTAACGCAGTTTGCGCAGCGCCAGCGCGTCGCTGGTGATGAGCACCCGCTGGCCGGCGGCGTTGCGGACGAAGCTGCCGTCGGGGTTGCGCTGGTACTGTGCATTGATGTCGTTCAACGGGCCGCGACCTTCCAAGTCCGTCCGTTCGACCCGCACGCCAGTCACCAGCCACAACCGGCGTTCTAACAGCCGGAAGTCGGCGCGCACGTACCCCGCGGAGATCGTCTCGCTGAGCTCTTTCGAGGCGGTGACTCGGTTCTGGTGGGCGCCGGCGTCATCGAGCACGAACCAGTCCGGCCGCTCCTGGTAGAGCTGGTAGACCTTGCGCTCGCTGATCCAGCGCACCGGGTATCCGTACAGCGTCGGCGCGGTCGCGTTGTAATCCTCGTCGAACACCGGGAAGTTCCCGGCCAGGCGAGCGGTGGCGTCGGTCGAGCCGTTGGGGCGGAAATTCCAGGTGGTGGTGTGCCGCGACACATCCTTGTCCACGCGATTGACCACCGCTCCCACCTTGAGCGTCGCGGCCGCCAACGCCGGAAAATCGCGCGCCACGTCGATCCGGGCGCTGAGATTTTCCCCCTGGTAGTCCCCGTTCTCGATCGAGGTGGCATTGGTGATGGAATAGTTGGCGCCATCGTGGAGGTCCACGGGACTGCCGGTGCGGGTGACGGCCGAATAGCGGGTGGGGATGAAGCCCCGCTCCCGGGGGATGCCTTCGCCGCGGATGACCAGATTCGGTATGGTCGCCGTGACGGCGCGAAAATGTCCGCGGCTGAGGTCCTTGATCCCGGTGGTCGATCGGGACCAGGATCCGGAGCTATCGAAACGCCACACGTCGCCGCGATGGCGGTACCGGAGAATCGCATGGCGCGCGTCGGAACGCACGTCCTGCCAGGCTCCATTGCCGAGCGTCATGGTGCCTGTGCCGGCCGCGGCCCCCTGCACGAAGGTCGCGTCCCCGGTCGGCGCGGTCCCGAAACTGGCGAGAATCTGACTGCGGGTGATGTAGCTCTGCGACTCGCGCGCCTGAAAGCTGAGCGAAAGCGTATCCCGGGGGCTGACCCGCCACTCGATGCCGGCATTGCCGTTGATCGTCCAGAAGATCGTCCGGAGGCTCGCCCATTGGGCGGTACGCAGGACTCCGTTCACCAGGTTCCAGGTGGCCGTTTCCTGCGACTGACCGACCTTGCCGGTCTCCATCGGCTTGATCCGGTGGACCCGCGAGCCGCCGATCGTAATCGCCAGGTTCCGGTTGACGGGATGCAGGTACGAAAAACTCAGGGAAGGCTGCGCCCACTCGGGACTCGTGCGCGAATCGGCCCCCGGCCCGGTGCGTCCTCCATGCAGGGTCAGCCCGTTGCCGGTGTGCAGAATCTGGTAGGCGAGCAGCGAAAGCTTGGGACGCCGCGCCTCGAATCCGCTCTTGCTGATCAGGTTAATCGAGCCGCCCAGGCCGGACGCGGACATGTCGGGCGTCGACACCTTGGTTACCTCGACGCGCGAGAGGTTTCCCGTGGGCACATCCACCAACTGCGTCGACCGGCTCTCTCCTCCCCGGGAGGCGGCCAGTTCGGCGCCGTCCACCTGAAACGCGGTCGTATTCGATGGCAGTCCCCGCAACGAAACCTCGATGGCGGTGTGTCCCGAGTCCTCAACTGTGACTCCCGGCAGGAAGCGGAGGAATTCGCCGATGTTTTCGTCGCCCCGGACGCCGAATTCGTCGATCGCCACCACGTTCTTGAGGTTGGGGGCGTGGCGCTGTTCGTTGATGGCGATGGCCTGCGCGCTCATTTCCCGATCCTCCACGACGCGGAAGGAATCGAGCCGAATGGTCTCCTCCGGAGTCGCAAGGCCCGCGCGCTCGAGGCGCAGCTCGAAGTCGCGCTGCACGGTTGTCCCGCCGATCAGGTGGACCGTCCTCGTCTGCAGTTCCATCCCGACATAGGATACCCGCACGTCCACGGGCCCGGACGGAAGTCCGGCCAAACGAAAACTGCCGGTCTCGTCGGTGATGGCCTCGCGGCCCTGGACGGGCAAGGCGACGCGGGCATTCATCAAGGCATCGCCGGTGGCGACATTGAAGACGCGCCCGGCGAAAGCAGCCGGGGCGGTGGCGGCAGGCTGGGCGAACGAAGTGGTGCAGCCGAGTACCAGGCCGGCGCAGATCGCCGCGAAAGGGGCGCTCAGTTTCAGGCAGGACTTGTTCATGGCGGTGTATCTCGAGGGTTGGAGTGCAGTCGTAGGTGGGGTCTCAGCGGAAGGCCTCCGCCTTCCACGCGTTCGCGTCGATCCCCATGCTGCGGCCGTCGGCGAAGACGACTTCCGACGCGTTGACGGCGGGCAGGTCGCGGGCGAGGCGGGCGCGTTCGGCGGCGAAGGCGGCGGCGGCGGCAAGGTTGTGCCACGCGTGGGGATCGCGGGCGTGGTCGTAGGGATCCTCGACGCCGTTGTGCAGTCGCAACCGGGGAAACGCGGCCGCCATTCCTCTGCGGGAGAGCGCCGTTTCGAACGACACCAGCATCGTGTCGCGCAACGGGAGCAGCGTCGCCAGGCGGTGGCCGATGCGCGCGACGTCGTCCACCTCGACGAGGGTCCAGCGGGCCATGGCATCGAGACGCGTCCCGAGTGCAGTCGCATCAGCCAACAGGGCTTCACGGGTCAGCGCGTGGAAGCGGTCGCGCTGCCGCTGCAATACCGCGTTGAGTTCCGGCGTCGCTGGCAGCGTGGCCAGTCGCGACTCCAAGGCTGCACGCAATGCGCACGCGAAGGCGGGGGACCCGGGCCCGGCTGGAGCGGCCGTCCGGGCAACCACCATCGCTTCCGTGAGGAGGCCGGAAAACGCCCGCTCGGCGGGAGGCGTGATCGTCTCGCGAATCTGCGTCGCCGCCGCGAGCGCACGCGCGTCATAGCCAAGATAAATCCCCAGGTGCACGCGGAGCGAAAGCAGGCGGGCCCGCGTGTCGCCGGCTGGCGCCGGGGCGGAGGCCAATGCTCGCTCCACGTCCGCGCTCACCCGCTCCGCGAAGGGGCGAAAACGCGCGGCATCGGCGACGAGCTCGCGCACCGCGGCCGGGCGCGGCCAGGACAATGATTCGGCCGCGGGAAGTTCGGCGGCGCGCGAACCGGGAGCCAGCAAGAGGGTGCCGAGCAGCCACCGGGCCGCCTGGAGGAGGCCTCCCGCTCCGAATGCGGTCCCGCCTCTGACGAGGCGAGCCACGGGCACCCGCGCCCGTCGACCGTGGCCCGCTGCGGGAGAAGCGGGAGCAGCAGCACAACTCCCTTGGGGGTCGGAAGGCGGCTGTGCCGCCGCCGACCTCGGAGATTCCCCGGCCTCAGCGAGGCCGGCTACAACCGGAAGCTGCTCGTCGCGAGATCGCATGCTCTGCCCCTCATCTTACCCACGCCGTCTCACTCGCGGAGACCGGGTCCTGGTCCCCCGTGGTGGGCGGTTCCTGCATCGGCAACTGGCCGACCTCCTCGATCGCCCGCTCGTCCGGCCCGCCCACGGTGCGGCCGATCTCGGCGCCCTGGGCGACGAGCGTGTCCTGCAGGAGGGGGGTCGGCACCTGCCGCACCCCCGTGCGCAGCCTCACCGCCAGCGCCGCCAAGGTACCCACCGCCTGGCCCTGCCCCATGCAGATCGGAATCACGCGCGTCGAGGCCACCGCCTCGTGCGTCGCGGAGAGGCACTTGCCCGCCATCAGCAGGCCGTCGACGCCGCGGGCGATCAGGCTGCGGATCGGGATCGTGTACGCGCGGACGTTGTGGGAATCGACCCAGGTGCCCGCCGGGCGGTGGATGTCGATGTGGTACCCGCCCATGGCCACCGCGTCCTCGAACTGCCGGCCGGCAATGAGATCCTCGCCGGTGAGCACGTAGTCGCCCATGATCCGACGGCTCTCGCGCACGCCGAGCATCGGCGCGATCTCGCGGAGCCGGGCCCCCGCGAAGCCGGGGACGTGTCGCTGGAAGAACCCCACCAGCCCGGGAATCTGCTCGTAGACGCGCGCGTAGGCGTCGGTGAGGCTGTGCACGTTCGTCGGATCGAGGCCGAGCACCCGCGTCATCACGACGAGGAATTCATCCGGCTGGTGGAGCTTCACCCCGACGATGCGGGTCTGGGGCGCGTTGAACTCACCCGCCTGGCGGGCCCGTTCGACCAGGGCCGCGTAGCCTCCGCACACGATGACCTGCATCCGCCCGATCCGGCGCATCATCTTCGCCCAGAGGTCCGGGAAGGGGGAAAGCCACTCCCGGTAGTTGTTCGCGGGATCCTGGCAACCGGCGACGAAGGCCTGGCGATCGACCCCCCCGAGCTTGAACACCAGCGTCGGGGCCTGCACGAGCCCGTCGCCGGTGCGTCCCTTGGCCCAGGCCACGCCGCCGCGGGCGGCCACGTCCCCGTCCCCGCTGCAATCGATGGTGACGCCGGCCTCGATCCGCTGGCGGCCGGACTTGTTCTCGACGACCACGCCCGCGACGCGGTCGCCCTCCCGGATCGTCTCCACCACCTGGGTGTGGAGCAGCAGCTTCACGCCGGCCTCGCGGACCAGCTGCATGACCAGGATTTTCCACCAGTGTGAATCGATGCTCAGGGCGGACGCGCACTTGGGATCGAGTTCAAAGTCACTCGCCGCCCCCAGCGCCTGCAGCTTCCGGCTGAACTCAAGCGGCAGCCCCTTGACGATCAGGCGGTAGTCACGGTCGTGAAACCCCAGCCAGGGGAGCGTCGCCGAGATGCCCCCGAGAAAGCCGGCGTTCTCCACCAGCAGCGTGTCCGCGCCGTTGCGGGCCGCCGCAATCGCGGCCGTGAGCCCGGCGGCCCCGGAGCCGACGACGAGGACCTGGGTGCGGAGGGTGGTTACGGAAGCAGACATGGAAGAAGGATCGGTGGACGGGGAACGCGGGTCGGGGGTCGGGGGTCGCTCACTCCCTCATTTTCCCACCGCCTTCGGCCGTCCCTCCCAGCCGCCAGGCCTCGCCAAAGTAGAACGTATCCGCGTCCTTCAGCTCGAGGTTGTGGTGGCTGTAATACGATCGCGCGGTGGCCATCCGGCCGGCCGGCCAGTCGAGTTCGACGCCCTGGCGGACCAGTTCGCGTTGGAAGTCCGCCAGGTGGCCCGGGGTGTTGCGCACCTGGCGCGGCCGCAGGCCTCGTTGCCCGCAGAAGGCGGCGAGCGCCCCCGCGGCCTCGCCGATGTTCCACTCCGTCGGATGCACCCGAAAGGCGCCGTTGGTCACCGCCGTCACGCCGAGGTTTTTGCCGGCCGGCAGCAGATTCTCCACCCGCACCGGGATCAGCGCCCCAAGGGGAATCTGCTGCAGCCAGTGTTTGCCGTGCGCCACCTCCGTGATGCTACCGCCGCCCTCGCGCGCCGTCCGGTGAATGTCGACGCGATAGCCGCTGACGCCGACGCTGTCCGGATACTTAACGGGCCCGTGCGCGTTGCCCGGCGAGTCGGTGCGGAAGTGCTGCTCGAGCACGGTGAATTCCGCGCGGATCCGGCGCGCCTCGCGGATGTAGGGGAACTGGGCCAGGCCGTCGGCGGTGCCGAAGACGTCGCCGCGCGGCCGCAACCCCGGGTAACCGCGTCCGCCCGTGGCGGGATTCGGCGCTTCGGTCTGGAGCCAGTGGATGACGCTCAGGCTGAGCTGCCGCGCCGCGTCGAGATGCTTCCGCCGCTCCTCCGCGGTCACTCCGCAGAGGGGCCCGAGGTGATACTCGTTGGCATGCCAGATCGCCACGGTGAGATCGCTCGGGAAGGCTCCCGCCGTGAAATTCCCCCGGCACAGGATCCGCCGGAAGTTCCACGTGCTCGCCACGTAGGCCCCGGGCTTGGTCGGTCGCCCGAAGTGGTCCTGCCGCACGCCGAAGAGATCGGGCACCGCGAACTTCGGACCGGCCCCCCGGGAGCTCGGTGCGCGGAGCCAAAAGTCATACTCTCGAGGCCGCGCGATCACGTGTTCCTCGCCGGGACGATGGTCGAGCGCGAAGACGTGGGTGAACACCATCTGCTCCCGCGGATTGGCGGACCCAGCGAGCGCCAGCGGTTCGCCCGTCTCCGCCTGCGACTCGGCCCCCACCACCGACTCCACCCCGGCGAGCTCCAGCAGATCGCCCAGTTCGGTGCCGTCGAGGACGTAGGGCGCCGCGAGGGTCCGGCGGGCGCCGCTCGTCTCGTCCTCCACCGCGACCGCACGCACCAGGTCGCCATCGCGCGCCACCGCCACGGGCCGGTGCCGCAGCAGGATGGTCAGCCGGCCGGCGGCGAGGTGCGGCGCGAGCATCTCGTGGAGCACCGCGAGTCCCACGCGCGGTTCAAAGCCGAGCTTGCTCACCCACCCCGCCCCCGGATTGAGACCGGGATCCCGCTGGGCCGCCGGCAGCAGCGGATAGGCGCGGCGGTAGTAGGCACGCACCCCGGACCGGAACTCCGCGTAGCTGCGGGTGCGCCCGTAGTCCTCCGCCCACGGGTGTTCATCGAGCGGAATCCCCTGGGTGGTGGCCTGCCCACCGATCCAGCCGGTCTCCTCGGTGAGGATCACCGTCCGTCCCATCCGGAGCGCCGCGAGGGCGGCGGCCACGCCACCCAGGCTGGCCCCGATGATGAGCACTTCGGCCTCGTCCTCACGGCCCGCGGGCGGCGCGCCGGCTGCCGCCCGCAGCCCGAAGCCCGCGTTTCCCGGCAGCGCGGCCAGACCCGACGCCAGCGCGCCCTGCAGGAAGCGCCGACGGCTCACGCCCGCCGCGAGCGGCCGTGAAGCACGGGAGGGGACGGGGGATCGGGGCATCGGGGCGGAGCGGGCGGCGGCGAGGGCAGGCGCCGCGTCGGACCGGATGCTGCGACGGGGAGCGGTCGCCGCCGATCCCGTTGCGAAGGTTTTTTTTTGGGACCAAACATTCCCCAACTCGAATGGCGGCGAAGAAAAGGGCCCGCCGGCGCCGGTTTTCCGCTTACCCGCGCTCCAGCGTGAACAGGGTGAGCCCCGCGGTCTTCTCCGGGGGAAGCCGCTTGCGCCAGAGCGCCGGGAGGTAGCCGGCCACGAGCAGCGCCACCTCACCGGGGATCGCCACAAAGAGGAAGCTCATCGCGCGGTCCGTGCCGCGGCTGCGCAGGTAGAACCAGGTGGTGATCAACGTCACCACAAAGGCCACGCCGAAGGCGCGCAGGATGTCACCCGCGGTGACACGGCACGACGTGACGCCGATCAGGAACACCATCGCCAGCAGCCCCTGGAACGAGATCCAGAACACCTGCGTCTCGACGAACGAACTCGCGACCTTGTCGGAGGTGAGCGCCATCAGGAGCGCGATGCCCATCGCGACGAGCCCGATCGCGAGGATCAGCACGCGGCTGAGCTGCATCTGCCGGCGCTCGTCGGCCTGCGGCTGGATGAAAACCTGGTAGACATCCTTCACCAGCACGGTGGCGAGGCTGTGGAAGCCGGCGTCGAGGGTCGACATGATCAGGCCGAGGATCGCGGCCACAAAGAGCCCGGGGACGAACGGCGGCAGTTCGGTGGTGACGAAGCGGAACAGCGCGGCATCCCCGGCGAGCTTGCCCCCCGCGGGCGGATTCTGCCCGTAGAAGGCGAAGATCGCGAGGCCGATGAACCAGAGCAGCAGCAGCGTCGGCAAGGTCAGCAACTGGCTGAACCAGTAGGAGCGCTCGGCCTGCCGGTAGGAGGCGGTGCTGAGCAGTCGCTGGACCGCGAGTTGATCGGAACTCGCGTAGAACAGCCGGTCGGTCACGGTCACGAAGAGCATCAGCCAAAGGTTGAGGCGCACAAAGGGGTCGAGGGCGTAGAACGAATCCTGCTGCATCGCCTCGAACCCGCGGCCGTGGTCCAGTGCGTAACGCACGATGCCCGCCGCGCCGCCATCGACGCGCTCGATGCAGATCGTGATGACGAACGCCAGCCCGCCCATCAGCAGACCGAACTGCACGAAGTCCGCCCAGAGCAGCGCCTTTACCCCGCCTAGGTAGACGTAGATGAGCCCAATCACCCCGATGATCAGGATCGATTGCGCCAGCGGCCAGTTCGCCACGCCGCGCAGGACCAGCGCCGAGGAGTACAGCACGAGGGCGAGGTAAAAGAGCCGGATCACCACGTAGAAGATGCTCCCGAGGGCCCGTACCCGGCGGTCGAAGCGCTGCTCGAGATAGGTGAACGGCGTGAAGACCCGGCTCCGGAAGAAGAACCGGATGAAAAGGTAGAAGATCGCGATGCCCACGAAGGGCGCGAGGAAGTAGCGCAGGGCAAGGGCGAGCCCGTGGTTGTACGCCTCGCCCGGCACCGCCACCAGCGAGTTGGTGCTGAGCAGCGTCATCAGGTAGCCGACCCCGACCAGCCACCACGGCATCCCGCGGTTGCCCAGCAGGTATTCCTCGGTGTCGGCGCGCCGCTCGCGGACCTTGAACCACACGCCGATGCCCAGCATCGCGAGCAGGTAAAGGCCGACGACGAGGGCGTCCTGCCAGGCAAGTCCGAGGAAGTGCATCACCGGCGGGGTTTTCGGGACATCCCGGCAGGCCGTCCGGGCGAAGCAAGCCCCAGCCTTTGGTCTCAAAAAAAGACCCTCCGGCTCAGTCGCCGCGCAGGTCGTAGCAGAGCAGGCGGGGCGGCGTGCCGGCGACGGCGTCGCGGGTGTTCTGGCACACGTACAGCAGGCCCCGGCTCAGCACCGGCGGGGTCCACGTCTCGGTCGCCGCGAACAACCACGCCCGCTCCCGCACCCGCAGCCCCGCCCGCGAGACCTCGAGCCGCGCCAGGTGGCCAAACTCACCCAGCGCCAGCACCTGGCCGTCCACCACCAGCAGCGACGCGCGGAAGAGCCCCGTGCGGATCTCCCGCGGCCCGCGCGCCTCGGCCATGGTCTCCGTCCAGACCGGCTGGTCCCGCCACACCTCGCGCCCCGTCGCCACCTCCACGGCCACGAACTCGGCGTCCTGCGGGCCATGCCCGTGCACGCCGACCAGCAGGTCCCCCCGCCGCACCGCGGTCATGAAGTGCACGCCGAACGAGCGGTTGGTCCACGCCGCCACGGCGGTCCCGTCCGGCGCCGCCGTCACCAGCGCCCCGCCCGACCCGTAGCACTCGGAGAGGAACACGCCCTCGGCGAGCGCGAGCGGCGCGGCCGCATTGACCGACTCGTAGCGCGTCCCGCGCCACGGGAACCGGGCGTCCACCGCACCCGTCGCCGGATCCAGCACCAGCAGGCCGCCGGTCGGGGGGCGGCTCTCCCCGCCGGCGAAGACCAGCACCCGCGGCCGGCCCCGCCAGGTTGCGGGCACGGGCGTCGCGTAACTGGGCCCCCACTCCCGCTCAGCCCCCCAGCGCAGGCGGCCCGTGGCGACGTCGAACGCCGCGACCCCCGGCCCGCCCGGGGCCCCCAGTTGGAGGATCACGACGTCGTCCACCACGAGCGGGCTGGCCCCCACGCCGAAAAAGTTGCGGGGCACCTGGAACTCCGCGTGCAGGTCGCGCCGCCATTCGATGCGGCCCGAGGCGAGGTCGATGCAGTGCAGCCGCCCCTCGGCGCCGAAGGTGAAGACCCGCCCGTCGGCGATCGCCGGGCTGGCCCGCGGACCCGGGTTGTAGCCGTAGCGGTCGCGGTAGGCGGTCGGATAGGCCACGCGCCAGAAACGCCGCCCGTCCCGCGCGTGCAGGCACTCCACCACCTCCTCGCCCCCCACCCGGTGGAACAGGACCAGCCGCTCCCCGGCGACCACCGGGCCCGCGTAGCCCTCCCCCTTGGGCATCGCCCACACCAGGACCGGCCCGCCCGCCGGGAAGGCCGCGCGCAGGCCGGTCTCCGGGGAGGTCTGGTTGTACGCCGGGCCGAGGAAATGCGGCCAGTCCACCCCGCGCGCGCCCGGCGAATCCGGACGCGGCGCCGCGTGCACCACCGCATCCGGATTCGCCGCGGGCACGGCCGGCGCCGGCGGAGCGCCCGCGGCGACGGTGGGCGGGGAGGGGTCGGTAAACTCGGCCGCACCCGCGTGCAGCCCTGCCGCGAAACCGGCGAGGACGAAGCGGAGGATCCGCCGGCGGCATCGGCAGCGGGTTCGCGCGGAGGGGGCGGAGAGGGTCTTCATGCGCGGCGCAGGGTCCCCCGGAGCAAGCCGCGGCCGCACGGGACGTCAACCGGTCCTGTCCCCGAACCAGCCCTGCTTCATTGACCTCTCCGTCACGGATGATGCCATCCGGAGCGAAAACCCTTCCCCGATGACCCTGCGCTCCCTCCGCCCGCTCCTGCCCCTCGTGCTGCCCGCCCTCGCGTGGGCCGCCGCGCCCGTGGCGCCCACGCTCGCGCCGGCCGCGACGGGCGAGACCGTCACCCTGAAGCCCTTCGAGGTCACCGCCGAGGCCTCGCGCGGCTACCGCGTGACGACGGCCTCCACCGCCACGCGCACCAACACCGCGCTGATCGACATCCCCCAGACGGTCGACATCGTGACGAAGGAATTCTGGGCCGACATCGGGGCGACCTCCTTCGACGAGTCCTTCCGGTACGCGGCCAACGTCTACGTGCGCAACCGCCACGCCGGCTCGGGCGACGGCGTGAACCTGCGCGGCTTCGAGACCAACGGCTCGATCTCCGCGGACGGCGTGCGGATGGGCAACTACAAGCGCGACCTCGTCGGCTACGAGCGCCTCGAGATCGTGAAGGGCCCGCCCTCCGCGGTGCAGGGCCGCGCCGGCGGCACCGGCCTGCTGAACTACATCTGGAAGAAGCCCGCCCCGGGCAAGGACGGCGGCCACGCCAAGTACGCCCTGCGCTGGAACGAGTTCGACGCCGTGCTGCACCGCGCGGAATTCGACGTGAACACCTCCTTCGGGCGCAGCGACCGCTTCGCCGCGCGCGTCGCGGGCGCCTTCCAGCAGGGCGACGATTACATCCGGTTCAACGAGTTCCGGAACCGCGCCCTGTACCCCTCGTTCCGCTGGCAACTGGGCCGCCGGACCGAGCTGGTCCTCGCCTCCGAGCTGCTCGACTTCACCACCCCCTCGCGCGACGAGGGCCACGGCTTCGCCATCTACCCGGAGCAGGCGCGGCGCCTGATCCCGCAGTTCGACCGCGACACCGACCCGATCACCGCCCTGCGCCTGCCCTACAACTTCAACCTCATCGGGCCGGACAACGTCGACCGCCAGCGCATCGCCACCGGCACGCTGTTCCTCACCCACCAGTTCTCCCCGCACCTCTTCTTCCGCCAGGTGGGCAACCTCCGCTCCCTCGGCCAGCGCAGCTTCACCTACGCCGCCGAGAACAACCTCGTGACGAACATGCCGTCCCAATACCTCGGCAACATCACCGGGACGCACGGCTCCACCGCGCAGGGCGACCTCGTGGCGAAGTACGCGTTCCGCGACTGGTTCACCGGCGAGACGCTCGTGGGCTACTCCTACGGCGACTCCGGCACCATCACCTCCAACTACGCCGGCATCCCCGACGCGCCGTTCAACTTCCTCAACATCGCCGCCATCGGCGCCGCCGGCAACGCCCGGGGGTATTACACGGGCCGCAAGGTCAGCAACCTCAGCCGCTCCAGCTACAACCGCACCGCCGGCTACAGCCTCGGCCAGTACGTGCAGCAGGACGTCGGGCTGTGGCGCGACCGCCTCGTGCTCACGGGCGGCCTCCGCTCGGACCGCGACAAGACGACCACCACCAACCTCGTCACCGGCCTCGCGACCGCGGGCGGCGACACCACCCTCAACTCCTTCCGCTACGGCCTGACCGTGAAGGTGCGGCCCAACCTGGCCGTGTACGCGGTGCACAGCGTGCAGAACGACGCGACCCGCTCCATCCAGCGCTACAACGGGCTGCTGGCGGGCGATCCGCGGGCGAACGAGTTCTTCACCGTCAGCCCCAACACCGAGCTGGACGAGGCGGGCGTGAAGGGCGAGCTGCTCGGCGGCCGCCTTTCGTTCTCGCTCGCGGCCTGGCGGATGACCCGCGCGGGCAGCGTCGTGAACATCCTCGCCCCCGGGATCTCGCAGGGACGCACGGTGAACATCGGCACCCAGAGCGAGGTGCAGGGCGCGCAGTCCAAGGGCTGGGAACTGAGCGTGTTCGGGAGCGTGACGGAGCAGCTGAGCGTGATCGCCAACTACACCGCGATGGACACGAGCCAGGCGTTCAGCGGCCAGCAGAACGCGATGGGCTGGGCCCTTGCCACCAACAACCCCGGCCGCATCCCGCTGCGCTTCGCGCCGGAGTGGAACGGCAACCTCTTCCTCAAGCAGGCCTTCGGCGGCGGCCGCGACCGCGGCTTCGAGGCCAAGGCGGGCTTCTCCATCATCGGGCCGTTCTACGCGCAGGTCACGGGGCTCGGGCTCACCCGCGTGCCCCGCACCCAACGCAGCTTCGACGCCGGCGTCTCCTACCGCTGGGGCCGGTACCTCGCGGACCTGATGGTCACCAACCTCGGCAACGCCCCGATGCTGGTGACCCGCGACCAGCCGCCGCGCACCTACACCCTGAGCCTGACGGCCCGCTTCTGATCCGGCGGAGCGCGCCGACGGCAACGGCGGCCCAACGTCGTCACGCCCGGCCGGGCGGCGGGGGCGCGCCGAGCGACCACGCGCCCACCGGGCGACTGCGCAGGCGGCTGATGGTCTCCAGCCGCGCGGGCTGGCACCGCTGCGGCGGCAGGCCCGCGAGGATCAGCTCCAGATCGTCGGCCACCAACTGGCCGATCAGCGGCTGGATTTCCGGGACGCTCCCGCACCGGTGCGCCTGCAGCAGCGTGTTGGGCACGGTGCGGCCCGGCTCGTCGCGCGGGATCGGCTCCTCGGGCCACACGTCGATGCCCACGCGCAGGCGGCCGGAACGCGCCTCCGCCAGCAGCGCCGGGAAGTCCACCAGTTCCGCCCGGCTGGCGAGCACGATCACCCCGCCGGGCGCCATCCGCGCGAACTGCGCCGCGCCGATCCGCCCGGCGTTCTCGCTGGTGCTCGCCGCCAGCAGGAACACCACCCGCGCGCGGGCGAAGCACTCGTCGAGTCCGGCCGGCACGAGCCCCTGTTCGCGCAGCACGGCCGGGTGGACCCAGGGGTCGTGGACCAGCAGCTCCGGGGAGAAGGGCCGGAGGAGCGGGACGAGCGCGCGGCCGAGGTTGCCGTGACCGACCAGGGCGAGGGTCTTCCCGTGCAGCAGGAAGGAGTCGTGGTTGTCGTCCTTGCGCTCCCGGCCCGCGCGCAGGGCGGCGTCGGCCTCGTGCATCCGGCGCGCAAGGGAGATCGCCATCCCGAGGGCGAGCTCGGCCACGGGGCGCGCGTAAACCGGAGCGGTCGAGAGCACGGGGATGCCGCGGCGGTGACACTCGGCGTAGTCGATGTTCGGCAGGAAGTTGCTCTCGACGTTGAACACCGCCCGGAGCTTCGGCGCGCGGTCGAGGCGGGCGCGGTCCAGCGGCGACTGCCCGATCAGGGCGACGGCGTCCGGCAGGTGGGCATCCAGGTGGGCGGCGGGGGCGGGCGAACCGTCGTGCCAGAGCACGCGGCCGAGGCGCTCGAGGCGGGCGCGGGTGGGGGCGTCGAAGATGCGGTCGAGCCGGCGCGGGAAGGGATCGAGGAGGATGAGGCCTTCGGGGGAACCCATGCCACCAGCGAGGCGGATTGCCGGCCACTTGGCGAACCTTGGCCACCGCGGCCCGGCGCCCTGTTCCAACCCGCTCCACCACTTCGGCAGCTGGCCCCACGTCCGGATCCGATGCGCCCAACCTTGACCCGCGGTCCGCCGCCTCACCACGCTCCCCCACCCTCCGGGCACCCCGGCCCGGCCTCCCCGCCCCGATGAGACGTCGCTCCTTCCTCGGCCTCGCCGCCGCCGCCCCCCTCGCCCTGCGCTCGCTCCCCGCCGCCGCGGCCGCCGCGGAGAACCCACGCATCGCCGCCGACCGCCAGGCCGCCCTCGCCCTGCTCCAGCCCTCCGCCCGCGACCTCCAGCACGGCCTCGAGCTCCACGCCCAGTCCGTCGTGGTGGACACCTACGGGTTCGGCCCGCAGGCCGCGGTCGACCACGCGGCGCTCGCCCGGGTGATCGCATCCGGCGCCTCCGAGGGCGAAATCAACGACGCCCGCGAGGAGATGATGATGACCCGCTTCGTCGCCGACGCGGCGGAGCGGGCGGAGTTCGAGGGCGCGTGGGCGGCGGCCGGGGTGACCGCCATCATCCGCAACGCCGGGGAGGAGGGAAACAACCCCGTGCAGCTGATCAAGCGGCTCGCGCGCTGGGTGCACGTCACCGACCACCTGCGGGCCCGCTTCCCGAAGGCGGTGCGGGCGGACGACATCGCGGCGGCCCGGCGCTCCGGACACCACGCGATCATGCTCACCACCAACGGTGTCCCGCTGCCGGGGCAGTGGGTGAACACGCGGGACGAGCTGCGCCTGATCCCGACCTTCGCGGGGCTCGGCGTGCGGATGATGCACGTCACCTACAACCGCCAGAACCCGCTGGGCACGGGCTGCGGCGAGGCCGCCGACGGCGGGCTGACGGACTTCGGCCGGCAGGCGGTCGCGGAGCTCAACCGCCACGGCGTGGTCGCGGACGTCTCGCACAGCAGCCTCAAGACCAGCCACGACACGGCGAAGGCCTCCCGCCGGCCGATGGTCGCGAGCCACTCGACCGCGGCCGCGCTCCAGCCGCACATCCGGGCCAAGACCGACGAGGTGATCCGCGCGATCGCCGACACCGGCGGCCTGATTGGCATCTGCTGCATCCAGGCCTTCCTCGGCCGCGGCCGCGATCTCCCCGCCTTCCTCGACCACATCGACCACGTGGCGCGGAAGTTCGGGGTGGACCACGTGGGCATCGGGACGGACGTCGGCTACGCCTCGAGCCTGCGGCCGAACGACACCCCGGCGCCGTCGCGCCCGCCGGGCCGGGTCCGCTGGGAGGCGCTCTGGCCCGCGGGAGCCCTGCTCCCGGGCACCCGCGATCCCCGGGCGGCCGCCTCGCTCGCGTGGACCAACTGGCCGCTGTTCACCGTGGGCCTGGTCCAGCGCGGCTACCCGGACGACGACATCCGCAAGATCATCGGCGGGAACATGCTCCGGGTGCTCCGCGCCAACGAGGCCGGCTGAACCGCCGGTCTCAGCGGGCGGCCGCGGCGCGGGCGCGCTCCTCCTCGAGCAGGCGCATCCACGCGCCCATGTAGTGGCCGTGGTCGTGGAAGGTGCGGCCGCTGACGA
>JBMTAG010000049.1:0-25793 GCA_049428505.1 Opitutaceae bacterium | reverse complement strand
CAACAGCAGAAATCGCGCGCCGCGTCGGCGCCGGCGGCCGGCGCTCGGGCCGGAGCAGGTTGGCCGCAAAAGGCGCAAAGGGTTTAATTCGCGGTCGGGGCCGTGCGTGGCGTCCATGGACGCCACCTTCCGCCCGGTCCACGCCCAGCGCCCTTGGAGCCTTTTGTGGCGATCCTCCGGCCGGCGGCCGGCGCTCAGAAGCGCCAGTCGAGCTCGAAGCTGGCGAAGCCGGCGGCCTTCTCCGACCGCAGCTCGTAGTTCCGCGCCTCGTAGTCGGCCCGCACCATCGGCACCACGCCGGCGCCCAGGCGCAGGCTCACGAGGGGATCCGGCTTCCAGGTGACCGCCGGGCCCACCCGCACCGCCCGGTACTCGAGGCGCGTGCGGTCCAACCGCACCTGACCCGGCCGCGGCGTCCGCGGATCCTCCGTGACGTAGAACGAACCGAAGTCCGCCTCCGCCACGAATTCGGCCTTCAGGCTCGGCCCCGCCTCCCAGGAAACGCCGGTGCGCGGGTAACCCACCCACGCCTTCCAGCCCGGCCCCGGGCTCCAGTCAAAGGTCGCCACCGGCATCAGGCGGCCCGAGCCGCGCGCGAGGGAATCGAACACGAAGCCCGCGCCCGCGCTGAAATCGTTCCCGAACTTGCGGCTCGCGACCGCGATGACGCCCACGCTCATGCCCTTGGAGGTGAAGCCGCTGCCCGCATTGGCGACCCCCGGGCTCACGCTGGCGAACAAACTCCAGTCGGGACTCAGGTTGCCGAAGAGCCCCAGCCCGGCGCTCAACCCCTGAAAGTGCTGCGGCAGCGGCGTCCCGGCCGCGGTGTCGAGGTCATGGTGCCGGTAGCGCAGGCTCAGCAGGGGGAACCACCCCCCGCCAAGGGGCGGCAGGGGCACGGACAGCTTGGCCCCGGTCTGCTTCACCGCCATGTCGCCCGCCGGCAACCCCGCGGCGCTGAAATCCACGCGCCCGGTGAACGCGGCGTCCACGGTGAGCCCGATGCGCGCCGCGGCGGGCCGGCCGCCGGGGCCGCTGCCGCCCCTGGAGTTCCCCGTGATGGGCTGGGCGAAGGCAGGGAGGGCGGCCAACAGGGCCGCGGCGAGGGAGGGCAGGGTGGAGCGGGGGGGGCGCATGGCGGAGTTGGAGGGACGGAAGCCCGGCCTCTCGAAGGTGCAAATGGGCGTCACGGGTTTTCCGCCGCGGCGAGGCGTTGGCGGACGGCGGCGAGGTCGAGCCCCGCGATGCGGACCAGTTTCCGGCTGGCGGTGGCGCCGCGGGCGACGCGGACGGCGGCGCCGGGGAGGCCCAGCCGTTCGGCGAGGCCGGCGCAGAGCGCGGCGTTGGCCCGGCCCTCGATCGGCGGGGCCTGGACGCGCACCTTGAGGGCGTCCCCCAGCCAGCCGGCGACCGCCGTGCGCGGCGCGTTGGGGATCACCTTGACCGGGAGCAGGCAGGCGGGTGGCACGGGCTCAGGCGACGCGGTCGAGCGCCTCACGGAGGGCGCCGATGATCTCCGCCGCCGGCTCGGTGCCGCAGCAGAGCCGGAGCAGGTCGGGTTCGAGGCCGTGCGCGGCGAGCTCGGCCCGCCCTGCGGGGGTCGTCACCAGATCGTAGTGCGCGAGGTAGAGGAAGGGGCAGATCAGCGTCGTGTGCATCCCGAAGCTGGGCCCCTTGGGCAGGCGGAGCGCGTCGTAGCAGGCCTCGAGGGCGCCGGGCCGGCGGAGGGTGAAGGTGATCATCCCGCCGGTCGCGTTCGGCTGCCGGGCGAGGCGGCGGTAGTTTTCGGCCGAACCCTCCTGCAGCGCCCAATACACGTCCCGCACCGCCGGGTGCCCGCGCAGGAACGCCACCACCGCCGCCGTGTTCCCCTCGATCCGCCGGACGAGGTCCGGGGCCTGGCCGATCTGCGTCGCAAGCCGGGCGAGATCGCGTGGATGCACCGGCTCGAGCGCGGCGGCCACGCGGGGGCGCAGTTCCGCGGCGTCCGGCCCCGCGGGGTTCACCGCCACCAAGCCGGCCACCAGATCGCCCTCGCCGGCGGCGTACTTGGTCAGACTGGTGACGACGAGGTCCGCGTGCGGCAGCACGTCCAGGCTGAAGACTGACGCCAGCGAGGGATCGGCGACCAAGCGCACCCCGTGGCGGCGGCAGAGGTCCGCGAGCGCGGGCAGGTCGGGGGTCTGGATGAGGGGGTTGGTGGGCACCTCGACCATCACCCCGGCGAGGCGGGAGCCGTGGGTGGCGAAGAGCCGCTCGAGCCCGCGGTGGTCGAGGACGTCGCGCACCGGCAGGTAATCCGCCGGTCCGCCCGTGAATTTCCGGAGCAGCGCGATGGTGTCGAGGTACAGCCACCCGAGTTGCAGCCACGCGGTGCGCCCCCGGGCGGCCTGCAGGTCGGACACGGCGCGGAAGGCGGCCCAGACGGCGTTCATCCCGCAGGCGGCGGGAAACAGGTCGGCATCGGCCGCGCCCGGCAGGGCGGCGCGGAGGTGGCGGCGGACTTCCGCGGGGGCGTCCCCGGGGAACAGGTCCTCGGCCTCCACCGCGGGCAGGTGACCCAGGCGCACGAGGCGTTCCTCCGCCGCGCGCGAGGAGAGGAAGCCGCCGACGTGTTGCAGGTAAAGTTTCGCCTCGCGGGCGACCTCCGGATCGGGCCGGTGGTGGACCCCGTGGATGCCGTCCGCCGCGCAGGGACGGGCGTCGGCGCCGGCCCCGAGATGGGCGGCCAAGTCCCGCGCCATCCGGGCCGAGGAGACCAGCCACAGCGTCCGGTCGGGCCCGATGGCCGGGTCGACCATCCCGAGGTGGGCCGCGAGCAGCCGCAGCCACGGGTGCACGACGAACCGCGGGTAACCCGAGGTGAGCTGGCTCAGCGTGGCCGGGTCCTTCTCCTCGTAGCCGCGCACGTCCCGCATCGTCGGCAGGCTGCACGACACCGCGTGGGGGCGGTCGGGAATGCGCTGGCCGAGCGGCAGGGGAGGGAAGACGGAGCTCACGGGCGGGCGCGGAGCTTTGGGGCGCCGTCGCCGCTGGCAACACCGGCTTGTGGCTTGCCGGGATGGAAACGGATTGCGGGACCGCCGCCGCCCGCCTCTAGGTTGGTCGCGATGAAGCTCCTTTCCTGGAACGTGAACGGCGTGCGCGCCGCCCTCGGCAAGGGCCTGCTCGATTGGATGCGAGCCGCGCAGGCCGACGTCATCTGCCTCCAGGAGGTCAAGGCCGTGCGCGGCGACGTCCAGCACGTCGAGTGGCCCGCCGGCTACGAGGTGATCTGGAACGCCGCCGAGAAGAAGGGTTACAGCGGGACCGCCATCCTTGCCCGTCGGCCGCCGTTGTCGGTCACCCTCGGCATCGGTTCGCCGGAGCACGACCAGGAGGGCCGGGCGGTGACGGTGGAATTGGACGAGTGCTTCGTGGTGGGCGTCTACACCCCGAACGCGCAGCCGGAGCTGGCGCGGCTGACCTTCCGCCAGGCGTGGGACCGGGCCCTGCTCGCCTACGTGCGGAAGCTGGAGCGGCGCAAACCGGTGATCTTCTGCGGCGACCTCAACGTGGCGCACGAGGAGATCGACCTCGCGCGGCCGAAGGAGAACGTGGGCAACCCGGGGTTTTCCGCCGAGGAGCGCGCGGGGTTCCGGGACTTCCTCGCGGCGGGGTTCATCGACACCTTCCGGGAATTTGAGCGGGGTCCAGGCCACTACAGCTGGTGGACCTACCGGGCGGGTGCGCGCGAGCGGAACATCGGGTGGCGGATCGACTATTGCCTGGCGAGCGCCGCGCTGCGGCCGCGGCTGCGGCGGGCGTGGATCGAGCCGCACGTCACCGGCAGCGACCATTGCCCGGTCGGGGTGGAACTCCGATGAGCGCCCCCGCCGAGGAAGTCCGGATCCGCCTGCTCGGCCCGCCGCGCCGCACCCTGGCCGTGGCCGAGAGCCTCACCGGGGGCCGCCTGCAGGCGCTGATCACGGGGGTGTCGGGGGCCTCGGCGTGTTTTCTCGGCGGGGTCTGCGCCTACACCGTGCCGCAGAAGGCGCGCCTGCTGGGGGTCGACGCCGCCCACGCGACCGCGGTGGACGGCGTTTCGGCGCAGGTGGCCGCCGAGATGGCGGTGGGCGTCTGCCGGCTGTTCGGGGCGGACCTCGGGGTGGCGACGACGGGGTACGCGGAGCCGGCGCCGGCGCGGGGGATCGCGCAGCCGCACGCGTGGCTGGCGGTGGCCGCGGACGGTGCCTCGGGGCCGCGCGTGCGGGGCCAGCGCCTGGTGGAGTTTCCGGGCCGGACCCGGCAGGAGGCGCAGCAGGCCGTGGCGGAGGCCGCCTTGGCCCTGCTGCTGGAATTCCTCAGGGCGCCAGCGACTGCACCAACGCCATGATCGGCTGCACCTCGGCGGGGGGCGTCACCCAGTCGCTGTAGAGGAGCTCGGGCATCGTGTAGCGGGTGTTGTAGAGCGCGAAGTTAGCCTTGTCGTTGCGGGAGATGTGCCCCGCCTTGACCGTCGCCCCGGCGTAGAGGCCGACCGCCTTGGTGTAGGCGAGCAGGGGGGTGCGCAGGAGGTTCTCGTTGATCCGCTCGGTCTCGGCCGCCCGGGGGCCGGCGACCGCCTTCGCGTCGACGCCGATGTTGAAGCGCTGGGTGAACAGGAGCCGCGGCATCGCGTCGTCGGTGATGATGAAGACGCTCTCGACCGCCTTGGCGCCGAGCTGGAAGCCGAGGCTCGCCTCGTTGGCGTTGATGAGTACCGGAATGCTCCAGCGGCCGTCCGGCTTCTTCACCATGATGATGCCGTAGCCGTCCTGCACCCCGAGCAAAAAGCCGGCCTTGAACTGGTTCAGCACCACGATGGCCCGGGCCCGCTGCCACACGGCGGGGGGGATCGCGAGCTGCCGCCGGGACTGGAACTCCTGGAGGATCGCCTCGCAGGACTCGACGCGGGCCACGAGCTCGGACCGGGCCGGCTGGGCGCGGGCGGAGAGGGCGGCGAGGAGCGCCAGGAGCGGAAGGAGCAGGAATTTCTTCATGACGGGCGGAGGCGGATGCGGCGGACTATGCAGGGTCGGGCGGGGTTGGAAAGCGCGGAGTGACCGGGGTTCCCTGCGGATCGCTCATTCGAGCCCGCGGGCCGCGAGGTCCTCCTCGTCCCAGCCGAAGTAGTGCCCGAGTTCGTGCAGGTAGGTCACGCGCACCTCTTCGGCGAACGTCTCCGGATCGCCGCCGGCGAAGTCCCAGAGGTTGTCGAGGTAGAGCAGGATCTGGGGCGGGGAGGGGTTCGCCTCGGCCAGTTCGGCCCCGTGCGCCGTGCCGGTGAAGAGCCCGAGCAGGTCCGGCGGGAAGCCTTCACGGAGGACGTCCGCCGCGGGGGTGGCGGGGTAGTGGACCTGCACGCCGCGGGCCAGGGCGCGCAGTGCGGGCGGGAGGCGCCGCTGGGCGGCACCGACGGTGTGGGCGGCGAGGGTGGCGCGCGCGGCGGCGTCCATCAGCGGGCGAGGGGGCCCCGGGGCGGGCGCGGGTGGGCGGCGGGCAGACTCGGCATGGGCGCGCGGGCAGCCTACGGTCGGGGAAGCCGTCGGAAAGCCGATTCCGGCCGGCAGCCGCGAGGAAAGGCGCAACTTCCCCGCAACGCTTCCGCGGCATCCGCGTCTTACCGGGTCTCAGCAACCCCTCCTGGACGATGAAATCCGTTTCCCGCCTCCTGTTGGTCGCCGCCCTTTCCGGGGCGTTCCTCACCTCCGTCTCCTCCGCTCAGGAACAACGCAAGGGCCGCGGCGGGATCATGGATCCCGCGCAACGCATTGAGCGCCTCGAGCAGGCGGTCGGCACCCTTTCCGCGGAGCAGAAAGCCAAGATCAAGGACGTCTACGCGCAGTCCGCGGAAAAGATGCGGAACCTGCCGGAGGACCAACGTCGCGAGAAGATGATGGAGGTGATGCAGGAGTCCGGGCGCCAGGTGCGCGCGGTCCTCACCGCGGACCAGCAGAAGAAGTACGACGAGATGATGGCGCAGATGCGCCAAGGCGGCGGCGAGCGCCGCAAGCAGAACTGAACCTTTGTCAGGGGTTGGTTGGCCGCCGCGGATCGCAGCCCGCGGCGGCCTTTTTTTCGCCCGGCCCGGCCGGCCGCAGATTGCCCTTCCCCTGCGCCGGCCGCGCGCCAGCGTGGCGCGATGGGAGCCAAGAGACGCGTCGTCGTGGTCGGGGGCGGAGCCGCCGGGTTCTTCGCCGCGATCACCTGCGCCGAGGCCCTCGGCGCCGCCGGCGAGGTCACGCTCTACGAGGCCACCGCCCACCCGCTCGCCAAGGTCCGCGTCTCCGGCGGCGGCCGTTGCAACGTCACCCACGCCTGCTTCGACCCGCGCGAGCTGGCCCGCCGCTACCCGCGCGGCGGGCGCGAGCTCCTCGGCGCGTTCCACCGCTGGCAGCCGCGCGACACGGTCGACTGGTTCGCCGCCCGCGGCGTCGCGACCAAGGTCGAGCCCGACGGCCGGATGTTCCCCGTCACCGACGACTCCGCGACCATCGCCGACTGCCTGCTCGCGGCGGCCGCGGCGGCGGGCGTCCGCGTGGTCACCGCGCAGGGCGTGCGCAAGGCGGAGGCGCTGCCGGGCGGCGCCGGGTTCTGGCTTACGCTCACCGATGGCGCCGAGGTGCGTTGCGAGCGGCTGTTGCTCGCGACCGGCGGCAACCGGGCCTCGGCCGGCTTCACCATCGCGGCCGCCCTCGGCCACACGATCGAGCCGCTCGTGCCCTCGCTGTTCACGTTCCACATCGATGATAAGCTCCTGGTCGGCCTGTCCGGCCTCGCCACGCCGGCGACGGTGGCGGTGCCCGGCACCCGGCTGGTGGAGACGGGGCCGGTGCTGATCACCCACTGGGGCCTGAGCGGCCCGGCGGTGCTGCGGCTGTCCGCGTGGGGCGCGCGGATCCTGGCGGAGCGGAAGTACGAGTTCCCGCTCACGGTGAACTTCGCGCCGCCGCGGAACCGCGAGGCGGTGCTGGCGGAGTTGGTCGCCCAGCGGGCGCGCCACCCGCGGCGGCAGGCGGCCAACGGGGATCCCTTCGGCCTGCCGCAGCGCCTCTGGGAACGGCTGGTGGCGGCCGCCGGCGTGGCCGGGGACGCGCAGTGGGCGGGCCTCGGCAACGCTGCCCTCGGGGCCCTCGCGGGCGCGGTGGCGGCGACGGAGCTGCGCGTGGTGGGCAAGAGCACGTTCAAGGAGGAGTTCGTCACCTGCGGCGGCGTGCGGCTGGCCGAGGTCGACTTCCGCACGCTGGAGAGCCGCAAGTGCCCGGGGCTGCACTTCGCGGGCGAGGTGCTCGACATCGACGGCGTCACGGGTGGCTTCAACTTCCAGGCCGCGTGGACGACGGGTTGGCTCGCCGGCCAGGCGATGGCGGCGCCGGACGCGGCGCCCGGCTGAGGCGGGGCGGTCCTAGGCTCCCGGGTTAAGCCAGCCGGTGATCGAGCGGGTGGGTACAGGCCCCGGCGGGAGCATGCGCGGGACAGAGCTGCCCGCATCGTTCCTGCTGTCCCCGACGACGGCGCGCGTCGGGGCGGCTCCGGCCGCGAGGAGGGTCGGGCGGGCGGGATGAGCCTTCACGCCTGGGGCGAGAATCTCGTCTCCGTCCGGGTGGAGGATCGATCCCCAAGTGAAAACGCGTCGCGACCTCCTCTCGCCGCACGGGCGGCCGTGGCTGGCTGCCGCCCCCGCTGTGCGGACGGCGGTTGCCTCGAAGCATTCGCATCCGGCAACGGATCCGCGCCCGTGGTTGCAGGGTGCGTTCGGACCCTCTGCCCGGCCGCGTCACGATTTCGGGGTCGTCTGCTTCCCCTTGCGCTTGGAGTTCTTCGTGGCGGCGGGAGGCTCGCTCAGCGTCCGCGGGTATGCGGGCGCATCCGAGACGGCCCAGGCGAGGTCCGACTGCACGCGGGCGGCGGCGAGGTGGGGATCGCGGTGGCGCTCGCCGTACGCGGTGAGCTCGCGGGCGAGTTGGCGGATGGTGTCGCGATGGGCGGCCGAGGTGAGCAGGTTGTTCAGCTCGTTGGGATCCTCCTCGAGGTCGAAGAGGCTCGGGGCGGAGTTGGGGGCGACGACGAATTTATAACGGCGGCTGAAGGCGCCGAGCCAGCCGGCGCCCCCCCCGCCCTCGCCGTCCTCGGAGACCGCGGCGCCCCGCGGACCGCCGCCGATGCGGATGAACGCGAGATCCTTCCACCCGCCGGGGGCGCGTCCGGTGCGGAACAACGCGGAGGCGTCGCGACCCTCGGTAACCCCGGCGTTGGGCACGCCGAGCAGGGAGAGGATGGTGGGCTTGAAATCCACCGTGCCGAGGGCTTCGCGCACGACGGTGCCGGGCGGCACGAGGCCGGGGGCGTGGAGGATGAACGGGATGCGGGCCGAGCCTTCCATGGGCACGCCCTTGTTGTCCCGGCCGTGTTCCCCGCAGAGGTCGCCGTGGTCCGAGGTGAACACGATCACCGTGCGCTCCAGCAGGCCCTGTTCGCGCAGCGTGGCCAGGATCCGGCCGACGTTGTCGTCGATGCACTTTACCATGCCGAAGTACCGCGCCATTTGCACCCGGTTGAAGGCACCCGCGAGCGTGGCGGCGTAGGCGGGCAGCTGGCGGCCGGGCGACTGCGCGCTCTTCGGCTGCTGGAAGTTGAGCTCGAGGAACATCGTGTCGTACGGGGCGCGCACGGTGTTGGGCCCGTGCGGATCCGGGAGGCTGACCATGTAGCAGAAGGGTTGCTCCCGGTGGCGGCGGATGAAGTCGATGGTGCGATCGGTCAGGAAATCGGTGGCAAACGTCTTGGCGTCGGCGTTGCCGAGGTCGTAATTCGGGTTGCCCCGGGCGTCGGTGGTTCCGACCCGCGGGCCGCGGGCGTCCTCGGTGAGGTTCTTCCAGTGTCCGCGGTTGAACATGTAGCGGTTGTCCTCGAAGCCGAACTTGCGTTCGGGTCCGAACTGCGGCTTGCCGGGACCGTCGAGGTGCCACTTGCCGGCGTAACCGGTGGCGTACCCTTGGCGGCGCAGAACCTCCGCAAAGGTGATGATGTCGTCGCGAAGCGGCAGATCATTCTGGATGGCGCCGGTGTTCTGCGGATAGCGGCCGGAGACGAGGGACGCCCGCGAAGGCGTGCACACGGGCGACGTGGCGTAGTAGCGGTCGGCGATGGCGCCCTGGCGGGCGAGCCAGTCGATGTTCGGGGTGTCGACCTTGATGCCGTCGCCCCAGATGAAGGCCTGATCCTTGCTCAGCAGCGCGCGGTAGGCGCCCAGTGTGCGGAAGTTGTGCTCGTCGGTCTGGATGATGAGCAGGTTGGGGCGCGCGGCGGCGGCGCCGAGGGCGGCCGGCAGCGAGCCGCCGACCAGCAGGATCGCGGTGACCGCGAGGGAGCAAGTGCGGGGGCCGAATTTCATATGGGTCTCTTTCCTTTGCCCTTCTTGCCCGGCTCGCCAGCGACCGTCCAGAAGACTCGCTCGCGGCCGACGGTAGCGGGCTGGCCGGGGGCATCGGCGAATCGTTCGTTCCGCCCGGCCCGGGTCGGCAAGTCGTGGGGGTTGGGCGAAGGAGTCCGTTACGCGACCACGACCGCGGCTCCTTGCCGGCCCGGGCATGTTGCCGCCCCGGCAAGCTGCAGCCCTCGCCGACCCCCGTGAATGCGTCCGGTCAGCGCGACGGGTCCAGCGGAACGGCCTGAGGCCTGGTGTCCCAGCAGTCTGAGGCAACCGATCGGAAATGACCGGTCGCCGTGCGGGACCAAGGCAGCCCATGGCTTTCCCGCCACCTTGGGTGCGGCGGGTCCGGTCAATTCCGCCGGTCCCCGGCTTCGCGGCCCGGCCGTTCCGCCGTCAGGTACTTCTGCCAAAAGGCGTTGCTGAACCGGTTGGCCGGATCGACCTGCCGCTTGAGGGCGCGGAATTTTTCCACGCCCGGATAGGCCCGGGCAAATTGCGCCGGGGTGGCGCTGGGCTGGTAGGGAAGGTAATAACGCCCGCCGACGGACAGCGCCGCGTCGATCAGCTCGCGACTCCATGCGTCCACGGCCTGCTGACTGCCCGGATCGGTGCCCTGGCGGTAATACACCACGAAGGCGAACACCTCCTCCGGTGACCAACTGAGCACGGTGTGGGGATCGGGCCGGGCATGCCGCAGGGAAACATTCAACACATTAACCTGATGGCGCCGGAAGATGTCGGCCATCCGGCGGGTGAAGGCGGCGAACTGGTCCACGGGCACGAAATATTCGCGCAGGGCGTAGGTCGTTTTTTCCCGGCTCGCCGGTTCCAGCTCCGCGACATCGTAACTGGCTTCATAGTTGCGCCAGTGCACCGCCGGTTGCCGGTAGAGGATGGGCTCGAACACGTGCTGGCGCAGCCATTTGCCCGCCCGGTAATCGGCCACGAAATCCACCAGCCGCGCACGGAAACGGTGGTCTTGCCCGCGGGGGTGCAACCGGGCCGCGACCGTGACCGGCAGGTCCGTCTCCCGCCAACTGACGGCCCGCACCGCCTGGTACTCCGGCGGAAACAGATCCGCGTTGTGGAAGATCACCTTGGGCTGGTCCCGGATCTCCCGGGCGAACCAGGCCGGATAATCTGCCGCCGGCATGTCCTGATGATCCCGCTTCACCCGGGTGTTGTCGGCGAGTTGCAGGGTGGCGTCGAGGATCACCCCCAGCCCGCCATAACCGCCGATCACGGCATGAAAGAGCTCCGGTCGGGACGTTGGGGAGAGATCGAGGATGGTCCCGTCGGCGCACAAGAGCCGCAGGGCCAGGACCGAATGCACCAGCGAGCCCTGACCGATGTAGCGGCCATGCGCATTGACGCTGAGGGAGCCGCCCACCGTGAAATTGGCGTAGGTCTGCATCACCTGCACCGCGAGATGGGCGGGATCGATGTGTTCCTGCAGCGCCCGCCAGGTGATCCCGGCCTGGACGCGAATCCGTTTCCGCTCCGGCTCAAACTGCAGCACCTGGTTGTAGTTTCGCAGGTCCAGGTGGAGGCCGTCGGGGTGAGCCGTGTGTCCGCCCTGACTGAAACGTCCGCCCCCGATGCTGACCGGTCCACTCGTTTCCCGCAGCGCCTGTTGCATCTCCGACTCGGACGTCGGCACCAGCACCTGACGCACCCGCTGCGGGTTGAGGTGCGTGACATCGCGAATCAACAGCGGGTCGGCGGCAACCGGGGCGGGGGCATCGGCGAGGAAGAAGTAATCCACCAACCAGCCGCCGCCGAGAACCACGCCAACCACGAGGGCTCCGAGTGTTTTCTTGAGCATGGGCATTCCCTGGGGGTGGCGCTGAAACGGGGGTTCCGTGATTCGGGGATGACGACGCGGAAACTGGATGCTCTGGGATCGGCTCCGGAGGGCTAGGGGAGGGGGCGGTTCGAAACGGCAGCGGACGCCGGTGGTCCACCCACCCGCAGGCCCGCTTCACCGACCAGCGGGGCCGCGAGGTCGCGGATCAGTTCCAGCAGGTAGTCCGGGAACTGCGGGCCGTAGAAGGACATCGTGCGGGGCTCATAGCCGGGCAGGGCGTAGTGCCGACCCGGCAGAATGTAGCCCACGTAGGCCCCGTTGAAGCTGGTGACCGCCGCGTCGAGCCCCCGTGCCCGCGCGAAGTCCTTCACGTCGAGCGCCAGCTCCCCGCTGAAGTCCCCGGGCGTCGAGAACCACAGCGCGTCGCCCGCGCGCAGCACCTGCAGCGGGACCGGGCCACTCCACGGGAGCAGTCGGTCCGCGGCCCACGCGCGCAGGCGCCAGTCCTGCGATACCCGCACCTGGGCCGCGGGCAGGTTGACCGGCAGGGTGCGCATGGCGAGGGTCACCGCCGGTTGAAGCGGGATTGCCGGCAGCGCGGCGAGGGTCTGCCGGGCGAGGTCCCGGCCCATCTGGTCGGCGCCGTCCTCCCCGCGCGCCGGAGCCACCGGCCCGTGGCTGCCCATCGCGCCCGCGAGGAATAACGCCCAGCCCCCGGTCGCCTCCTCCACCGCCCGCCGCCACGCGCCGGGATAGTCGCCGGCGAATTCCATCCCTCGTCCCGGCAGGGCGGTCGCGTGGGCCGCATAGGCCCCGACCACCCCGCGCCGGCCGCCGTCCTGGGCCGCGACCAGCAGGCTGAACTCGGGATCGACCCGGCCGAGCGGGCCCAGGAGCCGGTTGCGCACGAGGGCGGGCGCGCGGAACCGACCGTGGCCCAGCCGCGCCGGACGGAGGTCGGCGAGCGCGGCCTCCGCGGCGGCCACGAGGCGGTCCGCCAGCCATTCGCGCAGGCCCGGCACGAACGGCCCCGCGAACTGGCCGGCGAGCCAACCCTCGCCCCAGCCCCCGGGCCCGGCGTGCGTGTGCGTGGCGCCGAGGTAAAGGTGGCCCGGCGGCAGCCCGTGCGCCGCCTGCAGCCGCCGCGCCACGAGGGCCGCGACTTCGGGCGGAACGATCAGCGCCTCGATCCCGGCGACGACCACGGTGGTTTCCCCGGCCCGCAGGGCGAGGGCGCGCGCGGTCAACTCGTCGCGGACTCCCGTCGCGGGGCGGCCTTGCCGGTGTCCGTAGCCCGCCAGCGGCAGCCCAGGGAACCGACCCGCCGTCGGATCCGCGGGGCCGGAGGCCGGGGCGGGCCCCAGCGCCGCGCCGCCGAACCCGGCCGCGAGCGGCGCCGGGGTCAGCCCCGGAGCGGGCAGTTCCGCGAGCCGCGCCCGCGTCTCCGCATGGTACGGCTGGCCGGGATAAGGCGTGGGGTCCACCGGCCGCAGCGTCGCGACCGCGAGCGCTCCGACGAGGCCCAGGCCGGCCAGCAGGGTGCGGGGGAGGGCGCGCCGCCAATGCATGGGGGCAGGCGAGGCCAGCGGCGTGATCGAGGCAACGGCAATCCCGCAGCGCCGGCCGCTGCGGTCTTGCGCCGCGGCGCCGGGCCGCCACATCACGTTCGCCGCCGATGACCACCCCGCCCGCCCGCCGCTCCTGGACCGCGCGCCTCCTCCGGGGCCTCGGCGCCCTCGGGTTGCTCCTCACGTTCGCCCTTGTCCTCCGCGCCGTCTACGCCTTCCGCGACCGGTCGCCGGGCTACGCCGTGCGGATCGCCGTCGACGGCTCCGCCGCCCGCGCGGAACCGCGCCCCCTCCGGGCCGGGTTCGCCCGCGAGAAGATCAATCCCGACCTCGGCGACCCCGCGCGCCCGGTCTACCTCGCCGGCTTCAGCCAGAACCGCCGCGCGACCGCGATCCACGACGACCTGCAGGCCATCGCGTGGGTCGTCGACGACGGCCACACGCGCGTCGGCTGCGTGGTCCTCGACGCCATCGGGCTGTTCCACGACGACGTCGTCGCGATCCGCCGCCGGCTCGCGCCCGAGCTCGGCCTCACCTACGCGATCGTCGCCACCACCCACAATCACTCGACCCCCGACCTGATGGGCCTCTGGGGACCGCATCCCCTGCGCAGCGGCGTCGATCCGCTTTACCGGGAACAGGTCCTGGCCACCGCCGCGCGGGTGCTCGCCGCCGCGGTCGCGGCCCTGCAGCCGGCGCGGCTCGCCGTCCATGAAATCCCCGTCGCGCCGGAGGGCCTCGTGGCCGACACGCGGCCGCCGCTGGTGTACGACGCCGACCTGCGGGCGCTGCACTTCACCGCGGCCGACGGCGGGCGCACGCTCGGCACCGTCGTCTCGTGGGGCAACCACCCGGAGACCCCCTGGTCGCGCAGCACCGAGATCACGGCCGACTTCTGCGGCTTTCTCCGCACCGCCCTCGAGGAGGGCCTGGTCGAGGGCGGCGAGGTCCTGACGCCGGGCGTCGGCGGCATCGCCTGCTTCGTCAACGGCGCGGTCGGCGGCCTGATGACCACCCACCCGAGCGTGACCGTGCGGGATCCGCTCAACGACCGCCTGCTGAAGACGCCCTCGCACGAGAAGAGCCGCGCCGTCGGGCGGCAGCTCGCCGCGCGGCTCCTGCCCCGGCTGCGCCGGCCCGCCGAGGCGCCGGTCGCGCACGCGCCCCTCGCGGTCCACGCCCGGACGGTCGAGCTGCCGGTCGACAACTTCAATTTCCTGCTCGCCCCCGTGCTCGGCCTGATGGACCGCGGCCACAGCCGCTGGGGCCACGTGCGCTCCGAGGTCGCGGCGCTGCGCCTCGGGGAGGCGGTGCTGCTGTGCGTCCCGGGCGAGGTCTATCCGGAGATCGTGAACGGCGGCGTGGAGAGCCTGCCCGGCGCCGACTTCCCGGGAACGCCGGTCGAGGTGCCGCCGTGGCGCGAGCTGCTCCCGGGGCGGGTCAAGTTCGTCCTCGGCCTGGCGAACGACGAGGTGGGCTACATCATCCCGCGCACGCAGTGGGACCGGCAGCCGCCCTATGTGCGCGGGGCGGCGAGGCCGGAGTACGGCGAGGTCAACTCGCTCGGCCCGGAGACCGCGCCGCGCCTGCAGGCCGCGGTGCGTGAGCTGGCGGCGGCGCCGGGGATCGCGGACCGCTAGGCGGGGTGGCGGTCGCCGGCGTCCGGGCGCAAAAAGACCCGGGGGGAGCAGGTCCCGCCCGGGTCCGAAGGGTCGCGGCCGCGGGGCGGCTCAGCGGAACTTGTAGTCGACGCGCAGCGTGAACGAGCGGCCGCGGGGGTCGGCGACGCGGGGTTCCCAGCTGCTGCCGGCGCCCGTGTTCGTGTCGTAGACGGCCGAGAACGGCGGGTCGGTGTTGAACAGGTTGCGGATGCCGGCGGTGATCGTGGTGTTCCGCAGCCCGCGGTAGGCGAGCGAGATCCCGTACAGGCTGTAGGGCTTCACCTTCTCCTGCCAGTCGGCGGGCTTCACCGTGCCGTTGGCGACGCCGGGCAGCACCGCGTCGATGTAGCCGCCGCGGTAAAGGTTGTTCACCTGGGCGGTCCAGGAGCCGATCCGGTACGAGACGAACGCGGTGTGCTTCCACTTGATGCCGATCTCGGTGGAACGGGTGAAGCGGCCGACCTCGTTCTGGCTCCACGGCGCCGAGGGGAGCAGCTTGGACTGCTTGCCCAGGAGGTAGGAGAGGTCGAAGCCGGCGGAGAGCTTGCCGCGGCCGACGTCGGTGTTGCCGCGCAGGCCGAAGTCGATGCCCTTCGTGGCGGTCTTGCCGGCGTTCACCCAGCGCGAGTCGACGCGCGAGATGGCGCCGGCGGCGTTGCGGGTGAAGCGGTCCTGGAACAGGCTGTAGTTGGCGAGCAGCACGGTGGTGCCGAAGCTCTGGATCGTCCCCGTGCGGTTGACCTCCCACCAGTCGATGTTGCCGCTGAGGTGGCGGCCCGCCTGCACCACGATGCCGGCGGAGTACATCTTGGCCTCCTCGGGCTGCAGGTCGCTCTTGCCGCCGAAGAGCACGGTCGCCGTGTTGGGCGCGATCTGCTGGCCGGTGCCCGGGTCGATCAGGCCGGTCGCGGCGAGCGGGCTCTCCGTCACCGGGTCGAACATCTGCTTGAAGCTCGGGACGCGGAAGCCGGTGCTGTACGAGCTGCGGACGAGGAAGGCGTCGTTCGGCGCCCAGCGCAGGGTGAACTTCGGGTTTTTGGAGGAACCGAAGCCGGTGTACTGGTCGATGCGCCCGGCGGCGTTGAAGTCGAGCCCGCGGAGGAGCGGGATCTGGAGCTCGGCGTAGGCCGCCTTGATCGTGCGCTTCAGCGTGCCCGCGGTGGCGAGGCTGTTGTCAAAAGGCGCGTTGAAGATCAGCGCGTCCGAGGAGCTCAGGTTCTGCCGGTTGTCACCGGAGAAGAAGAAGCTCTCCTCCCGCCAGTCGACGCCCACCGCGCCTTGGACGGTGCCGGCGGGCAGCTGGAGCACGGGGCCGGAGCTGGCGAAGTCGGCATTGTCGGTGCGGTAAGTGCCGCCGTAGAGGCGCACGCCGTTGGCGCGGGTCTTGTCGATCGCGGCCATCGCCTCGGGGGTCTGGGTGTACGAGAAGACGTCGACCACGCCGGTCTTGATCAGGTTCACGAACGGCACGGTGTAGACGTAGCCGCTGGTCAGCAGGGAGTTGCCCTTGCTCTCCGCGCGGGAGGCGCCGAGGCGGTAGTCCCACTGCGAGAGGAAGCCGAGCGGGCCTTCCGCGCCGACCATCCCGCGGTAGGTGTCGGTGGTGGTGGTGAAGCCGCGGTTGCCCAGCGGCAGCGAGCGCCAGCGGAACGCCATCGGCAGGCCGCGGTTCGCCGCCAGCGCCGGGAAGTAGCCCGCGAGGGTGTTGAACACCTTGTTGTAGCTCGCCCCCGTGGCCGGATACGCGAGGTTGTAGAGCGGGTTCGGCACCTGGGTGCGGCCGTCCAGCGCGGTGGTGTTCACCGCCGTGCTGCTGGACCACTGGTTGGGGGAAAAGCTCTTGGTGGACTCCGAGCGGCCCACGACCGCCTCGACGAAGAGGCGGTGGCGCTCGGCGACCTTGAAGGTGGCGCGGGTCACCAGGTTGGTGTTCTTCACCGGCTGCTGCAGCACGGCGGCGCGGCCGGTGTCCCAGGCCGAGCCGTACTTGGAGGCGGGCGAGGCCCAGAGGACCTCGTCGTAGGGGCCCATCCCGTCGAGCCCGGCGTAGCCCGGGCCGTTGGGCAGGTCGACGTAGTTGATGCCGTTGACGCGCAGGGCCGGGTTCTGCGGGTCCACCGGGCCGGCGCCGCGACCGGCGTTGTCGAGGTTGTCCCGGCTCAGCACCGAGTTGAGGGTGCCGATGGCGAACAGGGTCGCGACCGGAGTGCCGCGGGTGTCCGGGGAGAGGCCGCGGTTCGGCTGGAAGGTGTTGACGAAGTCCCGCTGGTCGCCGCGGAGCTGCTTGGAGTCCGAGAGCGAGAGGGAAGCCATCAGGTTGAACTTGTCGCGATCGAGGTCGCCCCAGCCGCCCACCAGGTTGTAGCGGAAGATGTTGCCGCCACCGTCCTCGGTCACGTCGGCCGCGGCGCTCGCCGCGAGGCCCTGGTAGTTGGTCTTGAGGATGAAGTTGATCACGCCGCCGACCGCGTCGGTGCCGTAGATGGCCGAGGCGCCGTCCTTGAGCACCTCGACGCGCTCGATGGCGGCGAACGGGATCTGGTTGAGGTCGACCACGCCGCCGTTGAGGCCGTGCGACGAGACGCGGCGGCCGTTGAGGAGGATGAGCGTCGCACCGGCGCCCTGCATGCGCAGGTTGGCCGAGGTGGCGCCGTTGTTGCCGCGCTGCTGGCCGGCGACGACATCGGCGTTGGACGCCAGGTTGTCGAGGCCGTTGCTGTTGATGTTCAGCTCCATCAGCATCTGCTCCGCGGAGGCGATGCCGCGCAGTTCGAGCTCGTCGGGGGTGAGGGTCACGACCGGGAGGGCGCCCTCGCCCTCGAGCCGCTTGATGAGCGAGCCGGTGACGACGTACTTCTCGAGCTTCACGGAGTCCCCCGGGCGGGCGGGCGCCGACGGGGCCGGGGCGGCGCTTTGGGCGCAGAGGGCCGGCGCGAGGGCGGCGGCGATCAGGAAGAGCCACCGGGAACGGCGGCGGGTGGGACGGGTGTGCATGGGCTTGTTTGGGTGGTCCGTGCCGACGGGGTCGGGCCGGGCGGACCGATCGCGGGGACTCAACCGCGCCCCGCCGGAGCGGCAAGGATATTGCCCGCGGTTTCCGCTTGAGCGTGGGCCGGGCGGAGGCGCTGATCTCGGCCGATGTCCGGCCCCCGTGAGCCCCCCGCGCCGGCGCCCTCGGTGCGCCGCCCGTTCCGGCGGGCGTTCCGCCGGGGCCTGCGCGCCGCGGCGGTCCTCGCCGCCCTGGCCCTGCTCCTCTGGCTGCGCGAGGGCCTTTGGAACCGGTTCGTGCGCTTCCCCCGCGAGGAGCGCGCGTGGGCCGAACTCCGCGCCCGCCGCGAACCGGTGCCGGAGGACGCCGGCTGGCCCGAGTTCCGCGGCGCCCTCCACGCCCACTCCGAACTGTCCCACGACTCCGAGGTGCCGTTCCCGGACATCCTCCGCGCGATGGACCGCGCCCAACTCGATTTCATCGTGCTCGGCGACCACGCCCAGCCCGACGGCCGCGCCGACTTCAGCGCCCAGTGGCGCGGGCTGCACGACGGCAAGCTGCTCATCGCCGGCTTCGAGCTGCGCGACGGCTTCCTCGCCTTCGGCGCCCGCCCCGGCGTCACCCTGAGCAACCGCACCCCGCCCGACCTGCTCGCCCGCCAGCTCGTGGCCGCCGGCGGCGTCCTCTTCTACGCCCACCCGGAAAACCCCCGCGACTGGGACCGTCCCGAGCTCTCGGGGATGGAAATCCACAACCTCCACTCGGACTTCAAGCGGGCCTACGGCAGCGTCGGCGAGGCCGTGCGCGCCCGGCTCCCCGACCTCCTCCTCAGCCACGGCCGCTTCCCCGAGCACGTCGCGCGCCTCGCCTTCGCCCGCCCCGCGGAGTTCCTCCGCCGTTGGGACGAGCTGAACCGGGTCCGCCCGATCGCCGGCGTCGCCGGCAACGACGCCCACCAGAACGTCGGCTTCCGGGCCGTGGTGACGGAGCGCGGCCGCATCCGCCTCGAGGACACCAGCCCGCGCCGGCTCGCGGAATTCGGCGTGCCGGACTGGCTGCGGCCCGCCGGGGCCGCGGTGGCCGGCCCCCTCGAGCCGGGCCGCCGCCTCTTCTCGGTCCAGTTCGATCCCTACGACCTCTCGCTGCGCTACGTGAACACCCACGTGCTGGCCCGGCGCCTCGACGAGTCCGAGATCCTCGCGGCGCTCCGGGTCGGCCGCGCCTTCGTCGCCTACAGCCTCCTCGCGGATGCCCGCGGCTTCCGCTGGTTCGCCGCGACCGGCACCGCGCCGGTGGTGATGGGCGAGACGGCGCCGTGGCTTCCCGGGACCCGGCTCCGCGCGTTCGCGCCGGTGCCGGGCCGCTTCACCCTGGTGCGCGACGGGACGGTTCTCGGTCAAATCGAGGGCCGCGCGGCCGAGTGGGACGCGCCCGGCCCGGGCAACTACCGCGTTGAGGTGGAACTGCGCGTCAGGGACGACTGGGTGCCTTGGATCTACGCCAATCCGGTGCGGCTGCGTTGAGGCTGCTTCAATCGGCCGGGCGGAGCCACCACGCACGGTGCCAGCGCTCCCGGGCGATCGCCGCGGGCTCCATCCAACCCGCATCCCGCGCAAGGCGGAACAGCGTCGCATCTTGCTCGGGAAAGTCGTGGGTCAGGAGGTGGGCGCGGATGTCGCGGCGCGCCGCGGCGGGCAGGAAGGTCCAGGCACGCTGCACCCAGGTGGCGTAGGCGTCCGTGGTGACCGCGCGGGTCTCGCCGGCCTCCTGGGCCACGTCGATGAGCAACATTCGGCCCCCCGGCCGCAGCCGCCGCCGCGCCGCCGCGAGGGCCGCTCCTTTGCCCGTGGTCTCGAGGTGATGCAGGGCGTAGCTGCAGAGGATCAGATCCACGCTGTCCGGCGGTCCCGCGAGTCCCCGGCGGAAGTCCTCGGCGTGCAGGACCGGGTTGACGCCCGCCGCGGTCAGGGTGGCGCGGGCCGCGGCGAGGGCCGTGGTCGACAGGTCGTAGCCGACGTAGGCGGTTCCCGGCCGGCCGGTGAAGAGCCGGGCCGCGTGGCGCGCGCTGCCGCAGCCGAGGTCGAGGACGGCGAGGGGCCGGGTCCCACAATCCCGCTCCAGCGCGGCGGCGGCCGCGGCGAAGAACCCCCCGTGGTGCATCACGCCGTGGTCGAGGATCGCCTCGTAGGTCGCCCACCCGTCGAAGAAGTCGCGCACCGCTGCCTGGTTCATCGGCCCGAAGCTCCCGGGCTCCGGGGCCGCGTCAAGCGTCCCGCCGCCGGGTTCGGATTGCTCCCGGGCCCGGTCCCCGCTGCACTCCTTGTATCGCCCCCGTCCCGGCCCGCGTCTAGCGTCCCATGATGAACCCCCTCCGCCGCCTCCTGCTCCTGTCCCTCCTCCTGCTCGGCTCCGCGCTCCGCGCCCAGGAGCCGATGTCCGCCGACGAACTCGCCCGCGGCGGCCGCCTGCTCGCGGCCGAGACCAACCGTTTGGAGCGCCTGCCCTTCCGCCTGGAGTTGGCGCCGGATCGCGCCTCCGGCGTCAAGGCCGGTGAGGCCGGCGCCCTCTTTCTGCCGGACCAGCGCATCCTCCAGGCTTCCGGCCGCCGCCAGGCCAAGGAGGGCGAGGCCAAGTCGGGCAAGGCCGCGCGCGGGGCCTCCCAGCCGGTCGGTCAGCTCTGGCTCGCGCGGCTCGTCCCGCTCCAGGGAGAACTCACCCTTTCGGCCGACGCGCTGCGCCGCGTCAAGGTCACGGAGGAGGGGCGCGAGCGCGACCTGGTCACCTTTACCCTGAGCATCGAGAAGGTCCGCAAGTCCGGCACGCAGCTGGCGTTGCACGGGCGGGACGGGGCCGTCGTGCTGCGCGTGCCCCTGACCGCCGAGAAGGCCAAGGGCGGCGCCACGACCCTGACGGCGCGCAAGCTCGCGGATGACCGCGGCATGCTCGAGTTGCGCCTGCAGGGCCGCTACCGGGTTGAGATCCCGGTCGCACTCGCGTCCAGCTGAGCCGCGCGATGCCCCGGCTCCGCGTCCTCCTCCGACGCCCGCGCGGGGGCCACGGTCAGGATCTCGGTGCGCCCCGGGGACCGGCGCGGCTGGACCACGATGCCGTGGGGCCGCTTCCATTTCGGCGCCAGGTTTGATCGCCACCTCGTTTCCGCCCGGCCGGGCTGAGCCGCCTTCCCTTCGACCCCCTTCTTCCCCTGATGTCCGTCCGTCTCCGCCTGCCCCTCATCCTGCTGCTCGTCTCCTGCGGCGCCGCACCGGCATTCCGTGCCGGTGCACCGGAGCCTGCGCCCCGCGCCGGAAGCACTTACCTCTTCTACGGAGCCGGCCTCGTGGAACGCCTCCTGGAGGAGGGCTCCCTCGAGGCGGGCCTGCAACTGGCCTATCCGGAGCTCGGGCTGCGGGTGCGCAGCCTCGCGTGGACCGGGGACGAGGTGGGCCACCGTCGGCGGCCGGAGGGCTATTCCGAGCACCTGAAGGGCCTGCTCGCGGCGTGGCCGGCGGACATCGTCGTGCTGGGCTACGGCTTCAACGAGTCCTTCGCGGGTCCGGCCGGCCTCACGGACTTTCGGCGGCACTACGAGATTTTGCTGGGGGAAATCGCGCGGCGTCATCCGGGCGCGCGGCTCGTGTTCCTGGCGCCGCCCGCGGTGGAGGAGCGTTCCGCCCCGCCCGGCGCGGCGCGCAACGCGGACGTCGCGGCCTACGCGGCGGTCGTCCGCGAGCTGGCGGCCGCCCGGGGGGCGCGGTTCATCGACCTCTTCGCCGCCAGCCGCGCGGCCTACGCGCGCGCGCCGCGGCCGCTGACCGACCTGGGCGTGAACCTGAACCCGGAGGGGGCGCGCGTGCTCGGGCTGGAGGTCGCCGCCGCGCTCGCGGGCCTCGGCGGACTCAGCCCCGTCGAGCCGCCGCGCCTGGCGGAAGTCGCCCGCGCCGCCGCCCGCAAGCACACCCACAACGCGGAACTGGTGCGGCCGAAGAACGCCGCCCTCTACTACGGGGTGCGCCGCCGCCCCGAGGAGGCCGCGGCCGAGTTGCCCCGTTACCACGAACTGCTCCGCCAGGCCGAGGCGAACGTCCACGCGCTGGTCGCCCGTCCGAAGGGGGTGAGCGTGGTCGAACCCCCCGGCATGACCGCAGGGGAACGCCCTAGGGTGACCGCAGCCGAACGTCCCGGCGTGCGCTTAGGCGAAAGTCTGCCCCCCCTCGGCCCCGGCAAGGAAACCCCCTACCGCTTCCCCGGCGGCACCGTCCGCGCACCGCGCGACCTCCAGTCCGAGATCGTCGTCGCCGAGGGTTATGCGCTCAACCTCTTCGCCTCCGAGGAGCAGTTCCCCGAGCTGCGCAACCCCGTCCAGCTCAGCTTCGACGCGCGCGGCCGCCTGTGGGTCGTCACGATGCCCTCCTTCCCGCACACCGTCCCCGGCGAGCGCCCGGCGGACAAGATCCTCGTCCTCGAGGACCGCGATCGCGACGGCCGGGCCGACACCTGCACGGTGTTCGCCGAGGGCTTCGACGCGCTCGACGGCGTCGCCTTCCACGAGCGGGGCGTGATCGTCTCCGCGCAGCCGCGGCTCCTCGTCCTGCAGGACACCGACGGCGACGGCCGCGCGGACACCTCGGCGGAGCTGCTGCGCGGGGTGGACGTCACCGATTCGCACCACGGCGGGATGGTGGTCAGCGACCCGCTCGGGCACCTGCTGTTCTGCGACGGCGTCTTCCACCGCTCGCAGTTTGAGACGCCCTTCGGCGTGGTGCGCGGCATCGACTCGACCACCTACCGGCTCGATCCGCGCACCGGGCGGGTCGGGACCGAGTGGCAGAGCCAGACCCCGAATCCCTGGAAGATCGCCTTCACCGCGCAGGGGCAGCCGCTCCAGCGCTATGGCGGCGGCCACCTCCTCGACGGCCTCCCGCTCACGTGGACGCCGCTCGGGGTCTACCATCCGTACGGCCACGGCACGGTGCTCAACTACGCCAAGGGCTCGGCGCTCGCCGTCATCTCCAGCCCGAACTTCCCGCCGGAACTCCAGCCGGGCGTCGCCACCGCGGCCTTGCTCGGCAGCTACCAGGTTTCGCTCTCGGCGGTGCGCGCGGACGACGGCCCGCTCACGGCGGCCTCGCGCGTCGACGTCCTCACCTCGAAGAACAGCACCTTCCGGCCGGTGGACGTGGAGTTCGGCCTCGATGGGGCGCTGTATGTCTCGGACTTCTCCAGCCTGATCATCGGCCACGCGCAGCACGCGATGCGCGACCCGCAGTGGAACCACGAGCGCGGCCGCATCTGGCGGGTCGTCCACCGGGGCCGGCCGGTGGCGCGGGACTGGCCGCGGATCGAGGGCGCGGATGCCGGGCAGTTGGCGGCGCTGCTCGACCATCCGCAGGATCTCGTCCGCCACCACGCGCGCATCGGGCTCCGGAAGCTCGGTGCGGCCGCGGTGCCGGCGGTGGAGCGGGTCGCGCAGCCGGGCGGCGCGAGTGACCGGGTGCGCCTTGAGGCCTGCTGGGTGTTGCTCGCCCTCGGCGAGGTCCGGCCCGCCTGGCTCGACGCGCTCGCCCGTTCGCCGGATCCCTTGGTGCGCGCCGCGGTGCCCGCGCTGGTGCGCTTCGGCGTGGAACGGCTGCCCGATGCCGCCGCGCGCCTCGGCCTCGCGGCGGCGGATCCCCATCCCCGCGTGCGGATGGCCGCGGTCAACGCGGTCGCCCACCTGCGCGCCGCGCGACCCGTGCTCGAGGCCGCCCTCGCCCGGATGCCCGCCGCGGAACCCGCGGTCGCGCGGATGCGCGAGGATCTCAAGGCGGGCACCGCGCCGCGGATCGGCCGCGCCGTGCCAGTGCTGGAGGTCGCGCCCGAAACCCGCGTCGGTAACTGGCAGGAGGTCGGCGCGGCGCGCCCGACGGAGGAACCGCCGCCCGTGACCGGCGACGCGCGGAAAAAGGCGAAGGCGAGCGGGCTGATGACCCGCACCTTCCGCACGTTCGTCGAGGTGGCGGAGGCCCAGCCGGCGGTGCTCGGCGTGCGGCACGCGTTCCTGGAGATCTCGGCCAACGGGGTGCAGGTGCACTCGGCCGACAGCCAGTACAGCGCCGACCAGCAGGCCGAGTTCCCGCTGCGCGCGGGCCTCAACCAGGTCGAGATCACGTACCGCCGGCTGCGGGCGGCGCCGCCGCCGGTCTTCCTCTATGATCCGACCGGCCGCCCGGTGCCGGGGGCACGGCTGGCGCCCGATGCGGCGACGCTCACCGGCTGGGCCCAACGCTGGGAGGCGGACCACGGGGTGGGGGAAGGCGTGCTCCGGGTGCAGGCGGTGCCCAACCAGATGCAGTTCGCGCCGGCGGAACTCCGGGTGCGCGCCGGGCAACCGGTCCGGCTCGTGTTCGAGAACCCCGACCTGATGCCGCACAACCTGCTGCTCACCGCCCCGGACGCCGCCGAGGAAGTGGGCGCGCTGGCCGACGCGATGGCGGCCGAACCGGGGGCGCTCGCCCGGCACTACGTGCCAGCCAGCCCCCGCATCCTGCACGCCACGCCGCTGGTCGAGCCGGGCCGCCGGGCGGAGCTGGCGTTCACCGCCCCGCTCACCCCCGGGCGCTACCCTTACCTTTGCACCTTCCCCGGACACTGGCGGATGATGCGGGGGATCCTGATCGTCGAATGAGCCCGCCCGCCCTCTCCCCGCGCCCGCTCCGGACGTTCCTCGCGCTGGGGCTCGCCGCCCTCGCTGCGGGCTGCGTCAGCGTCCGTCGGGCCACCGAGGAGGATCTCCCCGCCGCATGGCGCGCGGAGGTGACGGGCGTCTCCTGGCGCCTGCCCCAAGGCCGCTTTGCGGCTGAGGGCCAGCTGGTCGCCGGCGCGGGCCGCCCGGTCGCGGGCCGTCTCGAGGAGATGTTCTTCCCCGGTCAATTCCGCCGCAGCCGCCGCGCCGACGTGATCGAGGTGACGGTCGCCGGTGACGGCACCTGCACCGCGCGGGCGTGGCGGTCCGGGCAACTCGCGGCGGAGCTCACCCTCCCGGGGCAGGTCGATCCCCGGACGGGTTGGCTCGAGCTGAAGGGGATCCCCGTGCGAGATACCCAGAAGTTCGGCGCCCTCGCGACCACGCAATCGATCCGGATCGGCCTCGGCTCCGATGGTGCCCTCTACGTGCGGGCACATGCCACGGCGGCGGGAGTGGTCCTGTTCCTGCCGGCCGTCGGGTCCTCGACCGTGTGGGGCCGCTGGGAGCCGGCGCGGCCCTGAGGCGTTTTGGGGTGGCCGCGGCGGCAGCCGCGGACCGGCGGATCGAGATGCCGGGTCGTTTTCGGGGCAAGGGCCTGCGGCCGGACTCGCGCGATGGCCTGAATCCGCGGCAACTGCCGCGGCCACATCGGGCGCGGCCGTTCGGGCCGACGGAATCCCCCGCTCAGCGCTTCTTCTTCAGCGCGGCGCTGAACCAGTCGTTGTTCACGGCGGGGGGCGGCTTGGGCGCCGCGGCAGGGGCGGAGCGGCCGGGACCCCCCGCGCCGCGCGGGCCGGCGCCCGGCGCAGCGGACTTGGGCCCGATCACGGGATTGCTCCGGAGCGAGAGCGCGATCCGCCCGCGCGCGAGATCCACCTCCGTCACCGTCACCCGTACCCGCTGCTGCGGACGGACCACGGTTGACGGGTCCTGCACGAAGGTGTCCGCCAGCTGGCTCACGTGGACCAGGCCGTCCTGGTGCACGCCGATGTCCACGAACGCGCCGAACGCGGTGACGTTGGTCACGATTCCCGGCAGCTTCATCCCCGGGCGCAGGTCCTCGGGCCGGTTGACGCCCTCGGTGAAGCTGAAGGCCTCGAACTGCCGCCGCGGGTCGCGGCCCGGTTTCGCGAGCTCCGCGAGGATGTCCTGGAGCGTCGGCAGCCCGACCTCCGCGGTGACGTAGCGCTCCGGCTGGATGCGGGCGCGCAGCTGCCCGTCCCGCAGCAGGTCCGCGACGGTGGCGCCGAGGTCCGCGGCCATCCGCTCGACCAGCGGGTAGCGCTCCGGGTGGACCGCACTGGCGTCCAAGGGGTGGGTGCCGTCGCGCAGGCGGAGGAAGCCCGCCGCCTGTTCAAAGGCCTTCGGCCCCAGCCGCGGCACCTCGCGCAGCTCCGTCCGCGAGCGGAACGGGCCCTGCGCGTCGCGGCGGGCGACGATCGCGGCCGCGGTCGCCTCGTTGAGCCCGGAGACGTGCCGCAGCAGCTGCTTCGAGGCCGTGTTGAGCTCGACGCCGACCCCGTTCACCGCGCTGACCACCGTGTCGTCCAGCGAGCGCCGCAGCGCCGCCTGGTCCACGTCGTGCTGGTA
>JBMTAG010000048.1:0-26225 GCA_049428505.1 Opitutaceae bacterium | reverse complement strand
GGGCCGGCGAGCAGGCCGGCCCCGAAGATCCCGAGCAACGCCGCCGCATGACCGCCGAGCGGGAAGGCACCACCGCCCGCGAGGGGCACGGGAGGCAGGACGGCGCAGACCCCCGCGCCCGCGAGGAGTCCGAAGCCGATCCGGGGCTGCCGGCTCCACCCGCCTTCCGCGGGCGGGGCGTGCCGCGCCAGCGCCTGAGCCGGCGGAATCCGCGCCGCGGCCCGCGCCGGGCCCCAGCCGGCGACCACGCTCGCGCCCAGCCCCAGCATCAGGCCGAGCAGGAGGTCCGCCGCCTCCGGCCGCGCGGAGGTCACGTTGGTCGCGTAATACAGCGCGTTCACGGTCTGGCCCACCGCCCGCACCGCGGCCTGCGCGCCCGCCCAGCCGAGCGCCACGCCCAAGAGGCCGCCCGCCGTCCCCAGCACCGCCGCCTCCACCAGCCACGCGCGGCGGATGACGGCCTCCTCCACGCCCAGCGAGCGCAGCACGGCCGTCTCCGCCCGGCGCCGCACCACCGCGCCGTCGAGGGCCTGGAAGATCAGGTAAAGGCCCACGAGGAGCGCGAGCAGCGACAGGACCGTGAGGTTGTAGCGGAAGGCGCGCGTCATCTCCGCGGCGGTCTCGCGCCGGGCCCCGGGGGTCGTGACCTCCCAGCGCGGTTCCGGGCCGGCCAGGCGCGTGAGCAGGGCGCCCACGTCGGCCTGCCGCTCCGCCCTACGCGGCCCCGGGGCGACGACCACCTCCACGCGGTCCAGTTGGCCCGGCCGGCCGGTCAAGCGCTGGAGTTCGGGCAGGTCGAGGACGATGAGCCCCGGGGGCGGGGCGGCGCCGCCGGACGCGGCCGGGATCACGCCCGCGACGGGCAGGCGGTGGCGGCGTTCGTGGATCAGCAGTTCGAGGTGGGCCGGTTGGCCCGGCGCGGGCGCGAGGTCGGGGCTCACCCAGGCCTGGGGCCCCGCGCGGAAGCGCCGCCAGAAGTCCGCCGGGTCGCCGCCGCGGTCTTCCAGGCCCGCCTCTGCCCCGCCGAGGAGGCGGGCGCCCGGTCCCCCCGCCGCGGCAAGGTTCGCGAGGGCGATGAGGTCGAGGCCGAGCACGGTGTAGGCCGGGCGGCCGAAGCCGGGCGCGGCTCCCTCCGGTGCGGGAACGGCGGCGGTCGTCTCCACCACGGGCAATAGTTGGACCGGATGCTCCGCGAGCGCGGCCTGCAGTTCCGCGAGCACCGTTTCCGGCAGCGTGCCGGCGGGAGGCTGCAGCACCCAGTCGCTGCGCCCGGCCAAGGCCTCGGTGAAGTGGCTGAAGCTCGCGACCGCGGCCCGGTTCGCCAAGCGGATGGCGAGGAACACGGCTACCCCCAGCGCCACGATCGCCACCAGCGCCGCCGTCTGCCGCGGCGCGAGCCGGGCGTGCCGCCACGTGAATCGCGCCAGCAGTAGCGCGAGGACCGGCCGGGCCCCGCTCATCGTTCGATGGATCCGTCCCGCAGGCGGATCCGCTCGTGGCAGACGGCCGCCGCCTCCTCGCTGTGGGTCACCAGGACCAGGGCCGTCCCCGTCTCATCCGAAAGCTCCCGCAGCAGCGCCAGCACCCGCGCCCCCGCGGCGGAGTCGAGGTTGCCCGTCGGTTCGTCCGCCAGCAGGAGCGCCGGCCGGTGCACGAGCGCCCGGGCGAGCGCCACCCGCTGCTGCTCCCCGCCGGAAAGCTCCCCCGGCCGCGCCCCGGCGCGCGCTTCCAGCCCGACCCGGGCCAGCAGCGCCGCGACCCGGGCCTCCCGCTCCGCCCGCGGCACGCCCAGCAACTGCAGGGGCAGCTCCACGTTCTCCGCCGCGCTCAGCGTGGGCAGGAGATGGAAGAACTGGAACACGGTCCCGATCCGCTCCCGCCGCAGCCGCGCCAAGCCCGCCGCATCCGCCCCGTCGAGGGTCCGGCCCTGCAGCCAGACGCGGCCGGCGTCCGGCCGGTCGATGCCCCCGAGGCAATTGAGCAGCGTCGTCTTGCCGCTCCCGGAGGGCCCGGTCAGTGCCACCCGTCGCCCGGCGGTCACCGAGAACGATACCCCGCGCAGCACGGGCCTGCCCCCGTAGCTCTTCACCAGGTCCTGCACGACCAGGGCGCCCGGGCTGGCCAGGGCGGGGGAGGGCGGGGGACGGTCGACGACGGGCACCCCCTTGGTACGGTTGAATCGCCCGCCGGACGCGATTTTTCCCGGGCCGACGTTGCCTTTCCCGGGACGTGCCTCATTGTCACCGTTAGTCTTCCCGGTCGTCTTTCGGTCCGTGCGTCGCCCTTCGCCCTCCGCCCTGCTCGTCGCCGCCCTCGCGTTGGCCCTGCCCCCCGCAGGGCGGGCCGCTACCCGCCCGCCGGAGACGCTCGCCACCTATCATTCCGCGGTCCGGCCCATCCTTGAGCGGCATTGCTACGACTGCCACGGCAACGGCATCGCCAAGGGGGGCGTGACCCTCGACGCCTTCGCTTCGGATGCCGAGGTCACCGCCCGGCCGGAGTTGTGGCACGCGGTGCTGCGCAACGTGCAGGCCGGCCTGATGCCGGTGCACGAGGAGGGAATCCCCCGCCCGACGGCGGCGGAGCTCCGTACGCTCACCGAGTGGATCAAGTACGGCGCGCTGGCCATCGATCCGGCGGACCCCGATCCGGGTCAAGTCACGGTGCGCCGGCTCAATCGGGTCGAGTACCGCAACACGATCCGCGACCTGCTGGGGTATGATTTCAACAGCGAGGTGGAGTTCCCGCCGGACGACAGCGGCGGCGGCTTCGACAACAACGGCGAGGTGCTCACGCTCTCCCCGCTGCTCCTGGAAAAGTACCTCGCGGCCGCCGAGACGATTGTCGAGAAGGGGGTCCCGCGCGTGGCCCGCGTGCTGCGGGAGCGCACCTTCCCGGGGCGGGAGTTTCGCGCCGAAGGTGGCCCGCCCTCCGGCGAACAGCTCAACGCCCGCCGTGCCGCCAAGGTGGCGCGCTCCTTCACCGTCGATACGGCGGACCGCTACCGGATCGGGTTTGAGCTGGAGGCTCGGGGGACGTTCGACTTCGATCCGAGCCGGTGCCGGCTGATCGCCCGCGTCGACGGCCGCGAGGTTTTCACCGAGGAGGTCGCGTGGTCCGAGCGCCGCCCCCTGCGCCGGGAGGTGGAGGTCGATTGGGCCGCCGGCCGCCACGAGATCAGCTTCGAGGTGGTGCCGCTTGAACCCGTCGCGGCCCCGCCGGGAGAGGCCCGCCCGCAAAGTGTGCCCGGGCCGACCAGCGTCACGCTGCGGGTGAACACCGTCACCGTCCAGGGGCCGCTCGATCCGCGGCACTGGCTGCCACCCGAGAACCACGCACGCTTCTTTCCGGAAGGCCCCGCGCCGGCGGACCCGGCCGCCCGGGACCGTTACGCGGCCCGCATCCTCGGCGACTTCGCGCGGCGGGCCTTCCGCCGCCCGGTCGAGCCGGCGCGGGTGGAACAGTTGGTCGCCCTCGCCCGCGGGGTGTATGCGGAACCCGGCCGGACGTTCGAGGAGGGGGTGGGCCGGGCGATGATGGCCGTGCTCGCCTCGCCGCGCTTCCTCTTCCGCGTCGAGGGCCCGGGCGGCCCCGGCTCCAGCCGCTCCGTCCCGCTCGACGACCACGCGCTCGCCTCGCGCCTCTCCTATTTCCTCTGGTCCTCGATGCCGGACGCGGAACTGTTCCGCTTGGCCGACGCGGGGACGCTGCGCGCCGACCTGCCCGGGCAGCTCCGCCGGATGCTGGCGGATCCCAAGGCGCAGGCCTTCGTCCGCGACTTCACCGGGCAGTGGCTGCAGGCGCGCGACCTCGAGTCGATCCCGATCAACGCGCGGGCGGTGCTCGGCCCGGACGCGCCGCGCAACCGCGACGGGCGGGTCGAGTTCGACGGCGCGTTTCGTCGCCTGATGCGCGCCGAGACGGAGGCCTTTTTCGCCTACCTCCTGCGGGAGGACCGCGACCTTGCCGAGGTGGTCGATTCCGATTACGCGTTCCTCAACGAGAAACTCGCCTCCCATTACGGCGTGCCCGGCGTGACCGGGGACCAGCTCCGCCGCGTCGAGCTGCCGCCCGGCAGCCCCCGCGGCGGCGTCCTCACGCAGGGCACGGTCCTGGCGGTAACCTCCAACCCCACGCGCACCTCGCCGGTGAAGCGCGGGCTCTTCGTGCTGGAGAACATCCTCGGCACGCCCCCGCCGCCGGCCCCGCCCGACGTCCCCGAGCTCGAGGAGGCGCGCAAGCAGTTCGCGGGCCGCGAACCCAAGCTCAGCGAGATGCTGGCCGCCCACCGCGGCAACCCATTGTGCCATTCGTGCCACTCGCGGATGGATCCGCTCGGCCTCGCCTTCGAGAACTTCAATGCGCTCGGCGGCTGGCGCGACACCGAAGCCAGCCAGCCGATTGATTCCGCCGGTCAGCTCGCCACCGGGGAGCGGTTCGCGGACGTCGCCGAGCTCAAGCGCGTGCTCGTCCGCGACCGCCGCGCCGACGTCTACCGCTGCCTGGCCGAGAAGGTCTTCACCTACGCCCTCGGCCGTGCCGCCCTGCCGGGCGATGCCCACACGCTCGACGCGATCACCGAACGCCTGCTGGCGCGCGGCGGACGGGCCACCGAGCTGCTCCTCGGCGTGATCGAGTCCCCCGCCTTCCAGCGTCGCCGGCTCCCGGCCGCCGGGCCGGCGCTGACCCGCGCCGAACCCATTCGGGAGTAGACGCCGCGCTCCTTCCGACTAGTCTCCTCTCCCGCCCCCCCCGCCTTCCCCGATGCTCCCCCGCCACACCTCTCGTCTGGGCCGCGCCCTTGCCGGCCGCGATGGCCTCACCCGCCGCCAATTCCTCCGCGGGGTCGGGGCCTCGATCGCCCTCCCCGCGTTCTCCTCCTCGCTCTCCGCCGCACCCGGCGGCGCCGGCACCGGGGCCGTGACGCCCACCGGCGCCCCCCTCCGCCTCGCGTTCGTCTACTTCCCCAATGGCGCGCACCAGGACAACTGGTGGCCGACCGGGGAGGGGAGCGCCTTCACCCTCGGACGCACGATGGAGCCGCTCGCGCCCCTCCGGTCCTCGCTCCAGGTGCTTGGCGGGCTCGACCACAAGAACGCCACCGCGGGCAACGACGGCGCCGGCGACCATGCGCGCGCCAACGCGACCTTCCTCACCGGGGCCCGCGCCCGGAAGACCGACAGCACCGACATCCGCGTCGGCATCTCGGTCGACCAGGTGGTCGCCCAGCGCGTCGGCCACCTCACCCGGCTCCCCTCCCTCGAGCTCTCCTGCGACGCCGTGCGCAAATCCGGCCGCTGTGATTCCGGCTACTCCTGCGCCTACCAGTACAACCTGTCCTGGGCCTCCGAAAGCCTTCCCATGACGCCGGAACCGAACCCCCGGCTCGTGTTCGAGCGCCTCTTCGGCACCGGCGGTCCGGCCGAGCGCCAGCGGAACTTCCAGGCCCGGCAGCAGACCCAGAAGTCGCTGCTCGACTTCGTGCTCGACGACGCCCGCTCGCTCCACCGCGATCTCGGCCGCGGCGACCAGGAGAAGCTCGACGAGTACCTCACCGGTCTCCGCGGCATCGAGCAGCGCATCGAGCGTGCCGAGCGGTTCGGCGAACTGCCCCGCGCGGATCGGGACACGCCCTCCGGCATTCCCGCCAACTTCGGGGACCACATGGACCTGATGTACGACCTGCTCGCGATGGCCTTCGAGACGGACTCGACCCGCGTCGCCACGCTCCTGCTCGCCGGCGACGGCAGCAACCGGGCGTTCCCGCAGATCGGCATCCCCGAGGGCCACCACTACTGCTCCCACCACCGCAACGATGCCGACCTGATGGACAAGATCGCGCGCATCGACCGGTACTACATGGAGCGCTTCGCCCGTTTCCTCACCCGCCTCGAGTCCAAGCGCGACGTCGACGGCCGCTCGATCCTCCACAATTCGATGATCGTCTACGGGTGCGGCAACGCCGACGGCAACCGCCACACGCACCACAACCTGCCGATCCTGCTCGCCGGCGGCGGGGGTGGCGCGCTCGAGCCCGGCCGCTTCCGCCAGCTCGGCGGGGTCCCGATGAGCAACCTGTTCCTCAGCCTCACCGACCGGATGGGCGTCGACGGGGTGCCCCGCCTCGGCGCCTCGTCCGGCCGCCGGCGCCCCGGCTGACGCGGGGCCTTCCGCCGGGGCTGCCCCGCCCCCGGCGCGCGTCGTTCCGCCGCGCCGTCCGATGTCCTTCCTGCCGTTTTATCGTTTCCTCGCCGGAATCGCGGGGACGGTGGCCCTTTCCGCCTCCCCCGCGCCTCCACCCGGGCCGCTGGAGGCCCGGATGCTCCGGCTGACGGAGCTGCTCGATACCCGCTTGCCCGGAATCCTTGGCGTGGATGGGGCCGTGGTCCGGCTCCAGCCGCGGCTGGGTGACCTGCGCGACCGCGACTACCTCCGCCTGCCCCTCGAGCTCCGGCGCGGGATCGCGGAACGCACGGAACTGGGCCTCGGTCTCACGCCGTTCACCGCGAATCCCTTCCGGCGCGGCCCCGACCATCGCCACGGCCTGGGCGAAGTCCGGCTGGAGCTCCGTCGCGAATTGCGCCTGCCGCGGGGGTCGGCCTGGCAGGCCGATGCCGGGCTGGAGGCGCGATTCCCGCTCGGCCGACCGCCGGCGGCGCTCAACGACGGGTTCAGCCACCTCACGCCCAACCTCGCGCTCAGTCGCCCGTGGTTCGGCTTGCCCGGTGCCCTTGCCTATGCCGAAGGGCGGCACGACTGGGGGCTCTCCTTTCCGGCCCGCCCGGCGGAGCGGCGCGCCGCCCGGCGGCGGTGGGACGCCACGGCCGCCGTGGGGCTCCTGTATCAACCTGGCGCTTGGGGGGGGTTCTGGGAACACCAGTTACGCTGGGTGAGGGAGGGACCGGCGGCCTTCGCCGCGCCGGAATCGCGCGTCGGCGTCGTCTGGGCGGTGCCCATCGCGCGGAGCCGGGCGTGGGGTTTGCCCGGGATCTGGCGGGCCGAGCTGGCCTATCGCCGCGTGCACGTCGCGCGGGCCGATGCGGAATTCGCGAGCGGCCTCGTGACGCGCGTACGCTGGAATCTCCGGCTCCGGCCCCCGCCCCTCACGGACCGGGCTTCCCCGGGGGAACCTCGGTCGCCTCGATCTCGATGATCTCGCCCGGGGCGCCCGGCCGCGCCGGGAAGCGCGTCGCCACCGCCGGCTGCCGGCGGGGCCCGCGGATCCGCAGGTAAAAGTAGGTCGCGAGCCCGGCCACCGCCAACCCAGCCGCCACCACGAGGCCGACGGTCAGGGCGAGCGCCGCGAGCGCCACCCCGAGCAGGATTTTCACCAGTCTCATTCCGGCAGCAAACGGGGTCCGGGCCGGGTTGCAACCGGCGAGCCGCGGCGCGGCTCAACGCTGCGGGGGGGGCACGGCTTCCACCGCCCGCGCTCCGCCGGCGCCGTCGGTCTCAAAGGAAAAATCCAGCCGGGTCCCGGCCGCCAGCGGCACCGGAGGGCCGCCCACCCGCTCAAACTCGCCCGTCCCCTCCGCGACCTCCAGTCCGCACCAGCCGAACCCGGCGGAGGTGAGGCGCACCTGCACCCGCGCAGTGCCGCCGTTCAGCCGCAGGCTGCCCGCGGGAGTAACCACCGCCAGGAATGAACCCTGCGCGGCGCGCAACGGCTTCACCTGCAGGCGCAGATCGCCGGCCGCGAGGCGCAGCCGGGTCTGCGAGACGCTCGGTTCCTGCGGCAACGCCGCGACCTTCGTCCCCGCCGGAAACGGCGCCTGCAACAGCTCCTCGAGGATCATTTCGGACTCCGGACCAAGCTCGAGGCGGGTCCCGTTCGAGAGGGCGAGCGCGAGGAGCGACCGGGATGCGGTGCGCACCGTGGCGTCCGCCGGCACCCGCTCCTCCGCCCGTAACAGCCGGCGCGGGGTGCCCGCGGCGGCCGTTGCTTCGCCCAGCAACGTCTCGACCACGCACTGCCCGGGCCGCGAAAGCACGGCCTCGGCCGATCGGGCCGGACGCACTGCGAGCAGCCCGGCGCACCCGGCGAGGAGGAACCGAAAGGGGACGGCGGCGACCACATAGGGCGGGTGCCGGGGAAGCGGCGGCTCCGCAAGCCTCTTCCGCAGCGTTCCCCCCGGCTTGCCAGCCGCTCTTTTCCCGGTTCGCTCGCCTCATGCTTTCGCCGCGCGCTTTCCCCGGCGTCTTCCTGCTCACCGCCGCCCTGCTGGGCGCCGTGCATCCGCACTCCGGCCGTCTGGAGGACCTCCGCGCCTTCGCCGCCGCGCCGACGCCCGGTGGACCCCAGCCGGGCGCATTGATCCCGAACTTCCGGCTCACCGACCACCTCGGCGTCACCCGCGAGCTGTTCTATGAGTCCACGGCGCGGGCCGTCGTCCTGGTCTTCACCGCCCGCGGTTCCGCCCGGGCCCTGCCCACCGCCGCGGCGCTGCGGGACCTCCGCGCCCGCTTCCCCGCCGCCGAGGTCGTGATCTGGCAGGTCGACTCCACCGCCGGCGCCGACCCCGCCGCCCTCGCGGCGGAACAGACCCTGTTCAACAACAACACCCCGGTGCTCCGCGACGAGGCCCAGTTGCTCGCCTCCGAGCTGGGGGTGACGCGGGAACTCGAGACCTTCGTGCTCACCGCCGGTCCCGGCGCGACGCTCCTTTATCGCGGGCCCCTGGATGACGCGCCGCCGGGCACCTTGCAGGCGCCCGGGCGCCGCTGGGCCGCCGAGGCGGTCGCCGCCCACCTGGCGGGCCGGCGCCCCGAGCCGGCTGCCGTGGAAATGCCCGCCGCCGCGCCCCGCCTCGCCCTGCCGGCCGCCCCGGACATCGATTTCAGCACGGCCGTGGCCCCGATCGTCCTGCGCCGGTGCGTCTCCTGCCACGTGCCGGACGGCATCGCGCCGCACGCCTACACCCGCCACGCGGACCTCGCGTCCCGCGCCGACGCGATCCGCGGCACGCTGCTCACGCGCCGGATGGCACCCTGGCACGCCGATTCCGCGCACGGGGCGTGGGCCAACGGCGTCGCGCTCTCCCCCCTCGAGTCCTCGACGCTCCACGCGTGGGCCAAGGCCGGGGCGCCGCGCGGGAACGGTCCCGATCCGCTCGCGGCGACGGCCCCCGCCGCCGCCGGCGGCTGGGAACTGGGGCCGCCGGACCTGATCCTGAGCATTCCGCCGCAGTCGATCCCGGCGAACGGAACCGTCGACTATGTTTACGCCACGGTGAACCTGCCCTTCGCCGAGGAGCGGTGGGTGCGCGCCGCAGTGGTCCAGCCGGGCAACCCGCGGGTCGTCCATCACGCGCTGGTGTTCGAAGGGACGCTCTTCGATGTGCTGGCTGCGGCGGGCGGGCAGGGGGGCTTCTTCTCGGGTTTCGTGCCGGGCGTGGGACAGCAGGCTTTCCCGGCCGGCACCGGCAAGCGCCTGCGGCCCGGTTCGGCCCTCACGTTCCAAATGCACTACACGCCGACCGGGCGCCCGGAGACGGATGCGACCCGCATCGGGTTGTACTTCGCCTCCGCCCCGCCCGCCCGCGAGCTGCAGACGCGTTCCGCCTACGCCTCGATCTTCCCGGTCAACACGATCTCCATCCCTCCGCGGGTCCGGGACTATCCCCGCGAGGCCACCTTCACACCCTCGGCGAGCCGCGACGTCCTGCTCTACGAGCTCAACCCGCACATGCATTACCGGGGGAAGTCGTTCCGCTTCGAGGCCCTGCATCCGGACGGTACGGTGGAGACCCTGCTGAACGTCCCGCAGTACGATTTCAACTGGCAGTCCAATTACCGCTTCACCGAACCGCGGCGGCTGCCCGCCGGCACGACGATCCGCGCCCGCGGCTCCTTCGACAACTCCCCGCAGAACCCCTTCAACCCCGATCCGAACCAGCTGGTCCGCGGGGGGGAGCAGACCTGGGATGAGATGTTCATCGGATACATCAATTACGCTGAACTGCCGGAGCGGGCCGCGGACCGGCCCCCCGTCCCCGGGCCGAACCGGTTCGCGCGCGCCCAGGCTGGGCAGCCCTTCCGCCTGGCGCTGCCGGCGTCCGGCACCGGGGTCACGGTGGAGGCCCGCGGCTTGCCCGAGGGGGTCACGCTCGCCAATGACACCCTGACCGGCACGCCCCGCCGCGCCGGCCGCCACGAAATCGAGCTGCGCCTGAGTCACCCCGCCGGTGAGGCCCGCCAGCTGATCGACCTTGCGGTGCTCCCGGCGGCCACCGCGCCGGAGTTCACCCGGCAGCCCCGCAGCGTCCGCGCCGTTCCCGGGGCCACGGTCACGTTCTCCGCCGCCGTCGCCGCCACCCCGGACGCGACCTACGCCTGGTACGTGCGGGGCGGCGAGTTCTGCACCACCGAGGGCCCCGAGCTCACGCTGACCAACGTCGGCCCCGCCCACGCCGGGGACTGGGTCTGCGTCGCCACCAATGCCGCCGGCCGCACCGCCAGCGCCCCCGCGACCCTCACGCTCGACTTCGGCGCGCTGGTCAACCTCTCCGCCCGCGCCTCCGTCGGCACCGGCGCCAACGTGGTGATCCCCGGCATCACCGTGCGCGGCTCCCGCCCCAAGACGCTGCTCATTCGCGCCGCGGGCCCCGCGCTCGCCGCGTTCGGCCTCGGCGGCACGCTCGCGGATCCGGTGCTCTCGATCTTCGACGCCGCCGGCGACCGGATCCTGTTCAACGATAACGCCGCCGCGTTCCCCGATCCCGCCGCGGTCGCCACCGCCTCCGCCCAGGCGGCCGCCTTCCCCCTCCCGGCCGCCGGCCGCGACGCCGCGGTGCTGGTCACCCTGCCGCCCGGCGGCTACACGGTCCAGGTCGCCGGCAACGGCACCGGCGCCGCCGCCCAAGGGGTGGCGCTGGTCGAGGTCTACGAGGCCGACGCCGAGCCCGGCGCCCTCGTCAACCTGTCCTGCCGGGCCCGGGTCGGAACCGGGGGCGACGTCCTGATCGCCGGCTTCGCGGTCGGCGGCTCAACGCCCAAGCGCCTGCTGCTCCGTGGCATTGGGCCGACGCTCGGCAACCTCGGGGTGACCGGCTCCCTCGCCAATCCCCGCCTTGCCGTGCTGCGCTCCGGGGCGGCGGAGGAACTGGCCGCCAACGATGACTGGGAAGCCGCCCTCGCGCCCGCCTTCGCCAGCGTCGGCGCCTTCGCGCTCACGCCGGACAGCCGCGACGCCGCGCTGGTGATCACGCTCCCGCCCGGCGCCTACACCGCCCAGGTCAGCGGCGTCGGCGGCACCACCGGCATCGCGCTGGTCGAGGTCTACGAGTTGCCCTGAGGCGCGCGGGAGGCGCGGCCGGCTCAGGCCTTCCGCAGCAGGAACGCGCCGCCGCCGTCGTGGCCCGCCACCCAGGGGTGGCTCACCACGGTCTGTTCCAAGGTGAAGGGGCCACCGGCCTTCCCGGCGAGGAAATCGCGCACGACGTGCTCGTTCTCCGCCGCATCGATGCTGCAGGTCGAATACACGAGGCGCCCACCAGGGCGGACGAGGCGCGCCGCCGCGTGCAGGAGGGACTGCTGCTGCGCCGGATGCTTGCGGAAATCCCCCGGTTGCAGGCGCCACTTCACGTCCACCCGGTGCCGCATCACGCCGGTGTTGGAGCAAGGGACATCCAGCAGCACGCCGTCGTAGGCCTCGGGCAGCCGGTGCTCCCGCAACACGAGGGCCGGCTGGGCCAGCAGGTCCGCCTGCACCAGGGCCACATCGACGCCGCGGGTCCGGGACAGGTTCTCCTTCAGCCGTTCCAGCCGCGTTCCCGGCTGATCCACCGCCACGAGGCGGCCCGTCCCCATCCGGTCCGCGATGAGCAGGCTCTTGCCCCCGGGGGCCGCGCAAAGGTCGAGCAGCGTCTCACCCGCCTGCGGGGCCAGCAGCTCCACGGGCAACCGGGTGGACGGATCCTGCAGGTAGAGTTGCCCCGCCGCCAGCAGCGGCTCCACGTCGCTCCACCGGCCGGACGGCACCCGCCAGCAACCGGACCAGGGGGTCGCCTGCAGGAACTCCGGGGGCTCACCCGGCCCGCGCCAGCGCCCGTGCACCGGCGCCGGGGTCTGGTTCCATTCCAGGAGCGAGCGGGTCGCCGCTGGGCCGAACTGCGCCTGCCAGGCCCGCACCAGCCAGACCGGATGCGAGAAATATTCGGCGAGGACCGCCGCGTCCGCGTCCGCCGGGGGCGGGGGCTGCGCCAGGGGCGCCGCGAGGCGCCGCACGACCGCGTTCACCATCCGGGCCTCGGCCGGGCTGGCGAGGCCCTTGGTCCGCTCCACCGCGTGGTGCACGATCCGCGGCACCCGCCCGGGATCCGCGTCCCCCGCGGCGGCCGCCTCGAGAAGCTCCAGCCCCGCCAGCAGCAGCACCGCCCTGACCTCGTGCCGTGGCGCGTGCGCGATCAGGCGAGCCAGGGCCGCTTCCAGCCGCCCGTGGTGCCGCACGACCCCCAGCACCCGGTGCTGGCACTGCGCCCGCGCGGGTCCGGTCAGCTCCCGCGGCAGGGTCTCCAGCAGCAGGTCGATGCGCTCCCCGCGGGCAATCCAGCGGGTGAGCAGCAGGGCGGCGGAGGTCCAGGCGTCGGGGGGCAGGGCGGTTTGGGTCGGCATTCGGGCGTCGCCCCGGGACGCCCGGGGGCGACACTCGGTTTGACAAGGCGGAGAAAGGTCCGCTCAACTCTCCCGTTCAGGTCATCAGTCACGCAACCATGAATTCCGAAGCCGTTTCCGCGCTCCTCGCCAAAATGCCGGCCCTCAAGCCGGCCAAATCGAAACTCGAGGCGATGGAGCCGGGGGCTTACGTGGTCCACCGGAGCTGGGGCTTCGGCCAGATCCGCTCCTACGACGAGTCCGCCCAGCGCCTGCTGATCGACTTCAAGGGCAAGGCCGGCCACGCGATGGACCCCGCCTTCTGCGTCTCCACGATGGAGGTGCTCCATCCCCGCCACCTGCTGGTCCGCCGCGAGACCGAGCCCGACCGCATCAACGAACTGGTCGCGACGCAGCCCGCCCAGCTGGTGGTCGAGGCGCTGCAGGCCTACCCGAACAACGCCGCCACCGCCATCGAGCTGGAGATCGTCCTCGCCCAGGTCCTCGGGGAGGAAAAATTCAAGAAGTGGTGGGCCGCCGCCCGCAAGCAGATCGCCCAGGACGCCCGTCTCTCCGTTCCGGTCAAGAAGACCGAGTGCTACGTCGTGCGCGAGACCCCCGTCTCCGCCGAGGACGGCATCCGCGAGCAGTTCACCAGCACCCGCTCCGCCCGCCGCCGCATCACGCTCGCCGAGGAACTGATGGCCGCCGTCGACGGCAAGGCCAGCCCCGGCGACCTCGGGGCCATCCTCGACGGCCTCGCCGAGTCCGTCCGCGATTCCAACCAGCTCGACGCCGCGGAACGCCTCTACGGCGCCGCCGTCCGCGACGACCTCGCCAAGCTGCTCGGCCGCACCGAGGCCTTCGAGCCGGCGCAGGCCGCGCTCATCGCCAACACGCGCGACCTCCCCGCCATCGCGGAAAAGATCCCCGTCCATTTCCAGGCCCGCTTCCTGCGCCTGATCCGCGACACCCACCCGATCGAGGCGCGCGACGTCCTGTTCCAGCTGCTCAAGACCTCGCAGGGCAAATTCACCACGGAGTGCATCAACTTCCTGATCGAGGAAGGCCACGCCGATCACCTCGCCGAGACCCTGCGCCGCTGGCAGACCGAGCAGAACCTCCGCGCTCCGGTCCTCCTCTGGATCGTCAAGAACCGCGACTCGAAGAAGTTCGCCAAGCTCCTGCACGACCTGATCACCCCGCGCCTGCTCAGCGCCATCTTCTTCGCCATTGATTACGAGGCGCTCCAGGCCGCCAGCGCCCGCCGCATCCCGCTGGCGGACATCCTCTCCGAGGACACCGACCTGATCCCGGACCTGCTCTCCACCGCCGACCCGGAGACCGCCCGCGACCTCGCCAACACCCTGATGCTCAACCAGGGCTTCGAGGAACTCACCAAGAAGTCGCTGCTCGCCCGCTTCATCAAGATCTTCCCCAAGATCCAGTCGCTCGTCGCGGCCGACGCCGAGGGCAAGGATGAGCAGCTGATCGTGTCCCGCGCCAGTTACGACCGGAAGCGCGAGGAGTACGATCTGATCGTGGCCAAGAAGATCCCGGAGAATTCCAAGGCGATCGCCGCCGCCCGCGAGCACGGCGACCTCCGCGAGAACTCCGAGTTCAAGATGGCCAAGCAGGACCAGTCCGTCCTGATGGCCCAGAAGGCCCAGCTCGAGCGCGACCTGGCCCGGGCCCGCGTGACCGACTTCAAGGACGCCACCACCGACCAGGCCAGCGTGGGCACGGTGGTCGAGGTGCGGAAGGTCGCCGACGGCTCGACCACCACGTTCACCATCCTCGGCGCCTGGGATGGCGATCCCGACCGCCACATCATCTCCTACAAGACGGCCTTCGGCGCCGCCCTGCTCGGCCGCAAGCCGGGTGACGTGGTCAAGGTGAAGACGGCCGGCGTGGACGAGGACTTCACGCTGGTCGGCATCTCCCGCTACGTGGGCTGAGGCTTTCAGCCGCAGGCCGAGGTCAGTGCGCTGAAAGGCGCACCGTCACGCATTGTTGTCGGGTTGAGTTTTTCTCCCGACCCCTGCGTCCCCCTGAAGGCGAACCAGACGGGTGAGCGTCCCATTCCTTTGCCCCTTTGGTGGCGTTCCGGCTCCGTAAAATCTGGCCGGAGGATGGCCACAAAAGGCACAAGGGATGCCGGGCGCGGACTGGGCTGGGGGTGGCGTCCATAGACGCCGCGGAGGCTAGGGTTTGCCGCCCGCGCGCGCCGCACTGTGGCGTCGCGTGGCCTCGAGCAGCGTCGAGAGGGTCGGCAGCGGCCGCACCTCCGCGACCAGTTGGTACGCGAACCACCCCGGTGCCAGCCGGATGAGCGCCTGCTGCACCGCCAGCAGGCGCCGGCGCCAACCGGGGTGCGCCACCGCCAGCGGGATCGGGGCCGGCACACCCGTGATTCGCTCCACCCGAAACCCTCCCTCGCGCAGCAACCGCCGGAGGGACGCCAGGGTGAACAGCCGCCGGTGCCGCACATCGAGGATGCCCCGGCGCGTCGGATTGAAGTGCCCCGCCAGCAGCATCAGCCGCGGGATGATGAACCCCAGGTTTCCGGTCGAAAGCACCACCTTCAGGGCCGGCCCCGCGGCCGCCCGCAACGCCGCCGCGTAACCCTCCGGATCCGCCCGCCGCGAGAGTTCATCCAGCAGCAGCACCACCTCCACGCCCCGCAAATCGGCCGGGGGTGTCTCGCTCCCGGCATCCGCCCCGCGCACCTCATCGTAAGCCGCGGCCACTTCCGGCGGCACGGACCAGCCGAGAATCCGGCAACCGCGCGCCCGCAGCGGTCCGCACAGCTCCGCCCCCGCTCCCCCGAGATCCAGCACCACCGTTCCCGCCGGCACCGCCGTGAGCGCGGCCGTCAGGACCGACGGGAAGCTCAGGCGCCCCGGCGCCGCGGGTGCATCCGGCGGCGGCGCCACGTCGAAGTTCCGCCGGTACAGCAGACCCCAGTCCTGCAGCCGTGCGACCAGCGTGGTGCGCAGGGTGTCCCAGGCGTAACGCAGCCCGTTCACCCGGCAGATCTCGTCCCCGTAACGGGTCGGGAACGGCACCTCCGCGATGCGCGCCCCCGTGCGCAGGGCCTGCACGATGAACTCGGGATCGAAGTGAAACACGTCCGCGTTCAGTTCGAACGGAATCCGCCGCAGCAGGTCCGCCCGGAATGCCTTGCAGCCGGTATGGTACTCACTCAACCGGACCCCGAGGATCCGGTTCTGCGCCGCGGTGAGCAGCCGGTTGCCGAGGCGCTTGTACAGGGGCATCCCGCCGCGCCGCGCCCCGCCCGGGGTCAGCATCCGCGAGCCCAGGGCCAGATCCGCCGCGCCCCGCTGCAGCGGCGCCAGCACCTCCGGCAGGCTCTCCGGGGCGTACTGGCCGTCCCCGTGCAGGAGCGCCACCAGGTCGTGGCCCTGCTCCAGCGCGTAACGGTACCCCAGCTTCTGGTTGCCGCCGTAACCTTGGTTCACCGGGTTCACGAGGACGGTGAGGCGATGCGGGCAGCCACCCTCGTCCCGCAGGCGCTCCGCCACCCGGAAGGTGCCATCGGCCGAACAGTCGTCGATCACCAGCACCTCAACCTCCAGGCCCGGAAACGCCGGCAGGCGCCGCAGCACGCCGGTGATCGTCGCCTCCGCCTGATAGGCGACGACCAAAATCAGGAGGCGCGGGGCGCGCGCCGGTTCCGGTTGGGTTGCGCTCATGCCCGTGGCCGCACCCCCGCGCCCGCCCTAGTCCCGGAAACCCTCCGCCCGCTCGACGATGAACTTCGGGCGCGCCCGCACCTCCTCGTAGATGCGGCCGATGTATTCGCCCAAAATCCCCACGCTGATGAGCTGGATGCCCCCGAGGAACGAGATGAGGATCACCAGGGTCGGATTACCCCAGGCGATGGGCCAGTCCATCAGCTTGTAGAAGAGGTAGATCCCCATCAGCAGAAACGCCCCGCCCGAGACGAGGAAGCCCAGCCACGTGCTCAGGGTCAGGGCGTAGGTCGAAAAGCAGAAGATGCCGTTGAAGCCGATGCGCAGGGAACCGAGGAACCGGTTGTAATTGGTCTCGCCGGCAAACCTCGCCGGCCGGTCGAACGGGATCAGCGCCTGCTTGAACCCCACCACCGCCACCATCCCCCGCAGGAACCCGTGGGTCTCCTTCAGCCGCGTCACCTCGGCCACGACCCGCCGCGACATCAGCCGGAAATCCCCGGTGTTGGGCGGGATGCGCACGTCCGCGATCTTGTTGATCACCTGATAGCCGGTCGCCGCGACGAGGCGCTTGATCCAAGGCTCTCCCGTCCGCTGGCGCCGCTGGGGCAGGACCACATCATGGCCCTCCCGCCACTTCGCCACCATCTCGGCCAGCAACTCCGGGGGATCCTGCAGGTCCACATCCATCACCACCACTGCCTCACCCGCGGAATACTGCAGGCCCGCCAGGGTCGCCATCGGCTGGCCAAAGCGCCGCGAGAATCGCAGCAGCTTGACCCGTGGATCGTCCGCCCGCGCCGCCAAGATGACCTCCTCGGTGCGATCCGGCGAGGGGTCGAGGGCGAAGATCACCTCGTAGTCCTCCGTGATGGCACCCAAAATCGGCCGCACCCGGCGCAGGAACTCCGGGACGTTCTTCTCTTCCCGGTACACCGGGACGACGAGGCTGAGGAGCATGGCGGGGATGGCTACCAGCGTAGCCCGAAGGCGAGGAGCCGCGCCGTCAAGGCCCCGTGGAACCGGACGCGCCGGGCGTGATGCTCCATCTGCGCGCCATCGTCCGCCCGCTCCCCGTGGAACCGGGCCCGGATCCGCCGCATCTCCTCCGCCCCGGTGGTGTGGATCGCGGTCGCGGTCTTCTGCTCGGCGTGCACCCGGAACGCACCGAGAAAGTACGGCACCCGCCGCAGGACGCAGCTCGCCTGCTGGAAGCGCGCCAAGAGGTCCCAATCGAGGGCGAACTGGAAGGTCGGATCGATCCCGCCCACGCGATCCCACGCCCGCTTCCGCCAGAAAAGGGTCTCCTGCGGCACATAGTCGACCCACTCGAGGGTCGCCGGATCGTGCCGCGGCAAGACCCAGCGCCCGATCTCCCGGTCCTCCTCGTCGATCAGAATCCGGTGCCCGTAAATGACATCCACCTCCGGATGCCGCGCGAAGTAACCGGCCGCGAAGGCCAGCGAACCCGGAGCGAGCAGGTCGTCCGAGTTGAGCCATGCCATCACGTCGTCCGGCCCAAGGTCAGCCTCCACGTGCGCAAAACCCCGCCGGATCGCGTCCGCCTGCCCCCGGTCCGGCACGGACTCCCAATGGCGCAGCCGCGCGGCGTGCCGGGCGATGAGCGCCGCGCTGCCGTCCCGCGAGCCGCCGTCCTGGACGACGTACCGCAGGCCGGGGAAGTTCTGGTCGAGCACGCTCGCGAGGGTCCTCCCGAGAAACCGCTCCTGCCCGTAACTGGGGGTCACGACCGCGACGCTCGGGCCGCCGCCCGCCGTCGCCTGGTGGCGGGCCAGTGCACGGTCCCACCGCAGCGGCCGTGGTTCGTGCTGGCGCAAGACCCCCAGCTCCCCCGGCTGCCCCTCCACCAGCCGCCGGAAGAGGCGGGTCTGGAGCGGCCGCAGCCAGCGCTCGCGCACGTAGCCCCGCAGCAGCAGGGCGATCCGCCGCAGGTCCGCGGTCGAGTGGGTCGTCTCCGCCGCCACGTCGCGCAACACGCGATCCCGGTGCGCGATGCCCGCGCTCAGCTCCCGGATGACGAGCTCCTTTTCCCCCAGCAGGCGGCCGTAATGCTTGGCCTGCTCGAGATCGTGCAACCCCGCCTCCCGGTTCGCCGCCCCCCGCCTCAGCTCCTCCAGCTCCGCCGTCTGCTGGATCCGCACGGCCTCCAGATTCCGGATGTGGACCGCCTGGTCCTCGAGGGCGCGCGCCGCCTGCGCCGGCTCCCCGGTCACGGCCGCGAGGGCCCGGTCCCGGACTTCCTTCTCCGCCTTGAGGACGTTGTTCTCGGCCTGGAAGGACTTCACGTGGCCGTCGAGGATCAGAATGGTCTTCTCCCGTTCGTCGCAGACCCCCTTGAGGGCCGCGATCTCGCCCTGCTTCTCCGCGATCGCGCGGTCCTTCTCGCGGGCGAGGGCGGTGAGCTCCTCCAGCTTGTGCTGACGCGCGAGGTGGCTCGCCTGCGCCTCCCGATGCCGCGCCGCGCTGGCGCCGAGGACGGCCCTTACCTCGGCCGGAATCCGTTCGACGGAGCTCACGGTGAACGGTTGGCCGGCCAGGGCGGCGTCGACGGCGGCACTGACGTCCGCGGCGGTGATGGCGCGCAGGCACGGGGCGTCGCCAAAGGGACAATCCCACCCGCAGCCAAAGCAGGGCAGGGGGTGCACCACCGCCGCGCCCACCGCCGCCGCCGGCTGGAACCGCGGCCAGGTACCCCCGCCAAAGATCCCGATCGTCGGCACGCCGGTCGCCGCCGCGAGGTGCATCGCCCCGGTGTCGTTCCCCAGAAAGACCGCCGCGCCCGCCAGCAACCCGGCCAATGCCGGCAGGTCCGCCGGTCCCTGGCCCAACCACAGGTGCGGGCCCGCCACCGGCGCCAAGTGCGCCCGCTCCGCCTCCGCCCCCACCCACAGGGTCGGCAGGCCGTGCCGCTGCCGCAGGTGGGCCGCCACCGCCGCGAACCGCTCCACGGGCCACGTCTTCAGGCGCACATTGGCGAATCCCGCCGCCGCGCACACCGCGTAGCGGCCGCGGGTGAGCCCCAGCGCCGCGAGCCGCGCCGGATCCGGCTCCGCCTGCAGGCGGGGCGGTGCCGCCGGCACGTCCCGCCCGAGCACCGCGGACGCCAGCCGCAGGCCGCGCCGCCAATCCCGCTCCTCCGCCGGCGGAATCACCCGCTCGGGAAACACGCCCGCCGCCTCGATGCCCAGCGCCAACCGCAGCCGGGTCGAGAAATACGCGTCCGCCGCCTCCTCCCCCAAGGCCACGCGCCGCGCGTCCGGTGCCGCCGCCGCCAGCGCGGCCTCCAGCCAGTTGCCCCGGGCCGTCGCCGCCACCACGACCTCGGGCGCCCGCTCCCGCACCGCCGCCAGCAACCGCTCCCGCTCCTCCGCCGCGTCGTCGGGCCCGGCCGTGAATGGATCCAGCGTGGTGGTCAGCCACTCCACCGGCTCCTCGCCCGCCCGCGCCGGCACCAACAGCGGCGTCAACCCCGCATAGGCCGCGCGCACGACCACGGTGAGCCGCGCGGCCGGCCACGCCGCCCGCAGCGCCTGCAGGGCCGGAGCCAGCAGCACGAGGTCCCCAAGGGTGTCCAGCTTCAGGACAAGGGCGCGGCGCGGGGCGGTCATGGCGCAGGCTGCAGCTCCATCGCGACAAGGCGCGCGGTGCGCCGCCGCTGATCCGGCGCCGGCAACGGGAAGTCCACCCCCGCCCGCAACTCGAGCCGCCCGACCTCCGCGCTCGCCGCCACCGGAAGGTCGACGACCGAATACTGCGCCGCCGGCAACCGGTGCTCGCGAACCACGCCTTCGCCCGCCGCACTGACATCCGCCTGCAGCACGGTCGTGATCCGCCCCTCGGGCAGGCCGCTCCAGTCGGGAAACTCGAGGCGCAGCCGCAGCACCCGCCTGCCGCCCGAAGGCAGGTCGATGACGGCCCCGCGTTCCAGCCAGCCGTCCTGGTCGATGCCGCGCGCCGGCAGCCGCGCGCCGCCCGCGATGCCGAATTCAAAGGTGTTGGTCGGCAGGGTGGGAAAGACCTCCACGAGATTCAGCTGCGCCCCGATCGGACGACGATCCTTCTCCGGTAATGACGCCTGCACCGAGAAGGACAGGCGCAGATGGGTGCTCGCGGCCGCGGCCGGCAGCGGCAGCAGCCAATCGAAGCCCCCGACCCGCGCCGGCACGGTGAAGGCGCGGTCCCCCGCGCGGATCCGGATCACGCCCGCCCCGAGGGGCCGCCCCGGCAGTTCCGGAATGAAGCCGCGGATCCGCGCGACGCCCCCCGCGGGGGTGCCGGTCAAAATGAACTCGCTCTCCGGCGACACCCAGCCGTCCTCGTAAATCCCCGCGTATTCCAGCCCGGAAGCGAACAGCAGGTCGTCCGGAAACTTGCCCAGCCGCGCCGGTCGCCGCAGCGCCGCCACCTCCTCGCGCCCCAAGGCCGAGATGTCCCGCGCGTAGGCCACGAGCTTGCGGGAGTCCAGCGGCACCTGGGGGTTGTACAGGGACGCGAGGCCGCTGCGCTCGAAGGGGAACTGCACCGGCAGTTCGTTCAGATCGAGGGCGATGTAGGCCGCGCCACCCAAGGTGACCGGGCGCACCGGACCCAGGATCCGGTTGACCGCCCCGTGCCCCGGCAAGCGGAGGAGCACCGGTTCCGCGCCCAGCAGCCTTGCCTCCGGCGCCCAGGCGGTGTGCCCCGGCCCCATGAAGGTCTTCGTCGCCAACAGGCGCACATAGAGTTCGGCGTCCGGCCGCTCCACCCGCAGGAGCAGGAACCGGCCGATGCCCGTGAAATCCTGCCGCGGCGTATACGGGTCCGCCTCCTGCTGGAAGATCGCGATGCGGTTGCGATCACCGAGGTAATAATGATTGCCCCGGCCGGAATGAACGAAGACGAGGTGGTTGCGCACCTCCGCCGCCGGCAGCAGCCGGAACAAAGCCCGCGGTTCCAGCGGCGCCGGATAGCGGAACTTGTTGAACAGGCCCAAGGCCGGATCGAGCGTCAGGTAGGCGTCCGCCGCGCCCGGCGCGTAGTCCAGCCGCGGCGCCCGGAAGGTGGTCTCGAACAGCCGCAGGGTTTGCACGGTCCGCGCGTCGCGCTCCGCCAGCCGCGGCCGGGCGGACAGGAGATCGTCAAAGTGCGGGTGCAGGCCGACCAAGGTGGTGCCGAGGCGCTCGTATTCGATGGGCGCGATCTGCTGGTAGTAATCGCGCGAGAGGTAGCGCAGGTCGGTGCCGCGCAGCTCCGCCGCCGCCAGCTTGGCCGCCACCAGGTTGTTGACGTCGGCCAGCACCCGCGTGCCCGCCGGCACCGGCGGCGCTTCGGTGCCGAGGGCGGAGGCACTCTTCGCCTCGGTGAGCCCGCCGGCACGATCACCCTGCGAAACCCGCGTGTAATGCAGGGCCGTGGGCGCCGCCGCGAGGGCGGCGAGGGCCAGCGCCAGCGGCCCGCTCAGACCCGGTCGCGGCAGGCGGAGGATCAACCCCGCAAGGCTCGCCGCCAGCGCCGGCTGCAGGAACATCGCCAGCTTGTAGAGGCCGAAATCATTGCCCGAAGTCATCAGGCGCAGGGCCAGCGCGAACTGCACCAGCAGCAGGAGCGCCATCGGCACGCCCGCCCCCGCCTCCCGCACGCCCGCCGCCAGCGCCGCCACCAGGGCCAGGCCGCCCACGAGGATGGCCGCGCTCGTATACGGCTCCGGAAAATTCACCGCCAGGGGCATCAGGCCAAAGAGGTTCGCCAGCCCCGTCGGAATCATGAAGTACGGGAAGAGCGACAGCGACAGGTCCACGCTGCGGAACCCGGAACCCAGCTGCAGCATGATGGTGAAGACATACGACAGCATGTTGGTCCGCAGCAGGATCATCACCCCCGCCACGCCATACAGGAACAGGGTCAGCCGTGCCGCCGGCAGGCGGCGCTGCCGCACGGTCTCGAAGCCCGCCGCCACCACCCCCGCCAAGCCCGCGAAGGCGGTCACCTCCGGATAGGTCACGCACAGCGCGGCCCCCAGCACCGAGAGGATCACGATCGCCGGGATCGCTCCCGACCGCCGCGCCGGCAGGCGCTGGGTCAGCACCACGGTCGCCGCCAGCATCAGGCCCAACCCGCCCACCTGCGCGATCAGCTGGTACAGCGAGCCCAGCATGAACAGGGGACTGACCGCCAGCAGCGCCATCGTCAGCCAGGCCCGCCGGCGCCAGCGCCCCCGATGGAGCACGAGGGCCCCCGCCGCCGCCAGCTGCACCAGGCCGAGGCCCAGGATCACCGGCATGAAGATGCCCAGCGCCTTCAGGCCGGTCAGCGCCGATACCCACGCCAAGGTGATCTCGCTGCCGAAGCGCATCAGCCCCGGCACGTGCATGAACCAGTAATACTGCGCGATGTCGGTACCCGCCAGCTCCGCCAGCTGCGGCGCCCGCCAGAAGCCGAAATCCCGGAACCGATCCGCCGCCAGGCAGTAGTTGACGAAGTCGTCGTTGACGTAGCTCAGCCAGTTGAAGCCGAAGCGGAGCTGCGGCCAGCCGGTCCACAGCAGCGAGGCCACCGCCACCCCCGCGAAGGGGGCCAAGGCCTGCCGGGGCAGCACGGCCCGCCGCCACCGCAGGATGCCCGCCGCCGCCACCCCAAGCCCGAGGGTGAGAGGCCACGCGAAGGTCCGTACCGGCAGCCCTGCCTGATTCAGCAGCATCAGCCCCAGAATCACCCCCGCCAGCCCCACGGCCGGCGCCAGGAGCCACGTCCGCAGCACGCCACCCCGCCACCGGCACGCGGCCAGCAGCCCGCCCCCGACCAATGTCAGGTAAGCGACAAACGCGAGCGACAGCAGCAGCGCGGGCATAAGGGAGAAGTCTTTCGCAAATGCGCCGGGCGTGCCGAGAAAAATTCAGGCGCGGATCGCCATCAGGCACGCCGCCACTGCCGCCCCCGCCTGCTCCGCGAGCTGCTGCGGCCGCCCCCGCCCGCCGGCCGCGGCCTCCGCCAGCGCGGCCAGCACCGCCTCCCGGGGGGCATCCGGCGCGATCGTCGGGACCCGCAGCACGCGCGCCGCTCCCCGCAGCTTCTCATTGGTTGCAATCACGACGACCGCCGAACCCGCCCACGCCCCCAGCAGCGCCGCGTGGTACCGGGCACTCACGGTCCGCGCGGCTCCTGACCAGCGGGTGAGGGCCGTCGTCAGCGGGGCTCCGGGGACGTCCGGAGCCAGGAGGCGCCACCGCGACCGCTCCGCGGGCTGCATCCCCGCGTACAGGGCCCGCTCCGCCCCCGGCAGGTCCCGCGTCTCCTGCACCAGCCACACCCGGTCCTCCACGCCCAGGGCTTCCACCGCCGCCAGCACGGCATCGCGGCCCGGCCAAGGCCCGTAGTCGAAGTTCGGCGTCAGGTTCAGCCGCCCCGGCACGGCCGGGCGCGGCGGCTGGGCGCGGAAAAAGAGGTGCGCCAGGTCGCTCGCCGCAACCACCGGTCGCCGGGGCGCCAGGGCGGCGAGACGCTCCGCGGACGCCGGATCGCGGGTCCAGATGCCCGCCGCCTGCGCAATCAACCGCCGTACCGCCGGTTCCCGGGCCTCCGCCTCGCTCTGCACCCCCACGCCCAGGTAAAACATCGGCTTGCCGAGCCGCTCGCAGGCGGCCGCCTCCGCGGTGAGGTGATCGAGGAACCACGTCGACTGCGCCTGTTGGAATGGGGATCCGCCCAGGCCAAGCCAGGCGTCCGCCCGCCGCAGGCACGGCTCCAGCAGGGCCGGATCGCACGGCAGCCATTCGATCGCCGGAAAACGGTCGCGCAGCGGCTGCAACGGAAACGGCACGCGGCAGGTGCAGGTCGTCCCCGGAGCCTGCGCGTGCAAGGCCTCCAGAAAGCCCCCGAGCATGAAGTCATCCCCCAGGTTGCCCGCGCCGTAAAAGTGATGCCCGAGGTGGAGGTGCAAGACGAGGAAGGCTTGCCCGTTCTTTCCGGACGTCGCAAGCGCGGACCCGCCCCCCGCGGTCCGGACCGCGGCGCGGATTCCGGTGGCGGCTTGCCAGCCGCCGATCGGCTGCGGGAGAGTGGCGGGAATGGAGGAGATCAAGGACACGGCGCGGGCCACGGTGCGCATCGGCTTCGACGGCCGCGTGCACAAGACCTTCCGCGGCCACTCCGCCCGCGAACGCTTCGACCACGAGACCCGCGTGCTCCGTCACCTCCAGGCCCGCGGCTGCGACTTCGTCCCCCAGGTCCTCGAGGCCGATCCCACCCACCTCCGCCTTGTCACCAGCAACTGCGGCCGCCGCGTCGACCAGCTCGCTCCGGATCGCCAGGCGGAGCTGTTCGCCGCGCTCGAACGGTTCGGGGTCCGCCACGAGGATCGCGCCCTCCGCAACATCACCTACCGCGTGGCCGATGGCCGGTTCTGCGTGATCGATTTCGAGTTCGCGACGCTGCTCGAGGACGATGGCTCCGGCCTGCCCCTCACCCTCAAACCCAGCCTGGCCCGATGAGCGCCGACCCACGCCGCGGGGAGCGTCCCGCCCCCGACCTCCGATGGTCCGGCCTGACCCATGTCGGCCGGGTCCGCCCCAACAACGAGGATTCCTTCCTCGCGCTCGCCGTCGACGGCCGCGAGGTCCGCTACCTCGGCAAGACCGGCCGGGCCTCCCTGGCCGCCAGCGATTTTGTCTTCGCCGTGAGCGACGGCATGGGCGGCGCCAAGTCCGGCGAATTCGCCAGCCGCTTCACCGTCGACCGCATCACGCGCCTGTTCCCCCGCGCCTTCCGCCTGGCGGCGAGCGGCCTTGGCGTGGGCTTCGCGGACGTCCTCGGGGAACTGATCGCCCAGATCCACCAGGACCTGACCCGCCTGGGCAACTCCTACGAGGAATGCGCCGGGATGGGGGCGACGCTCAGCCTCGGCTGGTTCACGCCCGAGTGGATGTACTTCGCGCACCTGGGCGACAGCCGCATCTATTCCCTGCCGCTGCGGGGCGAGCTCACCCAGGTGACCCACGATCACAGCCACGTCGGCTGGCTGCGGCGCCAGGGCAAGATCAACGAGCGCGAGCAGCGCACCCATCCCCGGCGCAACGCCCTGCAGCAGGCTCTGGGTGCGGGCAACCAGATCATCGAACCGCAGCTGGGGGCCGTCGACCACCGGGCCGGGGACCGCTTCCTCCTCTGTTCCGACGGGCTGACCGACGGCCTCTGGGACCGGCAAATCGCCGAGCTGTTGCCGGCCGCGCCGGAGGAGGGGGCCGCGCCGCGTTCCCCGGCGCAGCGTTTGGTGGAGGCGGCGGTGGAGGCGTCGGGCCGCGACAACACCACGGCGGTCGTGGTCGAGGTGTTGCCGCCCGCGGAAGCGCCGTGAGCCGCCTGCTGTTCGTTTACGGGACCCTCCAGCGCGGCCGCGTGAACCACGGGCAGTTGGCGGGGCAACGTTTCGTCGGGACCGCCTGGACCGTGCCGGGCTTCCGCCTGCACGACCTCGGGGGTTATCCCGGCCTCGTGCCGCATGCGGCGACGCCGACCGGCGTCAGCGGCGAAGTGTGGGCCGTGGATGCGGCGGCCCTCGCCCGGCTGGATGCGTTTGAGGGGGTGGGGGAGGGGTTGTACCGGCGGGGTCCGGTGGCGTTGCGGGAGCCGTATGCGGGCGAGGCGGTGGACGCGTATTTCCCGGTGGCCGACGTGACGGAGCGCCCGGTGGTGGGTGCGATGTGGCACGGGCCGAGAGGCGGGGGCGGAGGACGGAGCGAGGGAGCGACGGTGAGACGGAGAGGCAGAGAGACGGAGGGTCTGTGGGCTCGATGTAGCCGGGGCATTTTGCCCCGGAAGGCGGGACGAAAACCAATGCCGCGCAGCGATCCCTCCGCCTGCGGCGAGCGACGAAAACGCCCTTGGGATGCGTCGCGGGCCCGCCCGCTTGACCGTCGCACCAGC
>JBMTAG010000047.1:0-26623 GCA_049428505.1 Opitutaceae bacterium | reverse complement strand
CCCAGCGCCGCCACGAACGCCGCGACATAAGTCAGCGCCGCCGCATCCAGGGTCTCGTGCACGCCTTCCATCTCATCCCGCTCCACGATCCCGAGATTCACCAACTGCGCCTTCGCCCGACGGCTCGCATCGAACTCCACGGGGAGGGTCACCAGGTGGAACAGGCAGATCACCCCCAGGGCCACCGCGCCGACCGTGAGCAGGGTGCCACCGATCGTCGTCGAGAGCAGGAAAATCCCGGCGATCATCACGAAGTTGGCCACGCCGGCCGCAATCTGGGTCGCCGGCGCCATCGTCTGGCGGACGTTCATCATCGCATAACCCACCTTGTGCTGGATGGCGTGCCCGGCCTCGTGCGCAGCCACCCCCAGCGCGGCCAGACTGGTGCCGTGGTAATTATGATGGGACAGCGCCAGCCGCTTGTTCATCGGATCATAATGGTCGGTCAACTCCCCTTCGACCTCGATGATCTCGACATCACTGATGCCGGCGGAACGCATCACCGCCTCGGCGGCCTCGACGCCACGGATATGGCCGCGCGAAGGAATCTCCACGTTCCGGGCATAGGCCCGCCGGATCTTCATCTGCGCGTACAGGCCGAACAGCATGGGAACCAGAATGAGGAGGATCCAGATGAACATGGGAGGGGGATTGGGTGGGATTAAACCGGAGGATGAACAGAGGGAGACGTTAGGCAAACCCGCGGTTTTGCCAGAGGAAAAGGACCGCGCTGGAAACCGGCCGGCGCCGTTCCATCGGACCCGCGACGCCGCCTAGGCTCAAGCCGCCAGCCCGCATCGCCGCAGAAGCGCCTGCGGGTCGGGATCACGCCCGAGGAACGACCGGAACAGCACGGCCGGATCCTCCGCGTTGCCACGGCTCAGGATGCACCGGACGAACTCCGCCCCCACCTCGCCATTGAAGATGCCCTCCCGCTGGAAGCGCGTGAAGGCGTCCGCCTCCAGCACCTCCGCCCACTTGTACGAATAGTATCCGGCCGCGTAGCCCACGGGATCCGCGAAGAGGTGGGTGAAGCGCTTCACGATGGTTGGCGCCGGGGGTTCGGTCGGCACCAGGCAATCGGCCACCGCCGCTCGCAACCGGGGCTCCACATCGCCCGCCCCGGCATAGTCCGCCGTGTGCATGTGCAACAGGAGGTCCAGCTTACCGAACGCCACCTGCCGCATCGTCGCGCTGGCAGCCCGGAAGTTGCGCGCCGCCTGCATCCGGTCGAACAACTCCGACGGAATCGGCGCCCCCGTCTCGTGGTGCCGCGCAAACAGATCCAAACCCTCCCGCTCCCACGTCCAGTTTTCCAGGATCTGCGACGGCAGCTCGACGAAATCCCAGGCCACGTTGGTCCCATTGAGCGACTTGATCGGCACCTCCCCCAACAGGTGATGCAACAGATGGCCAAACTCGTGGAAGATGGTCTCCACCTCGCGATGCGTCAGCAGCGCCGGGCGATCGCCCGCCGGCGGCGTCATGTTGCCGCAGATCAGGCCCAGATGCGGCAGACGCGACCCATCCGGCTGCGGCCCGCCGGTAATGAGGTAGTTCATCCACGCCCCACCCCGCTTCGACTCCCGCGGGTGCCAGTCGGCATAAAACGACCCGACATGCCGTCCCGCCCGGTCGTGCATGTCGTAAAACCGCACTTCCGGATGCCACACGGGGACGGTGCCCGGGGGGTGTTCCACGATGCGGAGGCCGAAGACGCGGCCCGCGAGGTCATAGAGTCCGGCAATGACCCGGTCCATCGGCAAGTAAGGCCGCAGCGCCTCCTCATCGAACTGGTAGCTCGCCTGCCGCAGGCGCTCGGCCCAGAAGGCCACGTCCCAGGGCGCGAGCCGCCGCACCGGCTCGCCCGTCTGGGTCGCCCGGAACTCCTCCAACTCCCGGGTCTCCCGGGCGAATGGAGCCAGACAGCGCTGCCGAAAGTCCTCCACGAAGGCCAGCGCCCGGGCGCCCTGCCCGGCCATGCGCCGGCGCAGGACACTGTCCGCGAAATGTTGCTGGCCCAGGAGCCGGGCCTTCTCCGCGCGGAGCTGGAGGAGGCGTTCGATCTGGGGCGCGTTGTCGTGGGGAGCGTGGGCGCCGACGGCGGCGCTGGCGGTCCAGACCTGGCGGCGAATGTCCTCGTCCCGGAGATGCATCAGCACCGGCTCCAGCGAAGGTTGGTGCAGGGTGAAGCGCCAGCCCTCCAGACCCTTGGCCTCGGCGCTGCGGCGGGCCGCGGCCTTGGCCTGCGGCGGCAGGCCCTCGAGGCGGGCCTCCTCCGTGGGCGGGATGACCAATTGCCACGCATTCGTCGCATCGAGGACGTTTTCCCCGAACTTCTGGGCCACCTGCGCCATTTCCGTCTGCAATGCCTCCAGCCGCGCCCGGGCTGCGGCCGGCAGATCCGCGCCCGCGTCCCGGAAGTCCTTCACCGTCTCCTCCAAAAACCGGCGCGGCACACCCGTGAGGGCCGCCGCGGCGGGGGTGGCGGCAAAGGCTCGGAGCCGGGCCCAGAGGTCGGGATTGAGGGGGATGCGGGCGTAAAAGGCCGTGACGCGCGGCAGCACCTCGCTGTGGGCGGCCCGCAGCGCCGGCTCGTCGGCCACGGACTGCTGATGTCCGACCTTGCCCCAGACCAGGTTCAGTTCCTCGGTCGCACGCTCGAGGGCAAGGAAGGTGTTGTCGAAGGTGACCGCCGCCAGGTCGACCGCCGTGATCGCCGCGACGGCGGCCTCGGCGCGGGCCAGGGCGGCGTCGACCGCGGGCCCGACGTGGTTCGCGGTGAGCTCGGCCCAGCGGATCCGGAAGTCGTCGCGAAGGTAGGGATTGCTCATCGCGGGCAGTGACGCGCGCCCGCGGGCGGAGTCAAACCGCAAAGCCCGCCTCACCAGCGCCAGGCGGCACTGAAGGAGGGTTGGCGCGGGGCAGCGGGGACGGCGGGAATTTCCTGGAAGCGTTCGTTCCAGAGGTTCTCGAGCAGCAGGGTAACCTCCAGGCGCGGCAGGGAGGCCGGACGATAGGCTACCCCGAGCGTGCCGTGCAGCGCCCGCTCCCCACCCACGGTCCGCAGCAGGTTGGGCGCTTGGCGGCGCCACGCGTGGTCTAGGCTCAGCACCCAATCCCGCCCCACCTGGGCCTGCACCGCGAAGGTCGCCCGGTGGCGGGCGTAGTTGAGGGCGTAGAAACTGGCGTCCACCCCGGCCGCCCGGTAGGAGTCGTCCTTGGTCAGGGCGGTGTAACCGAAAATCACCGCGGCACGGTCCCACGACCGGCGTGCCTGCACTTCGAAACCCGCCACGTCCACATCCATTGGGCTGGCGGTGCGGGCCGTGACCCCGCGGCGAAAGGTCCAGTCGACCAAGCGGCGGTCCGCCCGGGCGAAGGCGTTGGCCGCCCCCTCCCAGCCCACCCAGCCGAAAGCGGCGCCCGCCTCCACGGTCGTGGCGGCGGCGCGGCCGAGGCCGGGATCGCCGCGGAACAGGCCGGCGGAGGCGCTGGAAGCCAATGCCGTGTAGCTGGGCATCTGGGTGGCGCGGGTGACCGAGAGGTGCAAGCGCCGCAAGGATCCACCCGACGCCAGGGTCCGCTCCAGGACCAAGAGCGGCGAAAGGCTGCCCGGCTCGCGATTGGTATCATCGTGCACCAAGCCGGCCCGGACCCGCAGGGCGCCGCCGTCGCGCAAGGCCTTCTCGCGTCCCACCACCAGGGCGAGCCGCGAAAGCGCGCGGGAGGCGTAGGGGCCGAACAGGAGGGAGGTCGAGCGGAGGCGGTCTGCCTGGCCTTCCGCCTTCAGCTCGTAGGTAAATTCCTGCCTTCGCCCATGCACGCGGGCGGCGGCGCCCCGAAGCCAAGTCGTGTGCTGAAACGGATGGACGGGCCCGAGCGGGGCGAAGCGGTTGAAGGCGTAATCATCCTTGTGTCGGCGCTCGAAGACCGCCGCCTCCCAGCCGCCATCCGCCGCCCGCTCCTGCCGGTGACTGAGCAGGGTAAGGCGCGTCTGCAGGTTCTCGAACTCCGGACTGTTGAACGGCGTGTACAGGTTGGGCCAGCCGAAGCGCTTACCCTGATACCCGGCGAACAGGTCGGTCTGGCCCGCGGCGCTCCGATGCTGGAGCCGCAGGTTGGCCCGGTCGAACTCGTGGTCTCCGTAACGCACCGCCCCATCCGCGACGGACCGGGCCACGGAAAACTCGAGCCCGCTCCCCTGCCCCGCGGGTCCCGCGGGCCGAAACCAAGCGTGCCGGAGTTCGGCGCGCCGCAGGCCATGGGCCCCGGCGCCAAACCGCACGCCGCCGCCCGCCCGCAGCGGGCGCCAGTCCTGCCGCAGGCCGCCCGCGGTGGCGTTGAGGGGCCCCAGGGCCAGATCCGGGCCGAAGAGGAGTTGCGGGGGCGTGAGCATCGCCGGGTCGATGGGCAACTCCGCCAGATAATGGCCCGTCTGCGGGTCACCGAGCGAGACCGCCCCGATCGCCCAACCCGTGCTTTCGAAGGTGCCGCCCCGCAACGTGAGGTCGGCCTGACCCTCCACCAGATTGCGGGCCTGCAGGTCCACGCGGGGCTCATACCGGAGCACCGAGACGGGCATCGCAAAGGTGCCGCCGGGCGTCTGATTGGCGACCCGCGGCGAAGCCACCGTAAGCGGATCGAGCTGCGTCGCGGGGGCGGCCGCGCGGAGGGCCGCGCAAGCCGGCAGCACCAGCAGCCGGAGGGCCGTCCACGGCTTGTTCAGCGAAATGACCATTGGCGTTAACTATGGGCTCCGGGCAAAAAGAAGCCCCGGCGCGGGAGCCGGGGCGGGATCAGCCGGGAGAAAGGTCAGGCTTCGCCGTCGTTGCCGATGGCCTCCACCGGGCAGCCCTCAAGGGCCTCCATGCACTGGGCCACCTCTTCTTCGGTGGTGGGTTGCTTCATCACGAAGGAATAGCCGCCTTCGTCGTGCCGGGTGAAGAACGAGGGCGCCGTCTCGCGGCACAGGTCGCAGTCGATGCACTGCTGATCGACGTAAAACTTCCCCGCGACGTTTGTGGGCCACTTGTCGGACTTATTCGCCATGGTTCCCTCACGAAGGCGCCTGCGTTTGGGGCTGTCAAGCGCACGGCGCCTGCTTGTCTTCCGTCCCGCCGCTCGCACACTCCCCGCATGCCTTCCGTGTCCCGGCCCGCCTTCGCCCCTCCGGGACGGGCCTTCCCCTTGCTGGCCGGAATGTTGGCGGCGGCCTTCGCGTTGCAGGTGGCGGGAGAGGCGGGCTGGCCGGCCGCGATCGGCTGGGGAGAATCGACGCTGGCGCTGACGCCGGCCGCGTGGTCGGAGGGTGAGTACTGGCGCTTGGCGACCTACGGGCTGATCCACAGCACGACCAACCTCTTCCATCTGGGGCTCGTCCTGGCCGCGGTCCTCGGCCCCGGGGCGGCGCTGGCCCGGGAACTGGGGCCTCGGCTGCCCTTGGGCGCCTGGGTGGCGGGTCAATTGCTGGGCGGCCTGTGCTGGCTCGGCTTCCACCGGCAGGCCGGCGAACTGCAGGGTGGATCCACCGCCGGAGCCTATGCGCTGCTGGCCGCATACGCGGTGCGCCACCCGGAACGCAGCCTGCGTTTGCTGGTGTTCTTCGCGGTGCCCCTGCGGCTCCGACCACGCCCCGTACTGCTGGCCCTGCTGGGGGGCGAGGCGTTTTTCCTCCTGATCGGTGAGGTGCTCCAGCGCGCCCTGCCCTTCGCCCCCGCCGCTTCCGCCCATCTCGGGGGCGCCGTGGCAGGCTGGCTGGTGCTGCGCGCCTGCCGGCCGGCACCTCCGGAAAACCCGGCCCCCCGCCCCGCGCGGTTGGCTCAGCCGAGAACGGTACCGGCGCTCGACCCGCGGGCGGAACTCGACCGCATCCTCGACAAGATCAACCAGACCGGCCTCGGATCCCTCACCCCCGCCGAACGACGCTCCTTGGCCGCCGCGCGCGACCGGTTGTCGCGCCGGTGAAAACACGCACTCCCGGGCGCTTGACTGCCACCCGGGGTGCACAAACTCCCTTGCACGTCCCATGACGCCCTCCCTCCTCCGCTCCCGGCCCCTCGCCCTCCTCCTGCTCCTGCTCGTCGGCGCCGGAGCACTTTGGGGCGCCGAGGACCGCAAGCGCTTCACGACGCCCTCGACCCTCGCGGCCGAGGCCAGCACGCTGACCAAACTGCTGGACGAGCTGCACTACAACCGGGACGCCGTCCAGAGCGCGGACTATGCGAACGTCGTGCCCGACTACATGGGCGAGCTCGACTCGCAGCGGCTGTTCTTCCTCGGCTCGGACCGAGCCAAGTTCAGTGAGGAATTCAGCAAGAACGTCTATTACAACGCCGCCTTCCTCGGCAACATCAACGCCGCCTACGAGATCTTCTACGTGTATCAAAAGCGGGTCGAAGAGCGCGTGGCGTGGATCCTGGCCCGACTGGAGCAGCCCCTGGATCTGACGGCCGATGAGACCTACCGGGTCGATCGCCAGAAGGCCGAATGGCCGGCGGACGCGGCGGCGTCGGACGACCTGTGGGTGCGGCGCATGAAGTTCGAGCTCATCCAGGAGATTCTGGCCAAGAAGACCCCTGACGAAGCCAAGGCCCAGATCCGCAAGCGCTACGAGCGGATGCTGCGCAACGTGGGCGAGATCGAGGGCAATGAGCTGGCGGAATTGTTCCTGACCTCCATCGCCAAGCTCTACGATCCGCATTCGACCTACTTCTCCGCCGCGACCTACGAGGACTTCGGCATCCAGATGAAGCTCCAGCTGGTCGGTATCGGCGCCGTCCTCGGCACGGAGGACGATGTCTGCGTGGTCAAGGAGATCATCCCCGGCGGTCCCGCCGACCTCGGCCGCGAGCTGAAGCCGAACGACAAGATCCTCGCCGTGGCGGAAAAGGGCGGGGAACCCTTCGAGACCTTCGGCCTGAAGCTGCGGAAAGTGGTCGAGCGCATCCGCGGCAAGAAGGGCACCGAAGTGGTCCTCACGGTGCAGCCGGCGGACGCCGACAGCTCCGTCCGCAAGCAGGTCTCCATCACGCGCGACAAGGTCAAGATCAACTCCGCCCGCGCGCGGGGCGCCATCTTTGACCTGCCGGGCGACGAGGGGAAGACCCAGCCATTCGGCGTGATCACGCTGCCCGCCTTCTACGGTCCCGCCGACGAAGGCGACACCGACGGCGAGCGGACGACCGCCTCCCGGGACGTCGCCCGCCTGATTGAGCAATTCAAGCAGGCTGGCATCGAGGGCCTCGTGCTGGATTTGCGGCGCAACGGGGGCGGTTTCCTGACCGAGGCCGTGGAACTTGCGGGGCTCTTCATCAGCCGGGGTCCCGTGGTGCAGATCAAGGCCTACAACGGGGAAATCCATGTCGACAACGACCGGGACCCCCGCATCGCCTATGCCGGCCCGTTGGCCGTGCTCGTCGACCGCTTCAGTGCCTCCGCCTCGGAGATCGTGGCCGGCGCGCTCCAGAATTACGGGCGCGCGATCGTGGTCGGGGACAGTTCCACGCACGGCAAGGGCTCGGTGCAACAGGTGGTCGAGATGAAGCAGCTGTCGCGCGCGCTGTCCCTCGCCCCGAAGACCGGCGCGGCGAAGTTCACCATCCAGAAGTATTACCTGCCGAGCGGCGCCTCCACCCAGCTGAAGGGGGTCATCCCGGACATCACCCTGCCCTCCATCGAGGACTTCCTGCCGATCGGGGAGGCCGATCTCCCGCGCGCCCTGGTCTGGGACCAGATTCCGACCAGTTTCTTCGAAGGGGAGCCGCTGGACCCGAAGGTGCGCGAGCCCCTGCGGGCCGCCAGCGCGGAACGCCAGGCCCGCCTCGCGGAGTTCGCCTACCTGCGGAAGATCGTGGACCGCTTCAAGGAGCGTCAGGAGCAGAAGCTGATTTCCCTGAATCTGGAGGAACGGCAGCGGCAGAAGGCGGAAGACAATGCCTTCCGCAAGGAGATCAAGGCGGAGAAGGAGGAGATCGCCAAGGGGGACTATCCCTTCCGCACCTTCTACCTTGGACCGCCGCCCGCGCCGCGGATCAAGGCCCCGAAAAAGGAGGACGAGGAAGACGACTTCGGACCGGCCGAGGACGAGAACGAGACTTACGTGAAGGCGGATGTCCATCTCCGCGAGGCGCTGCGGGTCGTCGGCGACGCGGTGCGGCTGGGCCGGAACCGCGAAACCTGGGCCCACAATCGCCCGCCGCTCACCGCCGCCACCACCCCCGCGGCGCTCAGCCCGGCCAAACCGCGAGGATAAACCGGTCTCGGCCCGTCAGGTCCGGCCGGGACTCCACCGCCCGGTAGCCCGCCGCCTGCAGCTGCGCGGTGAGGGCCGCGTGCTGGTCGCAGCCGGTTTCCAGCGCGAGAAGCCCGCCCGGCCGCAGGTAGGCCGGCGCCGCTTGGAGGATGGCCCGGAGATCGGCCAAGCCCTCCGCGGGGGCCTCCAAGGCCGCCCGGGGCTCGTGGTGACGGACCTCGGAAGCGGCCGCCGCCACCTCGGCGGCAGTCAAGTAGGGCGGATTGGAGACCACGGCATCGTAGGGCCCCGGCGGAACCCCCTCGAACCAGGACGCGGCGACCGGCTGGATGCGGCCTTCCAGCCCGAGGGCGGCAAAGTTCTCCCGGGCCAACGCCAGGGCCTCGGGACACCGTTCCGCGGCCACCACCGTCGCGCCGGGCCACAGGGTGGCCAGCGCGGCGGCAATCGCCCCGGACCCCGTGCCCAAGTCGAGGGCGCGCAGGACGGGCGGCTGGCTGGCAGCCCAGGTGTGCACCAGTTCGACCAGCAGCTCCGTTTCCGGCCGGGGAATGAGCGCCCGGCGGTCCACCTTGAGCCGCAGGCCGCGGAAGTCCGTTTCCCCGAGGATGTATTGCAACGGTTCCTGTTGGCCGCGCCGCCGGACCAGCGGCCGCAACCGGTCCAGTTCCGCGGCGGTCAGGGGACGTTCGAACTCGAGGTACAGCTGCATCCGCTGGCGGCCGATGACGTGCCCGAGCAGGAGTTCGGCATTGAGCCGCGGCGAGGCGACGCCCCGGGCGGTCAGGAACTCCGTGGTCCGCTTGATGATTTCGAGGACGGACAGCACTTCAGTCGATCTCCTCGGCGCGGGGCGGCGCATAATCCGCCCCGGTGAGGGCGGCGAGCTTCGCCTGGTAGTCCGCCTTTTGCAGGGCGGCGAGCACGGGCTCGAGCTTGCCCTCCATCACCTGCGGCAGGTTGTACAAGGTGAGCCCGATCCGGTGATCGGTCACGCGGTTCTGGGGAAAGTTGTAGGTCCGGATGCGTTCACTGCGGTCACCCGACCCGATCTGGCTGCGGCGCACGGCGGCGTACTTGGCCCGCTCCTCCTCCTCCCGCCGCTGCAGCAGCCGGGAACGGAGCACGGTCAGCGCCCGAGCCTTGTTCTTCAACTGGGAGCGTTCGTCCGCGCAGGAAACAATCAGCCCGGTGGGGCGGTGCAGGATCTGCACCGCCGAATCGGTCGTGTTGACCCCCTGCCCCCCCGGTCCGCTGGCGCGGCTCACGGTGATCTCGAGCTCCTGGGGATCGAGTTGGACGTCGACCTCCTCGGCCTCCGGCAGCACGGCCACGGTCACGGTGGACGTATGAATGCGGCCGTTGGCCTCGGTGACGGGCACGCGCTGGACGCGATGCACCCCACTCTCAAACTTCAGCTGGCGGTAGACCTCCGAGCCGGTGATGAGGAAGATCACCTCCTTGAAGCCCCCGCGCTCGGAGGTGCTGCTGCTCATCGGCTGGATCTTCCAGCCGTGCTCGTCCGCATAGCGCGAATACAGGCGGAACAGTTCCGCGGCGAACAGGCTGGCCTCATCGCCGCCGGTACCTGCCCGGATCTCCATCACCGTGTTGCGGGAGTCGGTGGGTTCGGGCGGGATCATTGCGAGGAGAACGTCCTGCCGGACGCCGGCCACGCGGCCCTCCAGCTCCGGCAGTTCGGCGGCGGCGAGTTCGCGCAGTTCCGCGTCGGCGGCCGGATCGCGGCTGAGCGCGCGCGCTTCGGCAGCCTCCCGGACGAGGCGTTCATGGAGCCGATGCTGTTCGACCAAGGCGGTCAGCCGCTGGTGTTCCCGGGTGACCTCGGCGGCGCGGCGCGGCGCGGCGTAGAACGAGGCCTCCGCCATCTGGGCGGAAAGCTCGTCGAGCCGCCGCTGGAACGGCGCAAGGGCGGGCAGGTCATCCATGGGACGCGGAGCGTGGGGAAGATTTGCGCATTGCGCCACCCTGCGCTTGCGGTTTTCGTCCCGCCGCGTCTCCGCGGGGACTGTCCCCTTCGCCGCCATGCCCGCCAATCTCTTCCCGCAGAACACCCTCGCGCTGATCTGGGACTTCGACAAGACCCTGATTCCGGAGTACATGCAGTCACCCTTGTTCCGGCGCTACGGGGTGGATGAGGCAGGCTTCTGGCAGGAGACGAACCGGCTGGCGGCGCACTACCGGGAGCGGGGCTACCATCTGTCGCCGGAAATCGCGTACCTGAACCACCTGCTGACGTACGTGCAGGCGGGACCGCTGGCGGGACTGAACAACCGGATCCTGCAGGAATGCGGCCGGGACATCCAGTTCTACCCCGGTCTGCCGGACTTCTTCGCGCAGGCGCAGGCCTTCACGCGGGAAAAACCGGAGTACGTGAAGCACGAGATCACCCTGGAACATTATGTCGTCAGCACCGGCCTCGCGCCGATGATCCGCGGCAGCGCGATCGCGGGGCACGTGGACGGGATCTGGGCCTGCGAGTTCATCGAGAACCCCCTGCCGCCCGGTTTCCTGCGGCAGAAGGAGCTGCCCATCGAGGCCAGCGCCGAGATCGCCCAGATTGGGATGGTCATCGACAACACCACCAAGACGCGGGCGATCTTCGAGATCAACAAGGGCACCAACCGGAACCCCGCGATCGACGTGAATTCGAAGATCGCCCCCGAGGACCGCCGCATCCCGGTGGCCAACATGATCTACATCGCGGACGGTCCCAGCGATGTGCCGAGTTTCGCCGTGGTCAAGAAAGGGGGCGGTCAAGCGTACGCCGTGTACAATCCCGCCAAGCCCGAGGAATTCGAACAGAACGATCGTCTCCTGCAATCGGGCCGCATCCATGGCTATGGCCCGGCGGACTATCGGCCCGAATCGAGCACCTACCAATGGCTGCGCCTGCACATCCGCCACGTGTGCGATCGGATCGTGGCCGATCGGGAGGCTGCCGTGGCCGCCCGGGCGACACGTCCGCCCCGGCACCTGAATGCCACTCCGGAGGAGATCGCCTCCCGCCAGCGCCCGAAGACGCCTACCCAGGTCTCGTTCCTCGAGTAAGCTCGTCCCGAACCAGATCCGATCCCGGAGACCGGCCAGGTAGGGAAAAACAAAGGCCGCCCTTGCGGGCGGCCTCGGGCATCGCGGGACTTTCAGTGCTCAGAGGCTGCCGCTCACCACCGGCGTCTCGATCGAGGTCTGGGTGGTGGTCTGCTGCTGCGTCGTGCTCTGCTGGGTAACGACCGTGGTGGTGGTCGTCGTGGGCATCGCGGCGACCGCGTTGGTGATGGCCGTCGTCTGGGAAGGCACCGCCACCGTGGCGGCGGTGGTGATGGTGGACTGCAGCGCCGGGGCCGCGGCCACGGCGGCGACCGTTACGGCGGGCGCTGAGGCAGCCGGGACGGAGGTCACCGCCGCGGTGGTGACCGCAGCGACGGCGGCCTGAACCTGCGCGGGTGCGGCGGTGGTCATCGTGGAGACGACGGCGCTGACCGCGGCAGTCGTGACTGCCTTGGCGACCTCCACCTGGGTGGTGGTGCCGGCGAAAGCCTTGATGACCGCCTCGACGATCGCGGAGGCATTGGCGGGGTTGGCCTTGACGGCCGCCTCGACGAGGGCGGCGGCCTTGCCCGGATCCGCCTTGGCCTGCTCGGCCACCTCGGCGGCCGTCTGGGCTTGCACGGCGGGAACAGCGGTCAGGAAGCAAGCGGCGAAAGCGAGGAGGAGAGAGCGGAATTTCATGGTGCTGGAAGGTTGCGCGACGACGGTAAAAACGAGCCCGGAGACCGCTATTGTCAAGGGTTAACCCCCCACGCGAACCTCCCGGGAAGCCCTGATTCAGCAAAAATTCACGCGGCGCGAAAAACCCCCGCGGCCGTTGGCCAGAACCGGGGAACGTGCTTCACTCCCCGATGCTCGTCATCCGCCGCCTGGTCGACCGCCGCCGAGCCTACACCGCGCTGCTGCTGCCCGGGGAACCCCCGCGGGTCTTCCCCACCAGCGACCACGAGCACGCGCGCATCCTGCAGATTTACAAGCAGGACCGGCCCTACGAGGGCATCGTGAACGACTTCACGGAACTGCCCGCGCCGGCACCGGCCCCCGCGCGGCGCGAGGCCTCAAAAGCGCGCTGACAGGCTCGTCTGGAAGGTCCGACCCGGTTGGCGCTGGACCGAGTTGCTGTCGGCCAGCTTGAAGATCTCCTGGTTGTCCATCACGTTCTGGACCTTGGCCCCCAAGGTGTACCGCACCCGGCCACCGCCGGGTAGCGCATAGCGGAGAACGGCGTCGAAACGCCACTTGCCGGGCATCGTCCACGAGGGGGTGTTCGCGATGCCGCCCAAGGTGGTCAGGACGGCGGGATCGATCGGGCGGTCGCCGATGAAAATGGAGCCGAGGGCGAGGTCCAGGCCGCGCAGCGTGCCGGTCCGGAAGGCGTACTTGTTGAAGGCCGTGAACATGTGGTACGGCGCGTACATCGAACGCCGGCCCGAACGGGTATCGCGCGAATCGTTGTAGGCGTAGCCGCCCATCACGGACCAAGCCTCGGTGAAGCGGGCATTGAGGTTGAACTCGGCCCCACGGGACCGGATGCCGTCGATGAGGGTGTACCAGTCGCCGTCGCGGCTCGGATCATCCACCGCGAGGTTCTGCTGGCGAATCTCGTAGGCCGCCAGGAGGCCTTGGATCCGATCATTGGCGAGGCTGAAGCGCAGCCCCAGCTCGCGTTGGTTGCCCTCCTCCGGATCGATCGGGGTGCCATCCGGCTGACGCAGGAAGCCGGGCACAAACGAACTGTTGGCGTTGGCGTAGAACGTGAGGGAGCGGGCCCGGTTGAGGTGCCAGACGAGCCCCGCGCTGAAGGTCGTCGCATCGCCCCGGTTATCAAAGGTGGTGAGGCCGGTGAACCCATTGCGGCGCCGATCCTCGGTCCGGGTGTGGCGCACGCCCCCGGTCAGAAACAGGCGCTCCTCCAGAAACGACACCACATCGGCCAAGTAGTACTCCGTGTTCTCGGTGCGGTCCAGGTTGCGGTTGCCCGCGGGCAGGGGCGGGCGGTCGGCCTTGGCCGGCACGGGCGGCGAACGCTCAGGATCCACCGCGTTCAGCGGCGGGATCATATGGGGATTGTAGCCAGCCCGGCGCACGTCCGCGAGCACCTCGGCCAGCGTCAGGTTGGGAAAGACATTGTACCGGCTCCCCACGCTCGCGGTCGGCCAACGTTGATTCAGCGTCGCCGCCGTCGCCGCGAGGCCACCGCGGTTGTAGATGCCGTCCCGGTTCCAGATCTCGCCGTCGGAGACATCCCAGCTGAAGCCGACCAGGGCGCGGTGCCGCGCGGGACCGGTGGTGAAGTTCCCCACCAGCTCGTTCCGGGAGCGCCAGTTGTCCACGTCCTGCGTGCGCACGCGCCAGCGACGCGGCATCAGGACGGCGTCCCGGAGGATGGTCAGGGAGCCCTGCTCGGGCTGGTGCTCGTCGTAAAGCTGGTCCTTGGTGTCGTGCGCGACCTGGAGCCGCAACTGCACCTGGCGGCCGAACGCGTGCTGCAGGTCCGCCATCGTGAAGCCCCGGTCCCAGCGGCGGCGGTCGCCCGGAGAGGCGTAGCCCTGGCGGTTGTCGCCGTAGGCGAGGAAGGAGCCGTCCGGCAAGGCGAAGCCGCGGGGTTCGGCGCGCATCATCGGCTGCCGCCAGACGGCGCCGCCATCCTCCTCCCGCACGAAGAGGTGCTCGACCGCCAGGCGCGTCGCGGGCGCGACCTGCCACGCCACCACCGCGGAAAACGCCTTCTCCCCGTGGGTGATGCGCCGGTAATAATAACCATCATCGTAGACCCCCGTGACGCGGAACGACACCGGCGAGCGGGCCCCGCCGAGGCGGCCGGAATGATCGACCTCCGCGCGCCAGCTCTCGACCGGACCCGCGCTCAGCCGCACCGTCGTCTGGGGCCGCTCCAGGGGGCGCTTGGTGACGCGGTTGACGGTGGCGGCGTAGCCGCCTTGGCCGAAGAGGACGGCCGCGGGGCCCTTGAGCACTTCCACCCGCTCGACATTGGCCAGCGAAACCTTCCCGATGCTCTCCTGCTGGAGGAAGCCGTTCATGAATTTCGTGTTCGCGTTGGCGAAGCCGCGGACGGTCCACGAATCATTGTTGGAGGTCGCGACGAAGCCCGGCACGTACTCCAGGACATCCTCCGTGCTCCTCGCGAGCGTGTCCTCGAGGAACGCCTGATTCAGCACCGTCACGTTCATCGGGATATCCCCGATGGCAGTGTTCATCCGCGTGACTTCAGCCGCATGAGTCGACTGGTAGCCGATGTCGCGGGTGCTGTTGACCTCGAAGGTCGAGAGGGCGACCGGGTCCTGACCTCCGGCCGGCCGGGGCACGGGGACGGATTGGGCGGACAGCAGAAGCGGGAGGCCGAAGGCGAGCGGCAACCGCAGGGCACGGGGCGAAGGGCAGGGAGTGCGCATCGGGGGCAGGGTTTAGCCCGAAACAAACGCTCCGGCACTCCGTCTCAAATAAACCCGGACGGTCCCCTTTTGGAACCGCTGGTGGCGGCCGCAAAAAAACCGCCGCCGGCGACCCGGAAGGGCCGGCCGGCGGCGGGAGGGCGAGCGAACGGGGAACTCAGTTCCGCAGGTCGGTGAGGAGCTTCTGGCCCTCGGCCTTGCCGGGGAACTCCCCCTTGAACTTGAGCGCTTCCTCCAGGGAGCCAGCCGCATCCTGCTTGCGGCCCAGCTTGGCCTGGATCGCGGCGAGATGATAGCGCAGCTCCGGGTTGCCCGGGAGACCCTTGACGGCCTGCTCGGAGAGCGGCAGCGCCGCGGCGGCGTCCCCGTTCAGGAAGAGCACCCAGGCCAGCGTGTCCTGAATGATGGGGGCGTCGGGCGCAACCTCATGGGCGCGGCGGGCGATGGTCAGGGCCTCCTGGGGCTGACGCAGCTGGTCGGCGTACAGGTTGGCGAGGTTGTTCAGGACCGCGGCGGAGCGCGGATTGGCCTCGAGGACCTTCTCGTAGTGGCCCTTCAGGCGGTTCGCATCGCTGCCGCGGAGCACGGTGGGGGCCACGGCGATGGCGACCCGCTCGTCGCCGGGGAACCGGGCGAGGACCTCCTCGGCGAGCGTCAGCGCCTGCGCCGGTTCGGTGACCGCGTTCAGCATTTGGGCCATCAGGCCGGTCGTGCCGCCCTGGCGCGGATCGAGGGAGAGGGCGTCGCCGGCGGACTGGAGGGCATCCTTCCAGCGCTTCTGGGCGGCCCGGGCCCGGCTGAGGGCGAGGTGCACGGCGGGGACCTTGGGCGACTTCTCGACCAACTGCTGGGCGCGGTTCGCGGCCTCGTCGACCTTGCTGTCCCGGAGGTCGAGCTCGACCAGCGCGAGGGCGGGGAGCAAGAAGTCGCCCTGGAAACCGCGGGAACGCTCGAAGGCGACCCGGGCCTCCGGCATCTGCTCGAGCGTCGAGCGGGCCATGCCCAGGAAGTACCACATCAGCGGGCTCTCGGGGGACTTGTTGAGGTTATCGGACACGACCTTGACGAGGTCGGCCAGCTTGCCCGAGGCCTTGGCGGCCTCGATGAGCATCGCGTGCGCCTGAAGGATGTCGGGGCGGCGGCTGACCAGCAGCTGGAGCGTGTCGGTGGCGGCGGCAGCGGCCCCGGTGCGGAGCTGCAACTGGCCGAGGAGCATCAGCGCCTCGAAGTTGTCCGGGAAGCCGACGACGTAATCCCGCAGGGCGGTGATGGCGCTGGCGGTGTCGTTCTCGCGCAGGTGGGCGAGCGCGAGCTGGTACTTCTCAAGATTGAAGCCGGGGAAGTCCTGGCCGAACTTCTTCAGGTCCTCGATGGCGCGCTTGGAGTCGCCCTTTACCAGGGCAAGGGAGGTCTGCTGGAGGCGGGCTTCGCCATCGGCGGGGTCCTTGGCCAGGAGATCCGCGAGGATCTTGGCGGCGTCATCCGGACGCTGCTGCAGCTGGGCGAGCTCGGCGAGGCTGCGCCAAGCGGGCAGGTAATCGGGGGCCTGACGGTTGAGGTCGGTGATGAACGCGAGGGCCTCGGCGACGCGCTCGGTGCGGACGAGGTGCCCGGCGTAGCGAATCCGGACCTGGGAGCGGAGCGGGGCGGCATCGGCCGCGGCCTTGAACTCCTTATCCGCGTCGGCGCGGCGGCCCATCTCCGCGTAAAGGGCAGCGAGCTGGGCGCGGGCGTCGACCGCCTGCGGGTCGACGGCGACCGCGCGGCGGAGCGCGGCGATGGCCTTCTCCCGCTCGCCGACAAATCGCTGCTGATTGGCGGTCGCGACATGGAAGTGGACCGAAGCGCGGTCCTGGAAGCGCTTGAGGGCCTCTTCGGCGGCGCGCCAGTCGGCGGCGTCGCGGACGGCCTCGGTGAGGACGACCAGGGCCGCCCCGTAGTCAGGCTGGCGGGCAAGGAGGGTGCGGAGCTCCTGGCGGGCCTCGCGGACGCCGCCGAGCTGGAGGATCAGGCGGATCTGGGCGAGTTGGGCATCGCGGTTGTTGGGGGAGAGCTTACGCACGCGACCGTAGAGGCTGAGCGCCCGGAAGGTGGCGCCGCGATCCATCCAGATCTGGGCGAGACGCTCGGTGGCGACGAGGTCATCGGGCGCGAGCTGGAGCACGTTCTGGTATTCCAGCCGGGCCTTCTCAAGGTCGCCCTTGCGGAAGTGTTCGGCGGCGCGGTCGAGGGTCTTCTGCCGCTTGTCTTCAGCGGAGCAACCGGCGCTCAAGGCAAGGAGCACCGGGAGGAGGAGGGTGAGGAGGATACGGGCCATGGGAGGAGGTGAGAGCGACCGCGGGAAGCGGCAGCTGTTGGGGACGAGCGTGGCGGACTGGGCCGCGGAGCCAACGGCAAATGGCTCCGGCACTGTTACCCACTGGGCGTGCGTGATTCCACGGTCGCCGCCCCGGGTCGCCACTTAGTCCCGCACCGGGCTGCCGGGGCCGGCTGCCCGGCCCAACCGCGGAGTTGACCGCCCGCCGCCCGAAACCAAACCTTCCCGCCTTGTCCGAGTTTCTCCAGCAGTTGCTGAACGGCATCTCCCTGGGGGCAATCTATGCCCTCATCGCGCTCGGCTACACGATGGTCTACGGCGTGTTGCGCTTCATCAACTTCGCCCACGCGGATCTGTTCATGGTAGGGGCGTTTCTGGGCTATTTCGGCGGCCGGCTCGTCCCGGCGGGCACTTTGGTCGGCGGATTGGGCGTCCTGGCCCTGGCGATGGCGGGCTGCGCGGTGCTGGGGATCGTGATCGAACGGCTGGCGTACCGGCCCCTGCGGAGCGCCCCCACCCTCAACGTGCTGATCACGGCCATCGGGGTCTCGCTCCTGATCGAATACAGCGGCCAACTGGTGCTGGGGGCGGCGCCGCGGACCTTTCCGGACTTGTTCCCCGCCGGCCGCTTCAATTTGGGGCCGGTGGTGGTCTCCACCAATCAGTTGGTCGTGATCGGGGTGGCCGTACTCCTGATGATCGGGCTGGAGCTGATCGTCCATCGCACGCGAATTGGCACGGCCATGCGGGCGGTGGCGCTGAATCCTCGGGCGGCCCAGCTGGTCGGGATCAACAACGACGTGGTGATCTCCTTCACCTTCGGCCTGGGATCCGCCTTGGCCGGGGCGGGTGGCATCCTCTATGCGATGAACTATCCCTCGATCGACCCGCTGATGGGCGTGATGCCCGGCCTGAAGGCGTTCGTTGCCGCGGTGCTGGGCGGCATTGGCCACATCCCGGGCGCCGCCTTGGGGGGCCTGCTGATCGGAGTGGTCGAGACTTACGTGGGCGGCAGCGCCTGGTCGACCTACAAGGATGCGATCGCCTTCGCGGTGCTGATCCTGGTGCTCCTCCTGCGCCCCGCGGGGCTGCTGGGCCGGGTTACGGTGGAGAAGGTCTGAGATGCGCCACCCCCTCCTGCTGCTCCTCGCCGCGCTGGTCGCCAGCGGACTGGCGGCGCTCGCGGCGCCCCTCCTGAACCCGTACCACCTCGATGTGCTGATCGGGGTGGGGATCAACGTGATCCTCGCGGTCTCGCTCAACCTCGTGAACGGCTACACCGGGCAGTTCTCCCTGGGTCACGCGGGGTTCATGGCGGTGGGCGCGTACCTGTCGGCGGCCGTTTCCCTGTTCCTGACGCCGGCGCTGTTCGGCGACCTCGCCGAGGCCGGTCCCCTGCGCCAAGGGACCGCGTTCCTGCTGGCCCTGCTCGTCGGCGGGAGCGCGGCGGCCGGGGCGGGGCTGCTCGTCGGCGTGCCCTCCCTGCGGTTGCGCGGGGATTACCTCGCCCTCGTCACCCTCGGCTTCGGCGAGATCATCCGGGTGGTCTTTCAGAATGTCGAGGTCCTCGGCGGCGCGCTGGGGCTCAACGCGATCCCGGCCTACACCAACATCTCCTGGGTCCTGGCGAGCGTCGCGCTCACCGTCTACGTGGTGCTCGCGCTGGTGCATTCGACCTACGGGCGGGGGTTCCTGGCGGTGCACGACGACGAGATCGCCGCGGCGGCGGTGGGCCTGAATCCGACCCGCTACAAGGTGGTGGCGTTCGTCGTGGGGGCCTTTTTCGCCGGAATCGCCGGGGGGCTCTATGGCCACTTCAAGCTCACGATCACGCCGACCGGCTTTGATTTCACCCGGAGCATCGAGGTGGTGGTGATGGTGATCTTGGGCGGCATGGGCCGGACGTCCGGGGTCATCGGCGCCGCGGTGCTGCTCACCCTGCTGCCGGAGGTGCTCCGGCCAATCGCCGAATACCGGATGATCCTCTACTCCCTCCTGCTGATCCTCCTCATGATCCTGCGGCCGGAGGGGCTGCTCGTCCGCGCCCGGCGGGGCGGACCGGCTTGAACCCATGGCGGCGCTGCTCGAACTCCAGGGAGCGACGCTCCGCTTCGGGGGCCTCACCGCGGTCAACGCAGTGGACCTCACGATCGGCGAGGACGAGCTCTGCGGCCTGATCGGACCCAATGGCGCGGGCAAGACGACGGTCTTCAACCTGATCACCGGGGTCTACCCTCCCTCCGCCGGGACGCTGCGCTTCCGCGGCCACGAGCTCGCCGGTTTACGCCCCCACGAAATCACGGTCCTCGGCATCGCGCGGACCTTCCAGAACATCCGGCTCTTCGGCCGCCTCTCGGTGCTCGATAACGTCCGCACCGCCTGCAACCTGCACCGCGGGACCCGCCCCTGGCAGGCGCTGCTGCGAGGATCGGCGTTCACCCGGGACGAGGCGGACCTGACGCGAAAGGCGGAGGAACTGCTGGAACTGTTTCACCTCAGCCCCCGGCGGAACGACCCGGCGCGCAGCCTGCCGTATGGCGAGCAGCGGCGCCTGGAGATCGTCCGCTGCCTCGCCACGCAACCGCGGCTCCTGTTGCTGGACGAGCCGGCGGCGGGGATGAATCCCACCGAGAAAATGGAGCTGATCGGCCTGATCCAGCGCGTGCAGCGCGAGTTCTCCCTCTCGATCCTGCTGGTCGAGCATTCGATGCGGGTCGTGATGGGATGCTGCCGGCGGATCGCGGTGTTGGACTACGGCGTGAAGATTGCCGAAGGCACGCCCGCGGAGATCCAAGCGAACCCCAAGGTCATCGAGGCCTACCTCGGCGAGGACCACCACCGGAACCTGGCCCACCATTGAGCCCGCCCCTGCTCCACGTCTCCGACCTGCAGGTCTCCTACGGCGCGATCCGCGCGCTGAGCGGGGTTTCCTTTTCCATCGCCGCCGGGGAAATCGTGACCCTGATCGGCGGCAACGGGGCCGGCAAGACGACCACCCTGCGGGCCCTTTCCGGCCTCGTCCGGGCCAGCGGAACGGCGGAGTTCGACGGGCAAACGCTCCTCGGCCAGCCGGCGCACCGGATCGTCGCCCGCGGGCTGGGGCATGTGCCCGAGGGTCGGATGGTGTTCGCCAACCTGACTGTCGCCGAAAACCTCGCGATGGGCGCCTACCTGGACCGGGAGCGCGACCGGGTGAACCGGAACCGCGAGGAAGTGTTCGCCCTGTTTCCCCGGCTCCGGGAGCGCCTGCGCCAGACCGCGGGCACGCTGTCCGGCGGGGAACAGCAGATGCTGGCGATCGGCCGGGCCCTGATGGGCAACCCGCGCTTCCTGATGCTCGATGAGCCCTCGCTGGGCATCGCGCCGCGGCTCATCACCACGATCTTCGAACAGATCGTGGCGATCAATCGGCAGCGGGGCATCACCATCCTGCTGGTCGAGCAGAACGCCAATCTTGCCCTCGAGGTGTCCAGCCGCACCTACGTCCTCGAGACGGGACGGGTCGTGATGTCCGGTCCCAGCCCGGCGCTGCGGGCGGACCCGCGGCTCAAGGCCACCTACCTCGGGGGGTGACGCCGCCCGACTGTCCGCCCCGCGGCGCCTCGCCCCGCGGCCTTCCTTTCCTACCCTACGCCCATGCCCCTTCGGTCGCCCCTGCACCCCGCGGGCCTCGCCGCCCTGCTCAGCCTGTGCGCAGCCGCCCCGGCCGCGCCCGCCCCCGACCCTGCCGCTTGGCCAGCCCCCACCCGGGAGAGCCGCCCCTGGACGCGCTGGTGGTGGCCCGGCAGCGCCGTCGACCCCGCTAACCTCACCGCCCAGCTGGAGCAGTTCGCGGCCGCAGGCCTGGGCGGAGTCGAAATCACCCCCATCTACGGCGCGAAGGGCGCGGAGGGGCGCTACGTGCCCTTCCTCTCCCCGGCCTGGATGGAGCTGCTGGCCCACACGGGCCGCGAGGCCCGGCGGCTGGGCCTCGGCTTGGATATGGCCACCGGGACCGGCTGGCCCTTCGGCGGACCTTGGGTGCAGCCCGCGGATGCCCTGCAGAAGGTGGTGCTCCAGAACGGACGACTGACCGGTGAGCCGACGCGCATGCAGGTCAAGCGGGCCGCCCCGGGGGGAGAAGGCCTCGTCGTCGATCCCTACTCGGCCGCGGCACTCGGGCGCTATCTGGGGCCCTTCGAACGCGCCTTCGCCGCCTTCCCCCGCGAGCTCGTGCGGGGCCAGTTCCACGACTCATTCGAATACTTCAATGCGAGCTGGACCGCCCGGTTGCCCGCCGTCTTCCGGGCCCGGCACGGGTACGACATCCAGACCTACGCCACCGCCCTGACCGCCCGCGATCCGGCCACCGTCACCACCGTGGACCGGGAGACGCTCGCCCGGATCAAGGCCGACTACCGTGACACCCTCGGGGCCCTCCATCTCGAGTACCTGCAGGGCTGGGTCGATTGGTCCCACCGCCAGGGCTTCCTGGTGCGCAACCAATCCCACGGGGCGCCCGCCAACCTGCTCGACCTCTACGGCGCGGTGGACATCCCGGAGACGGAGGTCTTCGGCTCAACGCCGTTCCCCATACCGGGCCTCCGACGGGATGCCGCCGAGGTGCGCCATGACCAGGACCTCCCTGAGCCGCTGGTGGTGCGGATGGCCTCCTCAGCCGCTCACGTGATGGGCAAGCCCCTCGCCTCGAGCGAAACGGCGACCTGGCTGCGGGACCACTGGAAGGTCTCCCTCGCCTACGTGAAGCCGGAGGTGGACCGCATCCTGGCCGACGGAATCAATCACGTGTTCTACCACGGAACCGTCTATTCCCCGCAGGACGTGCCCTGGCCGGGCTGGCTGTTCTACGCCTCCACCCAATTCAATCCACGCAACCCCTGGTGGCGCGATTTCGGGGCCCTCAACGCCTACGTGACGCGCGTCCAATCGGTCCTCCAGCACGGCCGACCCGACAACGAGATCCTGCTTTACTGGCCCGCGGCGGACGTCTGGGACGACGTGAGCGGGCTGGCGCGGATGCTGACCGTCCACCACGTCGACTGGCTCACCGCGCAACCCGTGGGCAACGTGGCGCGCGGGCTCCTCGACCGCGGCTATGCCTTCGATTACCTCTCGGACCGGCAGTTGGAGCGCACCCGGGTGGAATCGGGCCGACTGGTGACCCCGGGGGGCAGGTACCGCGTGCTGGTGGTCCCGGCGACGCGGCGGATGCCCCCGGAGACGCTGCAACGCCTCACCGCGTTGGCGCAGGCGGGAGCCTCGGTGATCTTCGAAGCATGGCCGGAAGACGTGCCGGGACGGGGAAGGCTCGGGGCACGCCGCCTCCTTTTCCGGCAGGCGCTAGCCCAATTGAAGGCCGCGGACGTGAAACCGGCTCCCGACGTGCTGTCGCGACTGGAGCCGCTGGTGCGGCGCGAGGCTTGGGCCCGCGACGGACTGGCGTGGATCCGCCGCGCGACGCCCGCAGGCCGGGACTATTTCATCACCCACCTCGGTGCCCGGGAGCACCGCGGGTGGATCCAGCTCGGCGCCCTCGCACGGTGCGTGCGGATGGATCCGTTGGACGGCCGGACGGGGGCCTTGCCGCAACGTTCGACCCCCGGTGGCATCGAGGTTTGGCTGGAGCTTGCCCCCGGGGAATCCGTGATTCTCCGCACCTTGGACGCGGACCCGGCCATCCCCTTGGCGCCGTGGCCAGTCCTGGCGGAGGCGGGAGCCAACCTCGCGCTCAACGGCGCCTGGCAGGTGGAGTTTATCGCGGGTGGGCCGGAGCTCCCTGCGCCACTCCGCACCCCAGCCCTGCGTTCCTGGACCGAGCTGGGCGGTGAGCCCGCGCAACGCTTCGCCGGCACCGCCCGCTACCGGATCGAGTTCGACGCCCCGGCTCAACCCGCAGTTGATTGGCGCCTGGACCTGGGCGACGTGCGCGAAAGTGCCCGGGTGACCCTTAATGGCCAGCCAGCCGGCACCGCCTGGAGCGTGCCCTACCGGCTGCACTTGGAAGGTCTGGTCCGGCCGGGGCGGAACGTCCTCGAGCTCGAGGTCACGAACCTCGCCGCTAACCGGATCCGCGACTTGGACCGCCGCCAGATCCCATGGAAGACCATGCGGGAGATCAACTTCGTAAACATCAAGTATCAGCCGTTCGATGCGGCGGGGTGGCCGCTGCAGCCTTCCGGCCTGCTCGGCCCCGTCACCCTGACTCCCCTGCGGCGCACCACGCCGTAAGGCCGGCCGGGTGTCGGCGGCAGCGATTGCGGTTGAGCCTCGCGGCGCGGGTCCCACGCTCCCCGGGATGCGCGATGTGTCCCTTGGTTTCATCCGAACGTGGAGCTCCTGAAGTTCATTCTGGAGGTGGGGTTGGTGCTGGGGCTGGTGGCGGCCAACGGCTTCTTTGTCGCGGCCGAGTTCGCCTTGGTGAAGATTCGCGCCAGCCAGTTGCGCCCTTTGGCTCGGAGCGGTGGCTGGCGGGTACGGATGGCACTGTTCGCCACCACGCATCTCGATGCGGTTCTGTCCTCGACCCAGCTGGGTATCACCCTGACCAGTCTGGGGCTGGGCTGGATCGGGGAACCGGTGATCGGCGAACGGCTGGAGCCGTTGCTGGGCCACTTGGGCATCTCGGATCCGGCGGCGGTGAAATCCATCTCGTTCGCCGCGGCATTCTCGGTGATCACCTTCCTGCACATCGTGCTGGGGGAGCTGACGCCCAAGTCCCTCGCCATTCAGCGGCCGAAGGCGGTCTCCCTGCGGGTGGCGGGCCCGCTGGTCCTATTCTACAAGGCGTTCTTTCCGTTGATCTGGGTGCTCAACGGGGCCGCGAATCGGATCCTGCGTTGGGCGGGGCTGGAACCGGCGAGCGAGGGCGAACACGGCTTCAGTTCGGAGGAACTGGAGTACGTCTTCAGCCAGGCCCGCCACAGCCATCCGGGCGACGCGCTGATCAACCGGATCATGGTGAGCTCCCTGCGCCTGCGCTCCGTCACCGCCCAGCAGGTGATGCGCCCCCGGGAACAAATGGTGGTGCTCTGGTTGGATCGGCCGATGGAGGAGAACCTCCGCCTCGCACAAACCGCGGGCTTCAGTCGCTTTCCCGTGTGCCGGGGCTCCCTGGACAACATCGAGGGTCTCGTCCTGGTGCGCGAATGGCTCTGGCAGGCGCAGGCGCTGGGCCCGGAAACCTCCTTTGAACCGCTCCTGCGGCCGGCGCTCACGTTCATGTTGCGCACCCCGGTGCACACGATGATCGAGCTGTTCCGGCAATCGCGGGTGCACCTGGCGGTGGTGCTTGATTCGGACCTGAAGACGGCGGGCCTGGTGAGCCTCGAGGATGTGCTGGAGGAGATCGTGGGGGACATCCGCGACGAACTGGACATCGGGCGCGGGCCGGTCTTCGCGCGCGAGGAGACGGCGATCGAGGTCAGCGGACGCTTCACGATGCGCGAGCTGCAGGCGGAGACCGGCTGGGCCTTCGAATGGGAACCGCGGGAGACGGTCGCCCGCTGGGCTGAACGCCACCGGGGCCGGCCACTACGGCGCGGGGAGAGCCTCGACGTGGGCGAATTCCGCATCTCCGCGGTCGAGGTCGGCGCCGAGACGGCCCGCCGCGTCCGGGTCGAACGCCTGCCGGCGATGCACCCGTAAGGGCGGACGTCCGCCGCTTGATTTTTACCCGCCCGCCCTAAACTGAACCCTTTCCGCCATGTCGACCACCACGCCCGAGAAGTTTGAATTCCAAGCCGAGATCAAGCAGCTGCTCGATATCGTCATCCACTCCCTGTACACGGAGAAGGAGATCTTCGTCCGGGAGCTGGTCTCCAACGCCTCCGACGCGCTCGAGAAGCTGCGGCACACGCAGTTGACCGAGAAAACGGTGCACGACGAGCAGCTGCCGCTGGAGATCAACGTCACCACGGACGAGAAGGCGAAACAGATCACCATCCAGGACTACGGCATCGGGATGTCCCGCGCGGAGCTGATCCGGAACCTGGGTACGATCGCCCACTCGGGCTCGAAAGCCTTCCTGAAGGCCCTCGGCGAGGGCGGTTCGAAGAATTCGAACCTGATCGGCCAGTTCGGGGTGGGCTTCTATTCCGCCTTCATGGCCGCGAAGGCGGTGCGCGTGCACTCCCATTCCTGGCAGCCGGGCGAGGCGGGGCATGTCTGGACCAGCGACGGCTCGGGCAGCTACGCGATCGAGGAGAGCACGGGCGAGCAACGCGGCGCGAAGATCGTCCTCGACCTGAAGGACGAGTGCGCGGAGTTCGCGGAGGAATGGCGCCTGAAGGAGATCCTCGAGCGCTACAGCGCATTCGTGGCGTTCCCGATCAACCTGAACGGCAAGCGCCTGAACACCGTGCAGGCCCTGTGGCTGCGGAACAAGGCGGAGATCAAGGATGAGGAGTACACGGAGTTCTACAAATTCCAGGCCCACGCCTCCGATGCCCCGCGGCTGCGGCTGCACTTCAGCGCCGATGCGCCACTCGCCATCAATGCCCTGCTCTTCGTCCCGCAGGAAAACACCGAGAAGCTCGGCTTCGCCCGGTTGGAACCGTCCGTCGCCCTCTATTGCCGCAAGGTCCTGATCGACGCGAAGCCGAAGGACCTGCTCCCCGAGTGGATGCGCTTCCTCAAGGGCGTCGTCGACAGCGAGGACCTGCCGTTGCACATCTCGCGCGAGACGATGCAGGACAAGGCGCTCGTCGAGAAGCTGAACCGGGTCATCACCAAGCGGTTCCTCAAGTTCCTCGAGGAGGAGGCGCGCAACCGGCCCGAGGACTTCGAGGCGTTCAGCCGCGAGTTCGGCCACTTCCTCAAGGAGGGCGCCGCCCTCGACTTCACCCACAAGGAGCAACTCATGAAGCTGCTCCGCTTCGAGTCCTCGCTCACCGCGGCCGGCAAGACCACCTCCCTGGCGGACTACGTCACCCGCATGGGCGGCGAACAGAAGGAGATCTATTACCTGACCGGACCGAGCCGCGCCGCCATCGAGAGCGGCCCGTACCTGGAGGGCTGCAAGGCCCGCAACCTCGAGGTGCTCTTCTGCTACGAGGCGGTCGATGACTACGTGATGAACAACGCCCGCGAGTTCGACGGGAAGAAGCTGATCGCGGCCGACCACGCCGACGTGAAGCTGTCGGACCTGCCGCAGCCCGAGGGCGCGCTCAGCGAGGCGGCGGTCAAGGAGTTGACGGGCTGGCTCCAGACGACCCTCGGCGAACGCGTGGCCGAGGTGAAGGCAAGCGACCGGCTGGTGGATTCACCCGTGCTGGCCGTGAATGCGGACCGCTTCACCTCCCCGCATATGCGGCGCGTGATGAAGGCGATGAACCGTTCCGGGGCGGACTCCCCGCTGCGGGTCAACCTGGAGCTGAACCCGCGCCACACCGTCATCCGCCGCCTGCACGAGATGCACACCGCCAATCCGGACCGGGCCAAGCTCGTCGCGGAGCAGTTGCTCGACAACGCGCTGATCGGGGCCGGCCTACTGGACGACCCCAGCGCGATGGTCGCCCGCCTGAACAAACTCCTGGAGACCGTCTGAACCGGTCGGGCCCGCCGCTCAGCGGC
>JBMTAG010000046.1:0-26792 GCA_049428505.1 Opitutaceae bacterium | reverse complement strand
GGTGGACGGGCGTCGGTGGACGGTGGTCGGTGAATTTCGTAGCGGGACACCGTCTGCCGTCTACCCCAACCGCAACGCGCCCTTCAGCAAGGGCAGCAACGCGCGGGTCTTGCCGTGCCAGCTCTCCAAGTACGCCACGCGCTGCTGCAGGAGGCGGCGCGCGGCGCCCCGGGGCACGCCTTCCCGGATGCGCCGAATACTGTCCTGCGCGGAATCGAGCTGCGCCTCCACGCGCCGTTCGAGAAAGTGAATCAACAACTTACGGAGCTCGATGTCGGGCACGTAGCGGGCCACGCGGTCGCCCGGAGCAGAGACATCCTGCAGGGCGCCGAGGCCGGAGAGGAAGCGGATGCCCTGGCTGATGGACCCGACGCTGAGGTCGAGGCGTTGCTTGAGGTCGGCCGGCGTGAGCGGCTCGGGGCTGGCGAAACAGCTGCCGTAAATCAGGGCCAAGGACTTGGGCACGCCCAGGAGGTCGGCCGCATCGAGAAAGTATGAGACGATGGCCGTCTCAAAGGCCAAGGATTCAGCGTCCCGATCCCCGGACAGGAGATAGCCCGCCGCGGAAGGCGGGGCAGAAACGGCAATGGAGGCAGGAGGCACAAGGCGCCGGCAACGACCGGCAATTCCCTTTGGGGAAGGCTTCGCCCCGTCACTTCCGGGGGCTGACCCCGGACCGCGACCGAGGGATTGCGACAACTGCAAGAGGCTTTCAGTGCGGGATTCAATTCAAAATGAACCTTGGGCCCAAAAAAGCCGGCGCCGGGAGGCGGGCCGGCTCCCCCGATGCCCCCAACCAAGGCGGAGAATCCTGCGGGCGGGGCACGTGGCCGTGGCAGAGACCCCTCGCGCCCACCGGCCGCCCCGGCCCTTGACCCCTCCCGGGGGCACCCGCTTACTCCGGCCCTTATGTCCGACGCCTCCGCCTCCTCCGCCGTGTCCATGGACGCCATCGTCGCCCTCGCCAAGCGGCGCGGCTTCATCTTCCAGTCCTCGGAGATCTACGGCGGGCTGAACGGCTTCTTTGACTACGGCCCCCTCGGCGTGGAGCTGAAGAAGAACGTCCGTGACTGCTGGTGGGCCGACATGGTGCGGCGCCGGGACGACGTGGTGGGCGTCGAGACCTCCATCATCATGCACCCGAAGGTCTGGGAGGCCTCCGGGCACGTGGCCGGCTTCACCGACCCGTTGGTGGACTGCAAGGTGAGCAAGCAGCGCTACCGGGCCGACCAGCTGTTTTTCTCCCCGGTGGTGGTCGAGGGCGCGGTGATCGGGTACGTGAGCGCGCTGGAGAGTGAGCGTACCGCCGAGGACCTGCAGGCGGCGGCCGAGACGCTGAAGCGCAAGAAGGCGGTGCAGGGCAAACTCGAGCCGGTGGCGCCGCGCGACTTCACCGAGGCCAAGCCCGAGGAGGTTTCGCTCGTCCCCTCCCCCGCCACGGGTGAACCCGGCAGCCTCACGCCGCCGCGGGCCTTCAACATGATGTTCGAGACCTATGTCGGGGCGCTGCGCGACGCCTCCGCGGTGGCCTACCTGCGGCCGGAGACGGCCCAGGGGATGTTCGTCGACTTCCGCAATGTGGTCGACACCGGGCGGGTGAAGCTGCCCTTCGGCATCGCGCAGATCGGCAAGTCGTTCCGCAACGAGATCACGCCGCGCAACTTCATCTTCCGCTCCCGCGAGTTCGAGCAGATGGAGATGGAGTACTTCATCCATCCGGACGCCGACTGGCTGGCGTGCCACGAGGAGTGGCTGCGCTGGTGCCAGGACTGGCTCCTCAGCATCGGCCTGCCGGCCTCGCACCTCTCGCTCCATGAGCACCCGAAGGAGAAGCTCGCGTTCTATTCGCGGCGCACGGTCGACATCATGTTCCGCTACCCGTTCGGGGTGCAGGAGCTCTGGGGCATCGCCGCCCGCAGCGACTACGACCTCAAGCAGCACCAGCAGCACAGCGGCGTGCCGCAGGTCTACTTCGACGAGGCCTCCAAGCAGAAGGTGGTCCCGCACGTGATCGAGCCGGCCGTGGGCGTCGACCGCATCCTGCTCGCGATCCTCTGCGCCGGTTACGCGGAGGAGGACGTGACGGACGACAAGGGCAACGTCGAGAAGCGCACCGTCCTCCGGCTCTCGCCGCGCATCGCGCCGGTGAAGGTCGCCGTGCTGCCCCTGCTCAAGAACAAGGAGGCGCTCGTCGCCCGGGCCCGGGAGCTGCACGCGAAGCTCAAGCGCAACTACGCGGTCTTCTATGACGAGGGCGGGGCCATCGGCCGCCGCTACCGCCGGCAGGACGAGATCGGCACGCCCTGGTGCGTGACGATCGACTTCGAGACCATCGAGAAGGACGGCACCTTCACCCTGCGCGAGCGCGACTCGATGCAGCAGCGGCGCATCACCGAGGCGGAGCTCTTCCAGCTCCTGGCCGAGCAGGTGTACTGAGCCGGGGTCGGCCCAACCGTCTGTTTTTGTCGCTTTTCCTACCCCTGAAATAAGGAAAGCGACCTTCGGCTACCCGACAGAAGCTGGAGGATTCCATCCGGACACCTTACGGAATCGCTCGTGGTAGCGCTGCTGGAGGGGATCCGCGACAGCGGCATCCGGCACCATCTGCTCGGCCTGGGGGCGATGCGGGCGCTGCGCACCCATCCCCGCTACGGGGCGAGCTGGGAAGGGTTCGCGCTGGAGCCGACGCTTCTCGCGCACGGCGATCGCGACGCCTATTTTTACGGCCCGCGTCGGGGCGCGGAACTGGACCTCCTCCTTGCGCCAAGGCCTGCGCTGGGGCTTCGAGTACCAATGCACCGACGCGCCGCGCACGACCCGGTCGATGCAGATCGCCCTCGAGGATCCACGATTGGAACCCCGCTGGGTGGTTTATCCGGGAACGCTGCGCTTTCCGTTGGCGGACCGGATCACCGCGCTGCCCCTGCGGGAGGTCCACGAACTTGCACTGCAGCGGGACGTCAGCCGGCCTCCGGCCGCTGGCAGCTGACCCGGGGGGCGCAGTCGCGCGGACTTGGGTCGGACTTGTTCGCCCGCCGGGCCCCGCCCCTTGCCGGGGACCGGGGCGCTGGTCCGCCGGCTCAGTAGCGGACCTCGTAGACCTCGAGCAGGGCCGGGCCGCCGCCGGCCGCGCTGACCTGCACGGTGTAGACCCCGGCGGGGAGCGTCGCCAAAACCGCCGCATCCCGGCTGCCCGGAGCCAGCGCGAAGGCGCCGGAGCGCAGGGCCGCCTCGGCCACTTCCGGCACGCTGGCGACCCAGTTGTCATTTCCGCCCAAGGCCGCCCCGGTGCCGTCGTAGAGCGCCAGCGCGGGATCCTCCGCCGCCGCGAAGCCGCCGAGCCGCGTCAGGCCCGGGCCCACGCCGCGCAGGAGCAGGCGCGCCGCCGCGCCGCCCTCCAGGACGAACCCGCTGATCAGCGCGTCGCCCCCGACCCCGGCACGGCCGAGGCTGGAGACATTCACCAGCCGCGAGCGCTCGCCCGTGCCGGCGTCGTAGATTTCCGCCAGCGCCACGCCACCCGCGCCCCGGGCGTCGGAGATCTGGATCGTGTAGGTGCCGGGCGCGAGCGTGACGACCGCCGCGCTGTCGGCGCTGCCGGCGCGGAACGGGAAGGCTCCCGTCTCCCCGGCCACGCGGGCAAGCTCCGCCGCGGCGCCCCAACCCTCGTTGACCGTCACGCGCTGGCCGTCCGTGCGCTGCAGCTCGAGGCGCGGGGCCGCGAGGGCACCGCTCACCCCGAAGGCCTCCAGCGCGGGACCCGCGCCGCGGACCAGCACCCGCCGGGGTTCGTCGCCCGCGATGGCAAAGCCCAGGACCAGCGGCGAACCGGGCTCCACGCGCCCGCGCGTCGAGAGGTTCGCCAGCCGTGCCGGGCCGGCGCCCGCGGCCGCGGTGTCGCCTTGAACCCGGATTTCCACCGTGCCCTCGCCGGGCACCAGGCTGATCACGGAGCGGGGAATGATCCCCGTCGCCCCGTCGATCACGGCCTGGGCGGCCGCGGCGGAGGGCGCGGTGGTGATGCTGCCGGGGATGGCGAGACCCGGGACCGGGCTCGCGTAATTGAACTCGCGGACGCTCTCCTGGATGCCGCCCGAGACGCCGGCCGACCCGGCCACGATCGCGCGGGCGCGCACGTAGAAGCTGCCGCTCGCGGGGAGGTTGAGGCCCGCGAGCTGCCACGCGGCGGCGCCGGCGGCCCGGACGCCGCTGCCCAGGATGGTCCAGCTGACCAGGTCCGCGGACTGCTCGAACACCACCGCGGAGGCCTCACCGGCCGGGCCGGTGCGGCTGAGGGTGATCGAGCCGCGATTCGCGGCGACCCCGAGGGTCTGACCACCGACGCCCAGGCTGGAGAGCCGTGCGAGCGCGGGGCGGCTGACGCCGCCGATCTGCCGGAAGCGGCCCGCCACCATCAGCCGGCCGTCGGCCTGCGCCGCGAGGGCGGTCACCGCGGCGTCGGGCGCCGGGTTGAAGCCGGCGACCAGCTCCCCGGCCGGGGAGAGGAGGAGCAGGTGGGAACGCGGGGCGCCGGCCGCGGGGGTGATCGGCCCGGTGCCGGCCACCAGAATGCCGCCGTCGGCGAGCAGCGTGAAGGCACGGAGGTCGCCCGTCGCGAGGGCGGTGCCGGCGGCGGCCCCGGCGGCGGTCAGGCGCACCAGCGTGCGGCCCTGGAGCGCGAGGATGCGGCCGTCCGGCTGCACGGCGAGGCCGGTGACGGGCCCGTTGAGCGCGGCGGCGAACGCGGCGTCGGCGGAGCCGTTCGCATTCAGGCGCAGGAGCCCGGTGGCGTGTCCGACGAGGATCCGACCGTCGGGCTGGAGGGCGAGGGCGGCGACGGGTTGCGGGACCGCCGGGTTGAAGGCCGCGTCGACGCCGCCATCGGCGTTGAGGCGCACCAGGTGGGCGCGCGCGGCGCCGCCGAGGCTGGTGAAGGCCCCGCCCGCGAGGACGCGGCCGTCGGGCAGCGCCAGCAGGGCGCGCACCGGCGCATTGGGCCGGGGCTGGAACGAGGTCGCAACCGAGCCGTTGTCGTTGAGCATCGCGAGGTGGCGGGCGCCGACGCCGCCGATCACCGAGAAGTCGCCGCCGACGATGACGGACCCGCTGAGCTGCAGGTCGGTGAAGTTGCCGCCGACCAGGAGCGTGCCGTCGGCGAGGGCGGAGACCACGTTGATCACCCCGCGGATGTCGGGGTTGAAATCGAGATCCAGCGTCCCGTCGCGGGCGACGCGGGCGAGCCGGTTGCGGGTGACGGAGGCGCCGCCGGCGGGGCGCAGCGCGCTGAAGCTGCCGCCGAGGACGACCGCGCCGTCCGCCTGGACCGCGAGCGTGCGCACGCCGCCGTCGGGCGTGGGGTTGAAGGCGCCGTCGACCGTGCCATCGGCGTTAAGGCGCGCGAGGCCGGCGCGCTCGACGGCGGCGCCGGCCGCGCCGGGTTGCAGGGAGGAGAAGGCGCCGCCGACCACCAGCTGGCTGCCGGCCGCCGCAAGCGCGTCCACCTGGGCGTTCGGATTGGGGTCATAGCCGGTGTCGAGCGAGCCGTCGGCGTTGAAGCGGGCGAGGTGGTTGCGGGTGACCGGCGTGCCCGTCGCGTTGGGGATGACGCTGGTGAAGAGTCCGCCCGCCACGACCTTGCCGTCGGCCTGCAGCACGAGGGCGTTGACGTTCGAGTTGGGCGACGGGTTGTAGTTCGCGTCGATGGTCCCGTTCTCGTTCACGCGGGCCAGGTAGCTGCGGGGCACGTTGGTCGAGGTGAGGTTCGGCGTGAAGCTGGTGAAGGCGCCGCCCACCACCGCCTTGCCGTCGGCCTGCAGCACGAGCGAGGAGATCGCGGCGTTGGCGCTCGGGTCGTAGGTGACGTCGAGGGAGCCGTCATCGTCGATGCGGGCGATGCGGTTGCGCGCGGTGTCGGACACCGTGGTGAAGCTGCCGACGACGAGGATGCGGGTGTCGGGCTGGACGACGATGGCGGTGACGGCGCCGTTGGGGCGCGGGTTGAAGGAGGCGTCGAGCGTGCCGTTGGGGAGGAAGCGCACGAGGTTGCCGCCGGTGGTGCCGGACAGGTTGGCGAAGGTGCCGCCGAGGAGCAGGCGGCCGCGGGCGTCGACGGCGACGGCGGTGATTTCGCCGGTGAGGCGGGTGGTGGCGGCGGCGAAGGCGGAGCGCAGCGTGCCATTGGCGGCGAGCCAGGCGAAGCCGCCGAGCTGCGTCGGGACCGGCGCGCCGGTGGTGCGCACGGCGACCGCGTGGACGGGGCCGTCGGTGGCGAGGGCGGGCGAGAAGTCGGGGTCGGGCGTGCCCTCGGCGCGGAAGCGGGCGAGGTTGGTGCCGCGCGCGCCGCCGAGGTCCGAGAACTGGCCCACGGCGAGCACGCGGCCATCCGGCTGCAGCGCGAGGGCGTTGACCGTGGCGTTGGGCACGCCGCCGGCGGCCGCGTCGAAGGCGAGGTCCACGGCGCCGGTGGCGAGGAGGCGGGCGAAGTTGCGGCGGGCCACGGGGGCGGCGGTGCCGGCCGGGCGCAGCGAGGTGAACGCGCCGCCGAGGAAGAGTCGGCCGTCCGCCTGCAGGCGGAGGGAGTCGACGCGGTTGCCGGGGGATTCGCTCAGGTTGAGGTCGAAGGTGGGGTCCACCGTGCCGTCGGCGTTGAGGCGCGCCGCATAGTTGCGCGGCGTGGCCGTGGCGGTCCCGTTGGGCTGCAGCGTGGTGAAGGTGCCGCCGATCACGACCTTGCCGTCCGCCTGGCGGGCGGAGACCAGCACGTTGCCGTTCGCGTTCGGGTCGTAGGTGGCGTCGAGGTTGCCGTTCGCCTCGAGGCGGGCGATCCGGTTGCGGACCGGCGCGGCGTCGATCGTCGAGCCATCGTCGCGCTGCACCTTGTCGAGCTTGCCGTCCGAACCGATCACGGTGCTGAAGGCGCCGCCGATCACGACCTTGCCGTCCGCCTGCAGGGCGAGGGTGCTGACCTGCCCGTTGAGGATCGGCTGGAAGGCGGTGTCGAGGGCGCCGGAGGCTTCGAGGCGGGCGAGGTAGCCGCGGCTGATGAAGGAGGCGTTGGTGTCCGCACTGGCCCCGGGCCGCACCGCGCTGAACAGGCCGGCGATCAGGAGCTTGCCGTCGGGCTGGAGCGCGACCGCGGAGACGGTTGAGTTCGGGTTGGGGTCGAACGTGGAATCGAGGGTGCCGTTGGCGTTGAGGCGCACGAGGTTCGCGCGGAAGCTGGACTCGCTGGCGCCCTGGGGCGTGACGGAATTGAAGGTGCCCCCGACCAGGATGCGGCCGTCGGCGAGGACCAGCAGGGTGCCGACCGGGCCGTCGAACACGGGGAAAAAGTCCGGGTCGACCGCCCCGTTGGCGTTGATCCGCACCAGCCGCTCGCGCCGCGCGCCGGCGGCGGTGGTGAAGGCGCCGGCGGCCAGGATCTTGCCGTCCGCCTGCAGGGCGAGGGCGAACACCCGGTCGTTGAGCTCCGGCTTGAAATCCGGATCGAGGGTGCCGTCGGCGTTGAGCCGCGCGATGTACGTGCGGGACGAACCCGCCACGCTGGTGAAGGATCCGCCGATCACGATCTTGCCGTCCGCCTGCGTCACCGAGGCGAGGGTGCGGCCGCCGGCGTCCAGCGCGAAGGTCGCGTCGAGGGAGCCGTTGCCGTTGACGCGCGCCACCCGGTTGCGCACGAGGGCGGTGGTCGCGCCCTCGGGGTTGGCGCGGGTGAAGACGCCGCCGAGGATCACCTTGCCGTCCGCCTGGACGGCGACGGCGTTGACGGTGCCATTGAGGCTCGGGGCGAAAGCGGGGTCGACCGCGCCGTCCGGCAGGAAGCGCGCGACGAAGGGGCGCGTCACGGAGGCGGCGCCCTTGCCCCAGACCGAGGTGAACGCCCCGGCGACCAGGATCATGCCGTCGCCCTGCACCGCCACGGCGCCGGCGGGCCCGTTCACCCGCGGGAAGAAGTCGCCGTCGACGGAGCCGTCGGCATTGAGGCGCGCGAGGCGTTGGAGCGGCAGCGGGGATTCGGCGTCGGCGGGCTGCAGGCTGGTGAAGCCGCCGACGAGCAGGACCTTGCCGTCGCGTTGCACCGCCACGCCGTTGACCACGTTGTTGGCATTGGGGTTGAAGGCGCCGTCGAGGGAGCCGTCCGCATTGAGGCGGGCGAGGCGGTTGCGGGTCACCGCGGCACCGGCGCCGCCGGGCGTGAGGGTCGTGAAGCCGCCGGCGACGACCAGGCGGTTGTCCACGTGCAGGGCCAGCGCGAGGACGATGCCGTTGGGCGAGGGGTTGAAGGCGGGGTCGAGCGAGCCGTCGGCGTTGAACCGGGCGAGGTAATTGCGGGTCACCGCGGTGGCGGCGCCGGACGCCTGGACCGTGGTGAACGAGCCGCCGGCGACGATCCGGCCGTCCGGTTGCACCAGCACGGTGTGGACCTGGGGCTGGAGCGGACCGGCGAGGCTGGGGGCGAAGCTGGCGTCGGGGGTACCGTCGGCGTTGAGGCGGGCGAGGCGGTTGCGGGTGAGGGCGGCGCCCGTGACGCGGGGCTGGAGGCGGGTGAAGTCGCCGCCCAGGAGGATCCGCCCGTCGCGCTGGAGGGCGATCGCGCGCACCGGCCCGTTGAAGGCGGGATCAAAGGAGGTGTCGACCGAACCGTCGGGGTTGAGGCGGGCGACGTTGGCCCGCGGGTAACCGTCGACGGAGGCAAACTGCCCCCCGAGCAGGACCTTGCCATCCGGCTGGATCACGACCGCGTTGACCACGCCGTCGACGTCGGGCGCAAAGCCGTCCGCCGCGGACTGGGCCATGGCCCCGGCGCACCCGAAGGCAATGAGGCCGGCGAGAAAGGCGCGACGGAGGAAGCGGCAGAGGACCGGCCGGGAGGACGAGACGGACGACATAAAGGGGAGGTGCGGGGGACCGAGGAGGAACAGGGCGCGAGGACGCGAGTCGCGAGGTTGGGCGCCTGCTCGGTGCAAGGCAAGCGAGGGCTCGGGCGGACCGCCGGGGCGGGGCGGGGTTCCGGCAAAGGTGGTTCCCCGCTTGCGCGCCCCGGGGGCCGCCCTACGCTGCCCCGGACCCATGAAACTCCCCCGCCTCCTCGCCCTCATGTCCCTTCTCTCCCTCCTCACGGGCTTCGCCCGTGCCGAACCCCTCAAGGTCGGCGCCGCCGCCCCGGTGGTCACCGCCACGGCCGACGACGGCAAGCCGCTGAACCTCGGCGACGTCTACAAGAACAACGCCTACACCCTCGTCTGGTTCTACCCGAAGGCCATGACCGGGGGTTGCACCAAGCAGGGTTGCTCGCTGCGGGATGCGGCGGCGGATCTCAAGAAGCACGGCGTGGCCGTGGTCGGGGTGAGCAACGACACCGTCGAACTGCAGAAGAAGTTCAAGGACACCAACAACTTCCCCTTCCCGCTGCTGGCGGACACCGACAAGAAGGTGGTGAAGGCCTTCGGCCAGAACGGGGTCGCCTTTCCCGGCCGCGAGGCCTACCTGATCGACCGCTCCGGCAAGGTCGTCTACCACGACGAGCGGCAGACCGACAAGCAGGCGGAAAAGGTGCTGGCGTTCCTCGCCGGCAAGAAGAGCTGACGCCGGCGCGCGGGGGCGGGGGGGGCCGGGGGGCGCCCCCCGGCCTAGTCGCGACCGAAGCTCAGCAGCTCGATCTCGAAGACCAGCGTCGCGTTGCGGCCGATCTTCGGGGGCTGGCCCCGGGTGCCGTAACCCATCTCGGGCGGGATGACCACCAGGCGTTTCTCGCCCTTGCGCATCAGCTGGAGCACCTGCTCCCACCCCTCGATCACCATTTCCCGCCGAACCCGGAAGCTGAACGGCTTGTCCGCCTCCGTCGCCTGATCGAAGACCGTGCCGTTGAGCAGGCGACCCACGTAGAGGACGTTGACCTTGTCTCCCGGCTTGGGCGATTCCCCGGCCCCTTCGCGCAAGATCACGTAGCGGATGCCCGTCTGCGTTTTACGCGCCTCGGGCCACGTCTTCTCGACGAACTCCAGGTCGTCGGCCGGCAATTTCTCCCGCTGCGCCGGCAGCGCGGGAACCACGGCAAGGGAGAGCAGCAGGGCGAGGCAGGGGGAGGTAAGGTTCACGTCCGGGCGGGATCAGGCTTTCCGGAGGGGTGACAACCGGCCAGCCTCCGGTCAAAGTGTTTTTCCCATGCCCCGCCCCTCGGTCGTGATCCTCTGCCCCCGGGAATTCAAGTTCACCGACCACGAAGCCACCATCGAACGCCCCTTCCTCGCCGAGGTCGCGGACCTCCGCACGGTATGGCTGGATTTCGACGCGCCCTTCCCGGACGAGGTGCTCGGCGCGGACGCGATCATCCTCTGGCACGGCCCGCGGGTCGACGCCGGCGTGATCGCCCGCCTGCGCCGCTGCCGCGCGGTGATCCGCAACGGGGTCGGGTTCGACAGCGTGGACATCGCCGCCGCCGCCCGCGCCGGGATCGCGGTGTGCAACGTCCCCGACTACGGCACCGAGGAGGTGGCGGACCATGCGCTCGCCCTGACCCTGGCGCTTTACCGCCAATTGTTTCCCCTCGACGCCGAGGCCAAGCGCCTCGGCTGGAAGATCAACGTGGGCGCGCGGATGCGGCGGCTGTCCACCCAGACCTTCGGCCTCGTGGGCCTCGGCCGCATCGGCACCGCCACCGCGCTGCGCGCCAAGGCCTTCGGCTTCCGCGTGATGTTCTTCGACCCGCACGTGCCCCCGGGGGTCCAGAAGGCGCTGGGGATCGCGCGCGCCGCTTCCCTTGCCGAACTGCTCGCCGCCGCCGACACGCTCTCGCTCCATTGCCCGCTCAACGCGGAGACACACGGGATGATCGGGGAACGCGAGCTCGCCGCCCTCCGGCCGGGCGCGTTCCTGGTCAACACCGCCCGCGGCGACCTCGTGCGCAAGGCGGCGGTGTTCGCCGCGCTGCGCTCCGGCCACCTCGGCGGCGCCGGGCTCGACGTGGTCGAGGACGAGCCGTTGCGCACCGCGGAGGAGGCCGCCACGCCGAACCTGATCGTGACCTGCCACGCCGCCTTCTGCAGTCCCGAGGGGATGGTGGAGATGCGCGGCACCTCCGCCCGCCTCGCGCGCGCCGCGGTCCTCGGCGAACCGCTCTGGAACCGCGTCAACTGACCGCCTCCGCCCGATGCCCGCCACCGCCCTCCCCCGCTCCCTGACCGGCCAGATCGTCGACCTGCACGCCCGGCGCGTCTACCCCGGGCGCGTCACCTGGCGCTCCGGACGCATCGTGGCGCTCACACCCGATCCGCGCGGCCGCGGCGGGCCCCTGATTCTGCCCGGCTTCGTCGACGCCCACATCCATATCGAAAGCTCCCTGCTCCCGCCCGCCGAATTCGCGCGGCTCGCGGTCGTCCACGGCACCGTCGCCACGGTGTCGGACCCCCACGAGATCGCCAACGTCCTCGGCGAGGCGGGCGTCCGCTACATGCTGCGCGACGCGCGGCGCACGCCCCTGCGGGTGGCCTTCGGGGCACCGTCCTGCGTGCCGGCGACCGCGTTCGAGACCGCCGGGGCCCGGCTCGGGCCGCGCGCCGTCGCCCGCCTGCTGGCCGACCCGGGCATTCATTACCTGAGCGAGGTGATGAACTTCCCCGGGCTGCTGGCGGGCGACCCCGGCCTGCGCGCGATGATCGCGGCCGCACGGCGCCACGGGAAGCCCGTCGACGGCCACGCCCCCGGCCTACGGGGCGCCCAGGCCGCCGCCTACGCCGCGGCCGGCCCCTCGACGGACCACGAGTGCTTCACGCTCGCGGAGGCGCGCGACAAGCTCGCGGCCGGCATGCGGATCCTCATCCGCGAGGGTTCGGCCGCGCGCAATTTCGCCGCCCTCGCCCCCCTGCTGCGCCGCCACGCCGACCGCGTGATGTTCTGCTGCGACGACCTCCACCCCGACCTTCTGGTCGGCGGCCACCTCGATCGCCACGTGCGCCGCGCCCTCGCCACCGGCGCGGACCGCCTGGACGTGCTCCGCTGCGCGTGCGTCAACCCCGTCGTGCATTACGGCCTCGACGTCGGCCTGCTCCGGCCGGGCGACCGGGCGGACTTCATCGTGGTCGACGGCTGGCGCCGCTTCCGCGTGCGGCGCACCTACCTCGGCGGGGAGCTGGTCGCGGCCGGGGGCCGGACCCGCCTGCCCCGGCAACCCAGCGCGACGCCCAACCGGTTCCGGGCGGAGCCGCGGCGGCTGGAGGATTTCGCGGTTGTCGCGCCGCCGGGCCCGGCGCCACAGCTCCACGTCATCACGGCCCTGAACGGCCAGCTCGTCACCCGCCACACGCGGGCGCCGGCGCGGGTCGTGCGCGGGCGGGTCGAGGCGGATCCGCGGCGCGACGTGCTGAAGCTCGTGGTGGTGAACCGCTACGCGCGCCGGGCGCCGGTCGCGGTCGCGTTCGTGCGGGGCTTCGGTCTGCGCAGCGGCGCCATCGCCTCCTCGGTGGCGCACGACTCGCACAACCTCGTGGCCGTCGGCACGGACGACGCGGCGCTGACCGCGGCGGTGAACCGCGTCATTGCGCGGCGCGGCGGCCTCGCGGTGGTCGGCGGCGGCCGCACCGCGGACCTGCCGCTGCCGATCGCGGGGCTGATGTCGGACCGCCCCGGCGCCGAGGTGGCGCGCCGTTACGCGGCGCTCGACCGCCGCGCGAAGGCGCTCGGCTCCCGCCTCGACGCGCCCTTCATGACGCTCTCGTTCCTGGCGCTGCTGGTCATCCCCGATCTCAAGCTGAGCGATCGCGGCCTGTTCTCCGCCCAGCGCTGGGGCTTCCTGCCGCCCTGGGATCCGGCGGTCCCGGCCCGCTGAGCCGGACGGGCTTGGCAGGGGCCCACGCGGCACGCTATCCCCCCCGGGTGCCCCTTCCCCGCCCCGTCCGCGCCCTCCTCGCCGCGTTGCTGCTCACCCCGGCCCTGGTGGCCGCCGCCCCCCGCGCGGCCCGCCCGCCGAACCTCGTCCTCATCCTGACCGACAACCAGGGGGCCTGGACCCTCGGCTGCTACGGCAACCCCGACATCCGCACGCCGCACGTCGACCGCCTGGCCGGCGAGGGCATCCGCTTCACCCGCGCGCTCGCCAGCAATCCCGTGTGCTCCCCCACCCGCGCGACCCTGCTCACCGGGCTCCTCCCCTCCCAGCACGGCGTGCACTCGTTCCTCGACCCGCGCTTCATGATGGGCCCCGAGGCCTACAACACCCTCCGCGAGTTCACGTCGCTCGGGGAAATCCTGCGCGACGCCGGCTACGCGTGCGGCCTCAGCGGCAAGTGGCACCTCGGCGCCAACCTCACGCCCTCCGAGGGCTTCGACTACTGGGTGACCAAGCCCGACGGGCACACGCGCGAATTCTACGACCAGGACGTGATCGAGGACGGGAAGGTGCGGCGCGAGGCGGGCTACACGACGGACCTCTGGACCGACCGCGCCCTGCGCTTCATCGAGCGCAACCGGGAGCGGCCGTTCTTCCTCTTCCTCGCCTACAACGGGCCCTACGTCCTCGGCGGCCTGATGAACCACCCGCCGCGCAACCGGCACGCGGCCTATTACCGCGGGCGCCAGTTCCAGAGCTTCCCGGTCGACGCGATGCACCCCTGGCAGCACGCGAACAAGGCCTTCCACAACCGCCAGAACGCGATGGAGCGCACCGCCGCCGAGGTCAGCGGCGTCGACGACGGCGTGGGCGAGGTGCTGGCCGGCCTGGAGCGGCTCGGGCTGGGCGACGACACGCTCGTGGTCTACACCTCGGATCAGGGCTGGATGGGCGGGCAGAACGGGATGTGGGGGATGGGCGACCACTTCCGCCCGACCGGCGCCCACGAGCTGATGATGCAGGTGCCGCTGATCTTCCGCCATCCCGGCCGCATCCCGGCCGGCCAGACGAGCGACCTGCTCGTGAGCAACTACGACTTCCTGCCGACGGTCCTCGCCCACCTCGGGCTCGGGGACCGGATGCCCGTCGCGCCGCGCTCGCCGGGCCGCGACTTCTCCGCGGCGCTCAGCGGCGGTCGGCTCCCCTGGGACCCCGTGGTGTTCTACGAGATGGAGACGACCCGCGCCATCCGCACGGACGACTGGAAGTACGTCGCGCGCCACCCCGAGGGACCGCACGAATTGTATGACCTGCGGCGGGACCCGCGCGAACGCTTCAACCTCTACGGGCAGCCGGGCAGCGAGGCGCGGCGAAGGGAACTGGCCGGGCGGCTCGACGCGTTTTTCCAGCAGTACGCGGACCCGCAGTACGACGTCTGGCGCGGCGGTCGCTCGAAGGCGAAACGCCACGCGCCCTGAGGCGGCGGGGGCCGGGTGGCCGCGGCCACCCCGGGCCCGCGTCAGTCGCGCGGGCCCGGCAGCCGGGCGCGCAACGTGGCCGCGCGTTCCCGCGCCGCCGGGTCCTCCGCCATCCGCTCGGCCACCTCGAGGAGCGACGCCCCCTCCTCCGCGTAGCCGTGCTCAAGGTGGAGCTCCGCCGCGCGCAGGACCAGCGGGGCCTGGCGCGGGAACAGTCGCACGCCCTCGAGCAGCACCGCGAGGTGGCCGCGGGTGGGCCGCACCGCCGCCGCGGCCCACGCCTCGCCGAGGCGCTCGTAGACCTCGACCAGCGGGGGGGCGAGGGCGCGCGCCGCGAACAGCGGTTCCAGCACGGTGGCGAGCGCGTCCGCATCCAGCCGGCCCCCGTGGGCCTCGGCCCGCCGCGCCGCCAGGCGGAGCCGGCCGAGCTCCGCCGCGGCGCGCGGCCGCAGGCGGCCCAGGGCCGCGGCGGATTCCAGCAGTTCGGCCCCCGCCGCGTCCGCGCCCGCATCGATCTCGCACAGCGCCATCACCTCCAACAGCCGCGCGTCGCGGACGCCGCGGTCATAGGCCCGGCGCAACGTGCGGCGGGCCTGCTCGAGGTAGCGGGGCGCCAGCGCGGAGGAGATCTCGCGCACGTAAGGGACCTCGAGCCGTTCCCAGTCGCCCTTGAGGCGGGCGACGTCGAGCTCGGACGCCTCGGCGAGCGGGAAGGCCGGCAGGCGCGCGCGGCGGGGCAGGGCGAAGCGGGCGGGTTGCGACGTCGCCCGGGGAAGGTAGGCGGCCAGCCTTTCCCGGGCCTGGGCGGGCTCAAGCCCGAGGCACTGGCGGAACAGTTCCGCCGAGTAGCCCTCCACGGCGCCGCGCTCGACCAGTTGCCACAGCCCCGTGCGGTGGGCCCCGCGGTCGGCCTCGAGGCCCCACCGCACGAGCAGCGCGGCCTCCGCCAGCCAGCGGCGGCGCGCGGCGAGGGCCGCGGGTTCGACCGGGGGCGGCAAGCGCGGCTGCAGCAGGTCCGCGATCGCCGCGACCGCGGGCGCACCTTCGGCCGCCGGTGGAAAGGGCCAGTCCAGCGCCGGAAACACCAGTTCGCCGTCCTCGAAGGCCACCCGCTGGTAGAGCGTGAGGAACCCCGCAACGAACCAGCCGGGCAGCGCGGGCACCCGCTGGGTGACGAGGAACCGCACGTAGTCGAGCGTCAGCGAGAGCCGGTCCGCCTCGAAATCATCGCGCCGCACGATCATGAAGACCGCCAGCGCATCGCGATCCGCCAGCCGGAGGTTGGGCAGGAAGTTGTAGCGCCGGCCGGGTTCCGGGAGGCGGATGCCCCGGGGGCCCGGCGGCGCGGGCTCGTCGGGGACCCCGTTCAAGCCGGGTTGGAGCAGGCGCCGCACCACCTCCTGGGAGGACGCAGGCTGCAGTTCCTCGTCGAAGAGGATCAGGCTGCGCGGGACGGACGAGTGCCAGCGCAGGGCGGGCGGCAGCACCTCGCCGAGCAGTTCGTGAAGGCGGTGGTGGGCCTCGACCACCCGCCGCGTGGTGCCGTCCGGGCAGCGGGAGAGGATCTCGTAGCCCATCGCCTCGCCGTAGCGCCACGGGCGACCCTTGACCTGGGCCTCGACGAGGAACGGCGGCAGCGCCACCGCGTCGTCCCCCTGGGCCGCCAGCCGCGCCAGCAGCAGCAGGAGGAGCAGGGACGCGCGGCGCACGGGGGCGCGGTCAGCGGCGCGCCGCGAAGGCCTGGTACTGTTCGGCGACCCGGCCGGCCTTCTCGTCCCCGAAGTGGAAGTAGAAGCGCCAGCGGAAGGTCACGCTGCCGCCGGCGGGGATCACCAGCTCGCCGGCCTTCGGCTGGTCCTTGAGGTTCTCGAAGTCGTGCTTGCCGAAGGGATTCGCGGCGAAGAGCGCGTAGGAGCGCACGTGCCACCAGGTCGGGTGGCGCGGGTTCGCGGGGTGGTCGAAGATCGCCACGCCGTACACCTTGCCGTCGCGGGGCGCGTGGTAGTCGACCCAGGTGGAGCGCTTGCCCCAGGTGGCGTCGTTGCGGATCCCCTCCGCGTTGACGATCGTGCCCTTGCCCTCGTGTTTCTTGCCGCGGCCCTGGCTGTGCGTCGGGGTCATCCAGAGCGGGAGCCGGATCGCCATGGACCCCTCCTTGGTGTCGCCCAACACCGCCGGCTTGCCCGCGGGAGCCCGGAGGGTGACCTCGTAATCGATGAAGCGCGCGTCCGCGGTGCCGTGCAGGCGGAGGACCGTCTCGTCCTCCAGGTGCACCACCCCATTGGGGCCGACCCACTGGTTGCGGGAGGTGATGCGGGCCGCCCCGTCGGCGACCGCGTGGCTCACGGATTGGTTCACGATGCGGCCCTTCTGGTCGGAGTTCTCGGCCCAGAAATCGACGCCGTTGACGTCGCCGTGGGTGAACCAGAGCGAGCGGTGGTGCGGGTGGTCCTCGACCTCCCCGGCCACGCCCTTCTGCATCGGGTAATTGCGGGTCATCGGTGTGCCGTCCGCGGCGAGCACCGGGTAGAGGATCGGGCGGGGCGTCCCCTTGAAGATGTACTCGGTGAAGGGCTTCCCGGCGACGGTGACCTTGAGGCGGTCGGCGGCGGCGGTGATCTGGACGTCGCTGGCGGCGGCGCGCGCCGGAGCGGCGAGCAGGACGGCCAACGCGAGGAGGGGTAGGGCGCGGGACAGCATACGCCGGCAAGACGCACCAAAGCCCCGCGGGGTGCAAACAGGATTTGCGCGCGACTCCCGCCGGAAGCCCGGCCGGCTCAGGCGCGCGTCAGGTCGTAGAGGGCGTAGCCGGCGAGCAGGTTCGGCAGCAGCGGGCACGGGTCGCGCCAGTTGCCGGCGAGGTGGGCGCGGCGGGCGGCGCGGATGCCGTGGGCGGCGCAGAAGTCCTCGAAGTCGGCGATCGTCACCGGGTTGGCCGGGCGGCTCTCGAACCAGGCCGTGGTGTAGACCTCGTTGCGCACCTTGCGGCCCCCGAGGAGCATCGCGACGCGGTTCTTCCAGAAGCCATGGTTGACGAAGCCGACCGTGAGGGCGCGGCCGACGCGGAGCGCCTCGAGGATGACCGCCTTGGGCTCGGCCAGCTCCTGGACCGTGCGGGAGCAGATGACGCGGTCGAAGTACCGCTCGGGGAACGCGCGCATCAGGGTGGTCATGTCCCCCTGGTAGGCGGAAACGCCGCGGCGAACGCAGGCCGCGATGCGATCGAAGTCGAGGTCCACCCCGACGGCGGCGACGCCCTTGCTCTGCATCAGGTAGGCGAGCAGGTCGCCCTGGCCGCAGCCCAGGTCGAGCACGCGCGTGCCCGGCTCCACCCAGTCCCCGATGATCTGCATGTCGACGGTGCGCTTTTCCATCGGCGGGGGCGGTCAGGGGGCGGGCGTCGCGGGGCGCTCGAGGAAGCCGCGGACGAGGGCGTAGAGTTCCTCGGACTCGAGGAGGAAGGAGTCGTGGCCGAGGTCGGTGGCGAGCTCGGCGTAGCTGGCGCGCTTGCCGGCGCGGAGCAGCGCGAGGGCGAGGGCCCGGTTCTGCTCGGGCGGGAAGAGCCAGTCGCTGGTGAAGCCGACGATGAGCGTCTCGGCCTTGACCGGGGCGAAGGCCGCCTCGAGGGAGCCGGCCGCCTCCTCGAGGTCGAACTGGTCGAGGGCCCGGGTGATGTAGAGGTACGTGTTGGCGTCGAACCGGTTGATGAAGCTCTGGCCCTGATGCCGGAGGTAGCCCTCGACCTCGAACTGCACGTCGAACGCGGAGGCCTTCGCCTCGGCGGCGCGGCGCTTCCGCCGGCCGAACTTCCGGTCCATCGAGGCGTCGGACAGGTAGGTGATGTGCGCCATCATCCGGGCGATGGCCAGACCCACCCGCGGCCCCTCGCCGAGCGCGTAGTCCCCGCGGTTCCACGCCGGGTCCTGCATGATCGCCTGGCGTCCGACTTCATTGAAGGCGATGGCCTGGGCGCTCTCCCGGCCCGTGGTGGCCATCGCGAGCACGCGCCGCACCAGCCCCGGGTATTCGATCGCGAACTGGAGCGCGAGCATCCCGCCCATCGAGCCGCCGATCACCGCGTGCACCGCGGCGACGCCCAGGTGGTCGAGCAGCAGCCGCTGCGCGCGCACCATGTCCGGGATGGTCACCGGCGGGAAGGCGGCCCCGAAGGCGCGGCCGGTCGCGGGGTCGGGGGAGGAGGGGCCGGTCGAGCCCTGGCACCCGCCGAGGACGTTGGCACAGACCACGAAGAAGCGGCGGGTGTCGACCGCCTTGCCCGGGCCGATCAGGTTGTTCCACCAGCCCGGCTTGCGGTCGGCCGGGGAGTGCCAGCCGGCGCAGTGGTGGTCGCCGCTGAGCGCGTGGCAGATGACGATCACGTTGTCGCGCGGCGGGTTGAGCTCCCCGTAGGTCTCATACCGCAGGCGGAAGCCCGGCAGGACCTGCCCCGACCGGAAGGTGAAGGGGGCCGCATGCGTGAAGTCGCGCGGCGTCACCAGCCCCACGTCGCCCGGGGCGAGGTGGCGGGCTGCGGCGGGCGCGGGCGGGGCGGCTTCGACGTCGTCGGTCATCGGACGGACGCGACACGCAAACAGGGCCGCGCGGACGAAGCAAGGGGGGAGCGGGCCGCGCCGGCCGCGGCCGTGGTCACAAGTCCCCCGCGGCGGGGCGCAGGATAAGTTCCTCGAGGACGGTGCGGCGGGAGAGACGATGGGCGTCGACGATGGCGCGGGCGATGTCCGCCGCGGGCATCATTCGCCCGGGGGGGACGCCGCTGCCCGCCCAGGAGGGCGTCCAGGTGGCGCCCGGGTGGACGCAGCAGACGCGCAGGCCGCGGCCGCGGGTCTCGGCGCGGAGGACGCGGGCGAGGCTGGTGACGCCGGCCTTGGCTGCGCAGTAGGCGGTGCCGCCCGGGTAGGGCCCGAGGCCGGCGATCGAGCTCAGGAAGAACACGTCGCCGCGGCGGCGGCGGAGCATCGCGGGCACGAAGGCGCGGGAAACGAGGAAGGCGCTGCGCAGGTTCGCGGCCACGAGGGCGTCGAACTCCGCCACGCTCGTCTCGAGAAAGGAAGCGGCACGGAAGACCCCGGCGTTGTTGATGAGCACCTCCACCGGGCCGAACCGGCGGCCGACGGCGGCGGCGAGGGCCTCGACCGCGGCGGCGTCCGCCACGTCGGCCGGGAAGACCTCGGCGGCGGCGGCCCCGAGCCGGCGGCACGCGCCGGCCACGGCGGCGAGGCGGCCGGCGGAGCGGGCGACCAGGGCGAGACGGACCCCGGGCACCTCGCGGGCGAAGGTGCGCGCGAGGGCGGCGCCGATCCCCTGCGAGGCGCCGGTGAGGAGCACCACGGGGCCGCGGGGGCGGGAGGCGCGACGGGGCGGCGGCACGGCGGGGGCCCTCAGCAGAGCAGCGAGCCGAAGTCCATGAAGTCGCCGGTGAAGCCGCCCTTCACGCCCTTGCAGATGACGCTGACCGCGTCGTGGGAGTGGAGCGATTCGAGGTGGGAGCAGGCGACCTCGAAGTCGGCGATGCGGGCGTCGCCGGCCAGTTCCCGGTACAGCAGGCGGGCGGCGTCCTCGACGAATTTGATGTTGGCGCCGTTGAGCTCGGCGAAGGCCTGCTCGTCCTCACGTTTGACCATCACCTGCGTCTCCGTCCGGAGGGCGCGGCGGCAGTGGGCCTGCAGGTCCTCGATGGTGAGGTTGCGGCGAGGGGCGAGGGCGACGCGGACGCGGGCCTTGGAGCGCTGCGCGTGGGGTGTGGCGTAGGCGCCGCGCGTGTGGCGGGCGTGCTCCGCAAGTTCGGCGCTGCAGGGGCAGGTGGACGAGTAGACGAAGTCGAACTCGATCACCCGCCGGAAGGCGCCGGTGCGCTCCATCGTACCCTCGAGGGAAACGCGGTAGTACTGCCAGCCCGAGAGCCCGCTGCGCAGGCTGGGTTGGCGGATCGGGTAGGAGAACGAGAGGCGGATCCGGGCGTGGAAGGCGTCGATCTTGCGCTGGTACTTGAGCAGGAGCCGGCGGAGCGTGTCGAAGGTGAAGACCTCGTCCTCGTGCTCGTAGAACGAGCGCATGATCCGGCCCATGTTGATGCCCTTGAGGCCGGCCTGGAGGGAGACCGTGCCGGTGACGGAGGTCTCGAGCACGATCTCGCGGCCGGCGGCGGTGCGGAAGCGCAGCGGCAGGCGGAAATTGGCGCAGCCGACCTGCTGGATCGGGACCCGCGCGCCCTCGGCGGCGTTCACCGCCTCCATCATGTCCGGCAACGTGTCGACGTAACCCGGCGGGGGCGTGAACTGGGCATCAAACCCCCGGGACACCCGGGGCGGCACGCCGCCGGCCGTCGCGTGGAGGTACATCGGTTTCTGCTTCATCTCGTTTTTGGTGGGAGGAGGCCCGGGCGGCGGGGGGACGATAACCGCCGCGCACGGGCCGGGCCCCGGTTCAGGGGGGCGGGTTCGGGCCGTAGAAGTCGGCGAAGTTGCGGGGCGTCTCGAACAGCCGCACCCGGTAAAGCCTGGCTCCGCGGGGCAGGTGCGGCTCGATCTCGCGCCAGAAGGCGATGACCAGATTTTCGGTGGAGGGGATCGTGCCGCGGAGGAAATCCACCTCGTCGTTGAGGTTGCGGTGATCGCACTTGTCCACCACGGCCAGGTGGACGATCCGCTTGAGCTCCGAGAGGTCGATGATGTAGCCGGTCTCGGGGTGCGGCTCGCCGGCGACGGTGACCTCGAGCACGTAGTTGTGGCCGTGCCAGTGCGGGTTCGTGCAGAGGCCGTAGTGGCGCTGGTTCCACGCGAGGCTCTTGCCCGGGTTGAAGAGCCGGTGGGCCGAGTTGAAGTGCACCTGCCGGGTGATGTACACCGTGCCCGGCAGCACCAGGGGGTGCGACGGGGCGGGACGGCGGCGGGCGGTCTTCGCGGGCATAAGCGGATTAGGCGTAGCGGAAATGCGGGGCCGGTCAATCCACCCGGCAGAGAATCTCGCCCGGGGCCGCCGGGGCGCGGCCCGGCCTCCTTCCGGCTTGTGGGCGGCCCGCCACCGGCGCAGCGTGCCGCCGCCCTCCCCCGCCCCCGATGAAGATCCGCAAAGCCCTGGTCACCGCCGCCAACCCGCGCCAGCGCACGCTGCCCCTGCAGACGCTCATCGACCCGGCCGGGGTGCCCAAGTCCGCCCTGCAGGTGGTGCTCGAGGAGGCGGAGGCCGCCGGCATCGAGGAGTTCGGGGTGGTGGTGTGCCCGGGCGACGAGGCGCGCTACGGCGAGGCCTGCGGCCGCCTCCGCGGGCGCGTCCGCTTCCTCCCGCAGGCGGAGCCGCGCGGCTACGGCCACGCCATCCTCTGCGGCCGGGCCTTCGTCGGCGACGAGAGCTTCCTGCACCTGGTGGGCGACCACCTGCACGTGGCCCACGCGGCCACCGGCTGCGCCCGGCAACTCATCGACGTGGCGGTGGCCGAGCAGGCCTCCGTCTCCGCCGTCCAGCCGACCCGCGAGAGCCAGCTGACGGCATTCGGCGCGGTGGGCGGGCGCCTGGTCGGGGGTGAGCGGCCGCTCTACCAGGTCGAGACGGTGCTCGAGAAACCGACCCCGACGGTGGCGGAACAGCAGCTGATCGTGCCCGGGCTGCGGGCCGGCTTCTACCTCTGTTTCTTCGGCCTGCACGTGCTCCCGCCGGAACTCTTTCCGCTGCTGGAGGAACAGGCCGCGCGCGACCCCGGCCGGCCGCTGGGCCTGTCGCCCGCGCTCCACGCCCTTGCGGCGCGGCGCCGCTACCTCGCCTTCAGCGTCGCCGGGCGGCGGTTCGACATCGGCGCCCCGTACGGTCTCCTCTACGCGCAGCTCGCCCTGTCCCTCTCCGGCCGCGACCGGGACCGCGTCCTGACCCAGTTGCTCGAGCTGGTGGCCGCCCGCGCCGAATAAGCCCCGGCCATGAGCGTCCTCGAACTCATCACCTCCCCGGAAGCCGCGACCCGGGACCGGGCGCTGGATGCCTGGTGCGCCGGGCGCGACCTCCCCGCCCTGCTGGCGGCGGGGGAGGAACTCGACGCCTACCGGCGGCGCGAGGAGAACCTGTACCGGCGGGTCCGCGCCCTCCTGTTCCTCGCCTCCCTGCACCGGTACCACCTGCCGGCGCAGCCCGGGTTGAACCGGCTCGGGCGCGTGCCGCCCGCCGGCTTCCGGCACCTGCTGGAGCGCCGGTTCGAGGAGGCCATCACCACCTTCCGCCGCGCGCAGGAGACGCACGGGCCCAGCGAGACGCTCTGCAGCGCCTTGGCCGCCGCCCACCACGCGCTGGCGTTCCAGACCCTCGCCGACCAGGTGCGCCGGACCGTGCGCGCGACCCAGGGCAACGCGTGGATGTTCCGCCTCGGCCACCCCCTCGACCAGCCGCTGCGGGTGCGCGGCGACCTGCTCGCCCCCGGCGGGACCGGCCCGCACCCGCTCCTGCGCGAACGGACCCCGGTGCGGATGGACCTCACCCACTGCGGCTGGAGCGACATCTTCTTCCTCGGGATGGATTTCCCGGAGGGCGCCCGGGTGCTGAACCTTTCGGTCGACCTGGGCGTCCACGGGCGGGACGCGGGCCCGCGCCCGCCGATCGAGGCCTACTTCCGGGTCATCGACGAACCCGTGATCCGGCTGGCGAGCGTCGACCTCGAGGCCTCGGCCTGCCTGGCCACGCTGGACGACGTGTTCGACTTCGGGCGGGACCATCTCGGGCTGCTCAAGGCGGCGGTGATCGCGGCGGGCATCGTGCCGCCGGGCATCGAGCGTTCGGGGGCGGAGCTGGGGGCGCTGCTGGGCGCGGTGTTTGGTCCGGGCCGGGGCTGCGAGCTGGTGAGCAGCGTGAACCGGATTCCCAAGGGCTCGCGCCTCGCCGTGTCGACCAACCTGCTCGGCGCCCTGATCGGCGTCTGCATGCGGGCGACCGGCCAGATCAGCGCCCTGGAGGGGCCGTTGGCGGAGGCGGATCGCCGCATCGTGGCGGCGCGCGCGATCCTGGGGGAATGGCTGGGCGGTTCCGGCGGCGGGTGGCAGGATTCGGGCGGCTTGTGGCCGGGCATCAAGCTGATCGAGGGCGCGCCGGCGCGGCCCGGCGATCCCGAGCACGGGATCAGCCGCGGGTGCCTGCTGCCCCGGCACACCCTGCTCGGGCCGGAGCGCGTGCCGGCGGCGGCCCGCCGCGCCCTGCAGGACTCGCTGGTGATCGTGCACGGGGGGATGGCGCAGAACGTCGGCCCCATCCTCGAGATGGCCACCGAGAAGTACCTCCTGCGGAGCGCCGAGGAGTGGATCGCGCGGGGGCGGGCGATCGCGACCCTCGATGAGATCCTCGGCCTGCTGGCGGCGGGGGACATCCGGGGGCTGGGCCGGGCGTTGACCGCGAACTTCTTCGGTCCGCTGCAGACGATCATCCCCTGGGTGAGCAACCGCTACACGGAGCTCGTGATCGAGCGGACGCGCGCCGCCTTCGGGGAGGATTTCTGGGGGTTCTGGATGCTGGGCGGGATGGCCGGCGGGGGCATGGGCTTCATCTTCGCCCCGGCGCGCCGCGCGGAGGCCCAGGAGCGGCTCCTCGCGATCATGCTCGCGACCAAGCGGGAACTGGAGCCCGCCCTGCCCTTCGCGATGGATCCGGTGGTCTACGACTTCGCGATCAACGAGGAGGGCTCGGTGGCCGCGCGGCTCGAGGGGGCCGCGGCGCTGCTGCCGCCGGCATTCTACCAGCAGGCCGTGCCCGGCTGGCTGCGCCGCCAGGCCCGCGACCTGAGCCCCCGCGAGCGCGCCGACCTGCAGCAGTTCACCCGCGCCGCGCGGCAGGGGGGCGAGTTCGCCGCGCTGCTGCCCAGCCTGCTCGACCGCCTCCTTCCGGGCACCGCCGGCGGCGAGGGCGAGGCCGGCCAGCTGGACCGCCTGCTGGACGGCAACGGCTTCGATCGGGAGCAGCACGAGCAGATCCGCACCGACCTGCGCGCCGGGCGCATCGGGCTCGCCCGCAACCGGCTCCCGCCGAGCACCCGGATCGAGGACGTCGACCCGGGCGACCTCTTCGCGGCCGAGACCGCTTCCGCCGCGCTGCGGGCCGAGGGCGCCGCCGCCCTCCGGCGGGGCGAAGCCGCGGTCGTCACCTACGCGGCCGGCGTGGGCAGCCGCTGGACGCAGGGGGCGGGCGTCGCCAAGGCGCTCCACCCGTTCGCCAAGTTCGCGGGCCGCCACCGCAGTTTCGCCGAGGTGCACCTCGCGAAGTCGCGGTGCACCGCGGCCGAGCACGGCGTCACGATCCCGCACGTCTTCACCACCTCGCACCTGACCCACGCGGCCCTCGCCGGCCACCTGGCGGGCCTCGGGCCGGTGCCCGGCACGGAGGTGCTGCTCTCCCCCGGTCGGTCGATCGGGCTGCGGCTGGTGCCGATGGAGCGGGACCTGCACTTCGCGTGGCAGGAGACGGCCCAGCAGCGGCTCGACGAGCAGAAGGAAAAGCTGCGCGGCAGCGTCCGCGCCGCGCTGGTCCAATGGGCCCGGGCCGCGGGCGAAGGGTCGGACTACACCGACAACCTGCCCGCCCAGTGCCTGCATCCCGTCGGCCATTGGTTCGAACTGCCCAACCTGCTCAAGAACGGGACCCTCGCCCGCCTGCTCGCGGATCGCCCGGCGCTGCGCACGCTCCTCGTGCACAACATCGACACGCTGGGCGCGACGCTCGATCCCGCCTTGCTCGGGTGGTTCCGGCAGTCCGGCGCCACCCTCGGCTGGGAGGTCATCCCGCGCCGCCTCGAGGACCACGGCGGCGGGCTGGCCCGCGTCGACGGCCGCCTGCGGCTGGTCGAGGGCCTCGCCCTGCCCCGCGAGGAGGACGAATTCGCCCTCACCTACTACAGCACCAACACCTGCTGGGTGGACGTCGATCGCCTGCTCGACCTGTTCGGGCTGACCCGCGCCGAAGCGGCCGACCCCGTCCGCACCGCCGCCGCCGTGCGTGCGCTGGCCGCCCGCGTGCCCACCTACGTCACCCTCAAGGAGGTGAAGCGCCGCTGGGGTCACGGGCAGGAGGACGTCTTTCCCGTCGCCCAGTTCGAGAAGCTCTGGGGCGACATGACGGCCGTCGCGGAATGCCCCAGCGTCTTCGCCGCCGTGCCCCGCGCCCGGGGGCAGCAGCTCAAGGACCAGGCGCAACTCGACGGCTGGGCGCGGGACGGCTCGGCGCGCCACGTGGACGGCCTCTGCACGTGGTGAGGCGCGCGGCGCCGGAACGTTGACGCGTCCCCGCGGCCCCGGCATCAGCCCCGCATGCGCCCTGCCCTCGCCCCCCTGCTCGCGCTCCTCGCCCTCGCGGTCGCCCGCGCCGCCGACCCGGGCTTCACGGTCGAGAAGGACGTCGCCTTTCTGGCCCCGGATCGGACGGAGCGGCTCGACGTCTACCTGCCGGCCGCGGCCGGCACCGAGCTGCGGCCCGGCTTCGTCTGGATCCACGGGGGCGGCTGGACCGGGGGCACCAAGAACGAGGCCCGCGCCGCGAACGTGTGCGGCACCCTGGCCCGCGCCGGCTACGTGGCGGTGAGCGTGGACTACCGGCTGGGCGACGGCGCGTGGCCCACCCTGCTGTTCGACTGCAAGAACGCCGTCCGCTTCCTCCGGGCGCAGGCGGCCCGCTACCGGATTGATCCCGCGCGGATCGCGGTCGGCGGCGGTTCGGCGGGCGGACACCTCGCCCTGATGGTCGCCCTGACGGCGGGCCGAACCGGGCTCGAACCCGAGGGCGCCGCGACGCCTTATCCGGGGGTCTCCAGCGCGGTCGCGTGCGGCGTGAACCTTTACGGCATCACCAACATCCTCACGCGGCGGCAGGTCGCCGCCGACGGGACCCCCGGCGAGATCCGCCCGCCCGAGGGGGCTCATCTCCGGGTGTTTTCGGCGCGCGACGCCGCGGATCCGGTTTTCCGCCTCGCCTCGCCGGTGAACCACCTTTCGCCCGCCAGCGTCCCGCTGCTGACCCTGCACGGACGACGCGACGCCACGGTGGACTACCGGCAGGCCGAGGAGCTGGACCGGGTGGCGCGGGAACGCGGCGCGCGCCACGAACTCGTGATGCTGGAGCGGGCGGGACACACCTTCGACTTGGAGACCTGGCAGAGGAAGCCCCTGGAGCGCGACCTCCGCCCCGTCCTGCTCGATTTCCTCGCCCGACATCTCCGGTAGGACCCGGGACGAGCGCCCCCAGCCGCGATGAACCCCGAACGGCGGAGCCTCTGGTCCTGGGCCCTGATCGACTGGGCCAATTCGGGCTGGGCGGTCGTGGTGATGACCGCCTTCTTCCCGATCCTCTTTCAGGATTACTGGGGCGCGGGCGAGGGGCTCAGTCCGGCGCAGACCACGGCGTACCTCGGCACCTGGAACGCGGTTTCGGGCCTGCTGGTGGCCCTGCTGGCGCCGATCCTGGGCGCGGTGGCGGACCAAGGGAACGCGAAGCGGCGCTTCCTCGCGGGCTTCACC